>JAZBPS010000005.1:0-41012 GCA_036353375.1 Halieaceae bacterium | reverse complement strand
GCGCGATTCCCGTGACGGTCAAGCACCGCATCGGTATCGACCATATGGAAAGCTTTGACGAGATGCGGGGCTTTGTTGACGCGGTGGCGGCCGCCGGCTGCGAGGTATTTATTGTTCACGCCCGCAAGGCGTGGCTGAAAGGCCTCAGTCCCAAAGAGAACCGGGAGGTGCCCCCCCTGCACTACGATTGGGTGTACCGCCTGAAGCAGGCGCGGCCTGACCTCAGTATCGTGATCAACGGCGGCATTACCGACCTCGCAGCCTGTGAGGAACATCTCAAGCAGGTCGACGGCGTGATGCTGGGCCGCGAGGCCTACCACAACCCCTTCCTGCTGGCGCAGGTGGACCGCCTGATCTTCGCCGACCTGCGCCCAGCGGTTGATCGCGAGGCGGTCATGGCCGGGTTTTTACCCTACGTCAGGGAACAACTGGCCCAGGGATCTGCCCTGCACCACATGACGCGTCATATTCTTGGGTTATACCAGGGCGTACCCGGGGCGCGCCGGTTCCGGCGCCACCTCAGCGAAAATGCCTGCAAGCCCGGCGCGGGAATGGGCGTACTGGAAGACGCCCTGGCGCATGTCACCCACACAAACACGCCAGAGGAGCGACTGGCCGTATGAGCAGTAAACTGGACCAACTCAAAAGCATGACCCAGGTGGTCGCCGACACCGGCGACATCGAAGCCATTCGCCGGTTTACGCCGCAGGATGCCACCACCAACCCGTCCCTGCTGCTAAAAGCCGCCGCCCTGCCGGTGTACCAGCCGCTGATTCAGGCGGCCCGGGAGTGGGCCGCCCAACAGGGCGGCAGCAGCGACGAGCAGCTGGCCAACTGCAGCGACAAGCTGGCGGTTTCCACTGGCTGCGAGATTCTCGATATCGTCCCCGGTCGCGTGTCCACTGAAGTGGATGCGCGCCTGTCCTTCGACACCGAGGGCACCATTGCCAAAGCCCGCAAGCTGATCGGCCTGTACGAGCAGGCCGGCATCGGGCCCGAGCGCATCCTGATCAAAACGGCCTCCACCTGGGAGGGCATTCGCGCCGCGGAGCAGCTGGAAAAAGAGGGCATCAACTGCAACCTGACCCTGCTGTTCGGCTTTGAGCAGGCCGTGGCCTGCGCCGAGGCCGGCGTGTACCTGATCTCGCCCTTTGTTGGCCGCATCCTGGACTGGTACACGGCCAATACCGACCTCACCATCAATTCACCGGACGACGACCCGGGTGTGCAGTCGGTCACGCGTATCTATAACTACTACAAACAGCACGGCTACGACACGGTGGTGATGGGGGCAAGCTTTCGCAACACCGGTGAGATCGAGGCCCTGGCGGGCTGCGACCGGCTCACCATCAGCCCGGCCCTGCTGGAATCCCTGAGTGAAGACCAGGCTGCGCTGCCCCGACGGCTCTCCGCCGAGACCGCCGGCAGCGCAGGTGATCGGATACACTTGGAAGAATCCGAATTCCGCTACGCTCTGAACGACGATGCCATGGCCACGGAGAAGCTCGCCGAGGGCATAAGGAATTTTGTGGCCGACCAGGTCAAGCTGGAGCAGGTGCTATCCAGTACGCCCTAGCAGCGAAACAGGCGGGATATCGGCCATCGGTACACCACTCTCTACAACAGTGACGCAAGGACAACACGGGAAGCCATGATCAAATCATTGCTGGCGCTGTTTGGCGCCAAGGAAGAAATCGACGCGGCGGAGCTTAAACACCAGCGCAACCTGGCCGCGGCGGCCCTGCTGATCGAAATGACCCGGGCGGACTACACCATTGATGAAGCGGAAGAAGAAACGCTGGCCGCGGCCCTCAAGGATACCCTGCACCTGAGCGAGGATGAGATTGAAGACTTGCTGAGGCTGGCGACGAAGGCGGCGGACAAGGCGACCTCGCTGTACGAATTCACGCGGCTGATCAACGACCACTTCGAGCGAGAGGAGAAACACGACCTGATCCACTGCATGTGGCGCGTGGCCTTCGCCGATGGGGACCTGGACAAGTACGAGGAGCGACTGATACGCCAGGTGTCAGACCTGATCCATGTGTCTCACAAGGATTTCATACGGATAAAAATGGACGTGGCAAAGACGCTGGAGCAGTAGACGGCTCAGTGGCTGGTGCCCTGCTCCAGCACCGTCACCAGGTCACTGAAACGCTCCCGGTTTTCCTCGCTGATGTCCATCAGCACCCGGTGCGCCTCCAGCACCTTCATTCGCACCGCCTCGGGATCCTCACTGACGGAGGGTATCTCGGTGATCTCTGCCTGGTTTTGCAGATGTTCGGCGCGAATATCCAGCAACCTGCCCAGACCCATGGATTCCAGCAGGCGGTTGATGCCGCTGTTACAGGAGTAGACCACAGGCCGCAGGCCATAGCGTTCGCGGGTCTGCAGGGCCAGCTTGGCCAGCAGTCCCAGGGTAGTGCTGTCCATACCCTCGGCCTCGCAGAGGTCCACGGTCACACTCTCGAAGGCGGGATTGCTGAACATGCTGCGGAAGTACTCCTCAATGGCACTGCACAGGTCTACCCGCACATCACCCACCAGCTTCAGCGCGTAGGCGCCGCGGTGCTCGGTGGCGAGGATGCGGCCCGTACTCATTGCAGGGTTCTGCTGCGCGCGTGTTCCACGTACAGCGCTGCTATGTCGTCCGGCACGGATTCCACCTGCCCTAGACCCAGCCGGGCGGAGATTTGCAGGGGCGTTTCAAAGCCGTGGGAGAACACATCGAGGAAGTATTTTTCCTTGTCCACCAGGTTATCCGGCGGCAGGATCTCGAGGATGCCATCGGTGAACAGCGCCAGCATAAAGCGCTCCGGCAGCGTCACCTCGTATTCGTTGTAGTCCGCATCCTCCATGATCCCCACCGCCGTGCCTGCGCCCTCCAGGAAGCGCGCACCCTGGTCGGTAACCAGCACCGGCAGCGGCAGGTGGCCGGCGATGCTGTAGCGCATCACCCGGGGCTGCAGGTCAATCAGTCCCATCACCACCGTGGAGAACTTGCCAATCGCCAGTTCCAGCAGGTCCCGGTTGGCCCGACCCAGCATCTCCACCGGCTGCATAATGGTGGGGTCACCCAGGTGGATGTAATCAGAGCGCTTGCGCGCCAACAGGTTTTTCAGAAGCACCGTGACAAAGGCCGATGAGGAGCCGTGCCCTGACACATCGGCGATCACGAAGACCGCATGATGATCGCCAACGCGAAAGTAATCGGTGTAATCCCCACTAAGATACAGCGATGGCAGCACAGAGTGGCTGAAGCGAAAGCCGTCAATTTCGACAGGTGACTGGGGCAACATGCGCATTTGTACGTGCCGGCCCGCCTGCTGGTCCTGTTCCAGCACCTGCACGGTGCCGCGCAGTTCCGCATTGGCTGACTCCAGCTTGGCGCGGTACGCCGCATTCTCGCGGCGCAACCGGCTTTCCTCGGCACAGCGCGCCACGGAGGCCAACAGGGCGTCCCAGTCATCGATAGGTTTGTGGAAAAAGTCCCGGAACCCCAGACGCAGGGCAGTCATCACATCCACCACCTGCTCGTGGGAAGACAGCATGATGGCGGAGATCTCCTGCTGGCGTTCGCTCAGCACCTCGAACACCCCCTCCCAGGAGATATCCGGCAGGTCGAGATCGCACAACACCACGTCCACATCGTCGTCGATGTCGCCGTCGAGGCCGGGGTCCACTTCAGAAGATATTTCGACGTAGTAGCCCTGTGCTACCAGCCGATCGGCGATAGCGTTAGCAGTTTGGGCGTCTTTCTCAAGCAGCAAGACCTTGCCGCTCAGCTCAGCCATAGGCCACGCATCCTTACTCGTTGCAGAACCCTACGCCGACCACTGGTAGCCTGCAAGACAGATGCGTCGTAATGCCAAACATTTCACAGAGACGGTCTATTCATCCCAGTCAAAGTCGTCATCGAAATCCGAGAAGCTGTCTTCCACCACGCCGCCCTTGACGAAGAACTCGCGCTGCTGGAGGTAGGCATCGCGAATAAAAATATAGCGATCACCGGTAATCAGGTCCTCCGCTGCCGTCAGCGCGGCCCGGTTGTCGACGATTTCCGTCGCGAACAGGGCGTTGCGGGTAATGTTGTCATTCACCTGCCACTGCAGGCTCGCCACGGTATCGAATGACGTGCCGATCGCGCTGCGCACGGTGCGCGGCCCAAAGAAGGGGAGCATCAGGTAAGGGCCCCGTTTCATCCCCCAGATCGCCAGTGTGTGTCCGAAGTCTGTGCGGTAGGGGGACAGCCCCATTTCGCTGGCGATATCAACGAAGCCAAACATGCCCACCGTTGAATTGACCACAAAGCGGCCGCCGTTGCGGGCCATGTTGCCAAAACGCCCCTGCAGGCCCGCGTTCAGCGCGCCATTGAGATCGTAGAGATTGGCAAAGAAGTTGCCCACACCGCGACGCGCGAAAGCCGGCGTGATGGCCTTGTAGCCGCGGGCAACCGGCGCCAGCGCAAGGCGGTCCACGGTATCGTTGAACGCAAATACCACCCGGTTGGCGCCTTCAAAGGGGTCCGGGTTCGGTGGCTCTATGTCTTGCGCGACCGCCATGCCGGTGGCGGCCGCCAGCCAGATCAGCGCAACACAGCGCAGGAAACGGTTCATTTTTTTGTATTGAACATGCGGGACTCAATAGTAGGCCACGCCAGCGCGACGCCGCAAGCGCGGGCGTCAGCCAGAGCGGCATCCCGCGAGCACGTGGCTGCGCTGGAACTCGGCCAGCATGCCTGCGCCAAACTCCACTATCGAGGTAACAGACGGCGCATTCATTTCAGCCGCCAGTTGTTCCAGTAATGCCCGCCCCGTGCGCGTGTCGTTCTCGGCCAGCAGTTCCAGCAGGCGAGACGTGGCGGCACTGGATTCCATGAAGCGCACTTTCTCCAGGCGGTCGCGGTAAACCACCAGAAAGGTGGGCTGCGCCGGCGGCGCCTCGGGCGCCACTCCCGGGCCCAGGGTATGCACCGGCCAGGCGTAGCGCAGGTTCATCACCAGCGGTGACAGCACCGGGATGGTCTCCAGCGGATCAGCTTCGAGGTCCACATCATCGGGGAACGCATCGGTGGCGACGTCCAGAGCCAGCTCCACCCATTCGTAGTGCGCCAGTTCCACCATAAACGGCGGGTCTACCGGCGTCGGCTCCCGGCTGTGCATCAGGTAATTGAGGAATTCCTGGCTGATCTCCAGGAAAAACGGCGAGCTACAGCGGTAATTGGCGATGAAGTCCCGCGCGAGGCGATGCCAGTCCTCGTCCCGGTAAATGCTGCGCAGCACCGGGAACCCGCCGCTGAGGAAACTCTCAATGTTGTTGTAGACAAGGTCGTTGTAGATTTTCATGCGCCGGCTTTCAATGCCGGCGGGTGCCTGCACCTGTGAGGGATTGCGGACGTGACGGGTAAACGCCTGCTGCAGCGCCTGCAGAGATTCAGGCACCGGCACCGATCCAGGGGCGTTTTGCTCAGCCATGCCGCAGCACCTTGTCGCGGCAGGCGTCCTGCAGCCTGCGAATCTGCGCCACTTCGTCCAGCAGATCAGCCAATGGTGGCAGGTTGAAGTCGCGCTCCAGCAGCGTAGGTAGTGGCCCACACAGTTGGTAGGCCTGTTCCAGCAGGGACCACACGGGATCAATGACATCGGCGCCGTGGGTGTCGACCTTCAGGTCTTCCGCTTCATCGTAGTGTCCCGCGATATGGATATAGCGCGCCCGCTCCAGCGGCAGTGATGCGAGAAACGCCGCTGCATCGTAACGGTGGTTGATGCTGTTGACGTAGATGTTGTTTACGTCCAGCAGGAGGTCGCAGTCCGCTTCCTCCAGCACTGCGCGAATAAATTCGCTCTCGGTCATTTCAGCCGCAGAGACCGCGTAGTAGGACGCATTCTCCAGGGCGATGCGCCTGCCCAGCAGGTCCTGCACCTCCCTGACCCGACCCGCCACGTGCTGCACCGCTTCCGCGGTGAAGGGGATGGGCATCAGGTCGTACAGGTGGCCGTCGTCCGCGCAGTAGGTCAGGTGCTCGGTGTACAGCGGACAGTTGAAGCTGTCCATAAACGCCCCGATAGCGGTAACAAGGTCGCGATCCAGGGGTTCGACGCCGCCGATATTCAGCGACAGCCCGTGCAGGCTGATGGTGTAGCGCTCCGCCAGCTCGCGAAACTGTCGGCCGAAGCGACCGCCGACGCCGATCCAGTTCTCCGGCGCCACCTCCATAAAATCAACGCTTCCCTGCGCCATATCTGACAGCGGGCCCAAAAGGGCCCGCCGCAGTCCGAGTCCAGCTCCCTGGAAACCCGGTGTGGGGTTGCCTGTTGTATAGCCCGTGGAATCAGGCATGATCAGCCGGCCTCAGCCGCCACACTTGCCCTCACCGCACTTGCCTTCCGAAGAGGACTTCTCGCCGCCGCACTTACCCTCTCCGCACTTGCCTTCCGACATGCTTTTCTCGCCGCCGCATTTGCCTTCACCGCATTTGCCTTCCGCGGATTTCGCTTCACCGCACTTGCCTTCGCCGCATTTGCCCTCGGCCTCTTTCTCGCCGCCGCCGCACTTGCCTTCGCCGCATTTACCTTCGTGGCCGAAATTAACGAGGTCGTAGCCGCCGCTGAGCTGGTTGGCAGCAAAGGGGTTGGTGTCCGCCGATACTACCGGGGTGATGGCCGAGGCCAGGAACGCAGCACCCAGTGCCGCTGCGAGTGGTTTCTTTGAATGCGCCATGTGTAGACTCCTTTCGCACCGTTTCGATGCGCTTCGTTGTTATGCCCCGCGCCAATGCAGCGCCCCGGGATCGCTGTGCAAAGTGTGTAAGCCTCACCCGGCACACGGACTATGACCCACCTGCGGCAATCCAGTTTCCCTGCCACCGACAGAAAACCCGCGGTACTAATACACTAAATTGCTGCGTTGCACTGCGGAACTTTCAGCACGGTTAGCAACCCGACCTCGCCTCGATCTTGTCCCACTGCTCCTGCAGGCGCTTGGCAGACACCGGCAGCGCGGTGCCCAGGGACTGGGCAAAAAAGGATACGCGCAGCTCCTCCAGCATCCACCGGTACTGCGCAAGCTCGGGGTTATTCAGCAGCGCGCCGGGGTCTCGCTGCAGCGCTGCGTCCAGGGGGGCGCAAAGTGCCTGCAGGGACTCGATGTGCGAGGCGTCTTTTCCCGGCTGCGCTGCCACCCGCTCCAGCCGCGTCGCCAGCGCCTTCATATAGCGCGGGTATTGCTCGAACCACTGCCAGGGCGTGTTCAGCAGGAACCCCGGCTGCAGCAGCCCCTGCAGCTGGCGCTCAACGTCGTCGCACACCGCGCCGCGCTCGCCCGCTGCAGGACTCGCGAGCCAGGCGCGCACCTCTACCAACGGTTTGAGCATGTTGAGCAGCACCCGCTCGTAGTCGTTGCCCACATTGACCAGCTCCCCACGGCCTGCGGCGAGGGCCTGGGCGAAAGCGTCTGCATCTCTGGGCAGATCATCCAGCGGCTCAAGGCAGGCGCGCCAGAATACGGCGCTCAGCAGGTCTTCCAGCAGCGGTTCGCGTTCCAGGCCGGCACCCGCCAGCAACAGGCTGGCGGCGTTGTCGCGCAGCAGGCTGCGCCGCAGATAGCGAACCTGCTGGGCAGACTGTAACCGCAGCAGCTTGACCACCCCGGCCCGGTGCCGGGTCGCCGCCTGCTCCGGATAGTCGCACAGGACGACAGCGACGGCGTCGCCGCGATCCTCCAGCGCGGGATAGGACTCCACGTCCACACCGGCCTGGCGGCTGCGTCGCCGTCGCGGCAGCGGCGGAATATTCCAGTCTGTAAGGTCTGCCGGCAGGGTTTCAGCATCATCAGCGACCAGGCTGGCCTGGGACTGTTCCCGACAGGCCTCCACCAGCACCTGCAGGTCGCGCCCCTGTTGAATGAGCTTGCCGTCAGCATCGACGATGCGGATGTTCATCCGGTAGTAGTCGTCCAGCGCATCCAGCGGCCAGTCATCGCGGGCAATGCGTACACCGGACAGCTCGCGCAAACGCTCCCCCAGCACGTCGGTCAGCGGTCGGTCCTGGGGCTGCACATCCAGCAGGGCGCGATCCACGTAATCCGGCACCGGCACCAGTTGCTTGCGCAGGGCCTTGGGCAGCCCCTTGACCAGCGCAACACACTTCTCGCGCAACAGGCCCGGCACCAGCCAGTCGAACAGGTACCGGGGAATGCGGTTCAACAGACCCACCGGGACCGTGACACTGACGCCGTCGCGCGGATGCCCAGGCTCAAAATGGTAGTCCAGTGCCAGCGTCATATCCTGCCAGTCGAGCGTATCCGGGAACTGCTGCCCAAGCACCTCGTCCACCGGCCGCAGCAGCAGCGTGGCGCGGTCCAGCCTCAGCATGGCATCGGCCGATGCGTCTTTCTTCAGCCAGTCCCGCAGCCGGTTGGCCGTGGTGATGTTCGCCGGCAAGCGCTCGTCATAGAAGCTGAATATCGCGTCTTCATCCGCCACCAGGTCGCGCCGCCGCACCTTTGACTCCAGGGCCTGCAGCTCTTCCACCAGTGCGAGGTTATGTCGCAGGAACGCGGGCCGCGGCTTGATCCGACCCTCGATCAATGCGCCGCGAATAAGCAGCTCACGGGCCACCGGCGGGTTCTCAGGTCCGTAGTGGATGCGCTGCTTGTCCACCAGCACCAGGCCGTAAAGGCTGCTGCGGCGCCGCGCCATCACGCGGCCGCTGCGCATATGCCAGTGCGGTTCGTAGTCGTGATGCTTGAGCAGCGCGGGATTGATGTCCATCGCCCATTCAGGCTCAACCCGCGCCACGCAGCGGGCAAACACCTGGGAGGTCTCTACAATCTCAGCGGCCAGCAGCCAGCGCGGTTTTTTCTTTGCCTGGCTGGAACCGGGGAAGACCTGCAGCTTGCGGTTGCGGCTGCCGAGGTATTCCCGCCCCTCCTGCCACTGGGCCAGGTTGTCGAGCAGACCCGCCATCAACGCCCGGTGCAGGGAGGCGTAGTCGGCGGCCTCCGAGTTCTGGCGAAGCCCCGCCTCGCGACAGGCGATGGTGAGCTGGCGGTGCACATCGCGCCATTCGCGCATGCGCAAGAAAGATAGAAACTCTCGCTTGCAGAGCTTGCGGAGCTGGTTCTGGCTCAGCGCCTGGCGCTGGTCCTCGTAGTAGTCCCAGAGGTTAACCAGCACCAGGAAGTCAGAGCGTTCGTCCCAGAAACGGCGGTGCGCCTGGTCCGCCGCCTGCTGGCGATCCGCCGGCCGCTCCCGCGGGTCCTGCGCGCTTAGCGCACTGGTGATGATAAGGACTTCCCGCAGGCAGCCCGCGCGGGCGGAGGCCAGCAGCATGCGGCTGAAGCGGGGGTCAACCGGAAGCCGGGCCATCTGCCGACCCAGCCCGGTAAGCCGACCCTTGCGATTGACGGCGGTCAGTTCTTCCAGCAGGCGGTAGCCGTCCCGCACCAGTCGCGAGTCAGGCGGATCTATAAAGGGGAAATCCTCAACATCGCCCAGTCCCAGCTGCAGCATGCGCAGGATCACCGCCGCCAGGTTGGTGCGCTGTATCTCGGGCTCCGTGTATTCCGGCCGGCCCTGGAAGTCCTGTTCGCTGTAGAGCCGCAGGCACACGCCAGCGGCCACCCGGCCGCAGCGGCCCTGGCGCTGGTTGGCGCTGGCCTGGGAGATGGGCTCCACCGGCAGGCGCTGCAGCTTGCTGCGCACGCTGTAGCGACTGATACGCGCAAAGCCGGTATCCACGACGAAACGGATCCCCGGCACGGTGAGCGAGGTCTCTGCCACGTTCGTGGCCAACACAAGGCGCACACCGCGGCGTCCGCGCACGTCGAAGACCCGTTGCTGCTCCGCCTGGGACAGGCGTGCGTACAGTGGCAGGATCTCCACGCCCGCCAGGGCCCGGCGCCGCAACAATAGCGCCAGTTCGCGAATCTCCCGCTCGCCGCTGAGGAACACCAGGGTATCGCCAGGGGGGCCGAACTCCCTGTCCAGTATCCGCTCCACGGCAGCGGCTGCCTGCTCCACGGTACCGCCATCGCTGTTGTCGGCCTCCAGGTAGTGTGTTTCCACCGGGTAGCTGCGACCGCTCACTTCGATAATGGGCGCGTCATCAAAATGACGTGAGAAGCCCTCCACATCGATGGTGGCGGAGGTGATGATGACCTTCAGGTCCGGACGCCGGGGCAGCAGCCGCTTGAGGTAGCCCAACAGGAAATCAATGTTGAGGCTGCGCTCGTGGGCCTCGTCGATAATCAGGGTGTCGTAGCGGGAAAGGTCGCGGTCTGCCTCAATTTCCGCCAGCAGAATACCGTCTGTCATCAGCTTTACCCGGGTTTGCTCACCGGTGCTGTCGCTGAAGCGAACCTGGTAACCCACGGTCGCGCCCACGGCTTCCCCCAGTTCCTCGGCGACGCGCTGGGCGACCGTGCGCGCGGCCAGCCTGCGGGGCTGGGTGTGGCCGATCAGCCGGCCCTCACTGCCCCTGCCCTGCTGCAGGCAGAGCTTGGCGAGCTGGGTGGTCTTGCCCGAGCCGGTTTCGCCCGCCACGATCACCACCTGGGTCCGGGCCAGCGCATCGGCGATATCGGCAAGCCGCTCTGTGATGGGCAGTTCCGTGGGGAAGCTGAACGACGGGCCCGCAACGCCCGAGACGGCGTTTTCGGCTACCTTGTCCACGCCCTTTTCAGCTACCATCACTAACCTTCTTATCTGGACCCGGTTCCTGCCGGCCCGGCCATCCCACCTGCTTCTGCGTGCCGCTTATGCATCGGCCGCTCGCAGCGCAGCCCAACAGGCGTCCCAAGGGGAATAACATGTCGGACACGCTGACATCGCACAGCTACGAGGCGATCTATATCGGCCAGACCGCCCAATACGCAAAGGCGATCACCGAACAGGATATACAGCTGTTCGCCGTCGCCTCGGGAGACGTCAACCCGGTGCACCTGGACGCGGATTTTGCCGCGAAGACGCCATTTGGCGAGCCCATTGCCCATGGCATGCTGACCGGCGCGCTTATCTCTGCGGCACTGGCGCTGGAGCTTCCGGGGCCGGGCACGGTGTACCTGAGCCAGACGCTTGAATTCCTGCGCCCGGTAAAACCGGGTGACACCGTCACAGTGCAATTGGAAGTTACCGCCAAGCACGACCGCAAGCGTGTCATCACACTGGATTGTATTGCCGTGAACAACACCGGCAAGACGGTGGCAAAAGGCGTCGCAGAGGTCATGGCGCCCACCACCTCAGGGACGCTGCCGCGCCCGGGGCTACCGCAGGTTACCGTGAGCTGACGGGACGCGCCCGGTCTAGCTCGCCTGCTGCCTGGGCTGGAACTGGGACGGGTCCATGTACTGCAACTTGAGCACGACCGAGCCCGGCTTGCGCATATCTGAGGACATCATCATCACGTTGACCTCGCCGGTATCCCGCGTCACCCCGGGCACGCCAAACAACATCGCGCGGCCACCCTGCTCCCGAAAAATCGGGATGTCGCCCTCTTCCTTCAATGCCAAGCCCATCGCCGCAACCAGTCCCTGAACGCTGTTGCGAAAGAACGTAAAGTTGAGGCGGTCGCCGCGAAACTCGCTGCTGTCGAGAGTAAGATCGAAGCGCAGTTCGGTCTCGTCGTCCATTTGTACGGTGACCAGTTCGACCCGGCGGCCTTCGTTGATGTCGTTGAATATCCGTTTGGCGGCCGCTCTCTGGGCATCCAGAAGGGTACGATGCAGGATGTTACCGGCCACAGTGAGGAAGCGCTGCGGCGGCAAGCTGAAATTCTGAAATGTGCTCATGTTCGCAAGTCTAAACGTCGATTCTTGCAAACACCAGTTGCGTGACGTACAAACCATAGAACGAGCGAACACTAGCTAATTGCCATGTCCCAGTCCCATAACAGGCGCTTGTTCAAAAGCGCACCTGCCATGCTCCTGAGCCTGCTTCTCTGTGGTGGCGCCAGCGCTGCCTACACGCAGGGCGCCGCTGTAGAGAGCACCCAGCGCGAGGCACGCATACAGCACCTGGAGAGGGAGGCCGCCCAGTATCGCGCCTCTGTCGACCTGCTGCGGGCGAACGGCGCCGACATGGACAGTGCGGCAATACGTGCACTGGCAGGCGAGTTAAAGGCGATCCGCGAAGAACTCGCCAGCCTGCAGGCGGTGCCTGACACGGTGGATGCCCAGCGCCAGCCGGCTGCGACAAAACCACAGGCGCCGCTGACGCCGGAGGACGCCGAGGCGCGGCGACTGAAGCAATTACTTGCCGCCCACTACGCCGCCGAGGAAGCCGCCGCGGCAGCTCCCGCTGAAGCATCCGCCAGCCCGGTGACGGCACAAGCCGTGCAGTTCGACGGCAGCAAGATTCGGCTCAACGGCGACGAGGGCGTACTGGCTCTGCAGAAGATTGAGGAAGAACTGGGGCAGTCCAACCGCGACCCGAGCCGGCGCTACCGCGACCTGGTATTTCACGTGGAGACCCGCAATAACGGTGTGCTGGTAGACAGTGGCAGTCACAGCCTGCGCTCGCTGGGCCAGGGGCAGTACGTGGCACGCATTCGCCTGGTCCCCGGCAGCGCAAAAATCAGCGTTCGCCGCGACGACTGGCGGGTTGACCTCGACGCCGGTGCCGGGGGGGAATATCTGGTCACGCTGTCCGCACCGGAAGACAGCCAGCCTCGACTGCATCTTATCCCCGTCAATGAATTAAAAGCGGCAAGCAGCGCCGAGCTGCCCACCTGGTTGCCTGCCTCAGGAGCCGCCGCCAGATCGTGACCGCATCCGACCCGGCGCCGGACCGCGGCGTTGCATTGCTGGGTCGCAGGCCGGCAACGCTGTTATGGCGGGACGAAGTGCCGTGGTCTGACCAGTTTGAAGACGGCTACTTTTCCGCCGCCGGCGGCGCCCGTGAAAGCCATCACGTCTTTCTGGCTGGCAACGCCTTGCCCGCGCGCTGGATCGGCTGCCCACGGTTTACCATTGTTGAAACAGGCTTCGGCACCGGTCTCAATCTGCTGACCACCTGGCGCGCCTGGCAGGAACAGGGGGCGCCATGCCCGCTGCACTTCATCAGCATCGAGGCCTACCCCCTGTCCCCGAACGACCTGCGCAGCGCGCTGGCTTCATGGCCGGAGTTTGACCGCCTGTCAGCGGCCCTGCTCGATCAGTATCCTGCGCCGCTTCCGGGCCTGCACCGCCTGCATCTGGCCGAGGGTCGGCTGACCCTTGACCTGTTACTGCTGCCGCTGGCAGAGGCCTTGCAGGCGCTGCAGCGTATGCCGGACCTGGGTGTGGATGCCTGGTACCTGGACGGGTTTGCACCGGCGCGCAACCCGGAGATGTGGACCGCAGAACTGTTTCAATCCATGGCTGAACTGAGCAACCCCGCGGCGAGTTTTGCCACCTTCACCGCCGCCAGCGCCGTGCGCCGGGGACTGCAGGATGCCGGCTTTACCGTTGAGAAAACGCCTGGCTACGGGCGCAAGCGCCACATGCTGAGGGGAAACCTGGCCGCCCCGCCAGCGCCAGCACGGCAGGAAGACACCCCCTGGCAGCTTCCCGCACACCGCTACCCCGGTGCGGCCGCCGGCGATCTGCGGGGCTGCCCGGAGACGGGGGAGATTGCCATTATCGGCGCGGGGCTCGCCGGTGCAACCACTGCAGAGGCCCTGGCCCGGCGCGGCTACCCGGTCACTCTCTATGAACAGGGCGATGTTGCCAGCGCCGCCTCCGGCAACAGCCAGGGCGCACTCTATACACGGCTGTCCCACCAGGCGTCCGACCTGAGCCTGTTTTCCCTGCACAGCTTCTGCTATGCAACGCGCTATTACCGCAAGCTGCTGGCAGCCGGACTGCTGGACGACGGTGAACTCTGTGGCCTGCTGCAGCTGCGCGACCCCTTGTCGGAATCGGACCCGCTGCGCGCCACCCTCGCTTCCCTGCCCGGCCTGGCGCGCATGCTGTCGGCGTCCGAGGCCAGGGAGGTGAGCGGTATCAGCGACAGTGGGCCGGGACTGTATTTTCCCGATTCAGGCTGGATGAACCCCGCCGCGGTATGCCGCGCGGCCCTGACCGACCCGGGCATTGCGCTGCGCACCGGGCTGGGGCCGCTGTCACTGGCCCGCGACGGCGAGCACTGGATCATCCGGGATGAGCACGGCCAGACCGCGGGCAGCGCCAGCGTCGTGATTGTGGCCTGCGGCATTCACAGCGCCCGGCTTGCGGGTGCAGACTGGCTGGCCCTGCAGGCCGTTCGCGGGCAGACTACCGAGGTGGCCAGCAGACAGGCGTTGGCACAGGTCAGGACAGTGGTCTGCCACGAGGGCTACCTGCCTCCGGCCCGGGCAGGCAGGCATTGTATCGGGGCCACCTTTGACCTGCGCGACCCGGGCAGCGACCTGCGACCGGCGGATCACCAGCGCAACATCGATCAACTGGCCAGCGCGCTGCCGTCCCTGGCGCCGGCGTTACCGGCGGCAGCTGACGCCGCCGCCCTGCCCGGCCATGCCAGCCATCGCTGCGCCAGCCGGGATTACCTGCCCGTGGTGGGCCCGGTACCGGATGCCGGGCACTTCAGTGAGGATTTTGCCGACTTGCGACGCAACGCCAGACAGTCCATTCCCCGCGCCGGCAGCTACCTTCCCGGCCTGTATATCAATACCTGCCACGGTTCCCGCGGGCTCACGTCCACGCCACTGGCGGCCGAGCTGCTGGCGGCACAGATCTGCGCAGAGCCGTGGCCGTTGCCGGCGGCATTGGCCCAGTCGCTGGCGCCGGGTCGTTTCCTGATACGCGACCTGGTGCGGGGGCGCCGCTGATGCCGCGGCGGTGGCTGCTGTGCCTGCTCGTCTGTGCGCTGCCGACGTCGCCGACCGCTGCCATGGAGGCGATCGATTTTTCCCTGCTGGGGCAGCTCCCCCACAGTCGCAGCGATTTTGTGCAGGGACTGGAGATTCGCGACGGGCTGCTCTACCAGGGCACGGGTATCAGCGGAAAAAGCGCGCTGCAGGTGTTTTCCCTGGAGGACGGCCGCCTGCTGGGGCAGCTCAAGCTGCCGTCGCCCCTTTTCGGCGAGGGCATTACCGTATTCGGTGACCGCGTGGTGCAGCTCACCTGGAAACAGGGCAAGGCGATTGTCTACAACCGCAGCAACCTGTCCCCCCTGGAAATGTTCGACTTGCCCGGTGAGGGCTGGGGCCTGACCAACGACGGTGAGCGGCTGATTTACAGCGACGGCACCAACAGGCTGCGATTCATTACCCCGGGTAGCTGGAAGATCACTGAGGGGCCGGCGGTCACGCGGCTGGGGCAGCCGCTGAGCGCTATCAACGAACTGGAATGGACGCCGGACGGGCTGCTGGCGAATATCTGGAAATCAGACCGCATCGTGCGCATCGATCTGGACAGCGGCGAGGTCACCGGCGAGCTGGACCTCACCGGACTGTTGCCCGCATCCGAGCGGCGCGCCAACACCAACGTGCTCAACGGCATCGCCTACAACCCGGCCGACGGCACCCTCTGGGTTACCGGCAAGAACTGGCCCTGGCTGTACCAGTTGAAACTGCTACCGCCCCGCTGACATTCACAGGCCTGGCACTGTCAGACGGCCGCCAAAACTCAGTAGAATAGCTGCCCTCCATGCTTTTAACGGGTAGAGATCGTAATGACTGACGCTGTACAAGCCCATCCCTCCTTCGACCTGGTGCGCAGGCAACACATCGACTCGCTGCAGCTCGAAGTGCAGCAGTTCCAGCACCGCAAGACCGGCGCCCTGCACTACCACCTGGCTGCCAACAACAGTGAAAACGTGTTCCTGGTGGCCCTGCGCACGGTGCCCCAGGACTCGACGGGCGTGGCGCATATCCTCGAACACACGGCCCTGTGTGGCAGTGAGCACTTCCCCGTGCGGGACCCGTTCTTCCTGATGCTGCGGCGCTCACTGAACACCTTTATGAATGCCTTTACCTCCAGTGACTGGACCGCATACCCGTTTGCAAGCCAGAACCCCAAGGATTTTAACAACCTGCTGCAGGTCTACCTGGATGCGGTCTTCTTTTCCAACCTCGACCCGCTGGATTTCGCCCAGGAGGGCCACCGCATCGAGTTCGCCGACCCGGACAATCCCGACAGTGAACTGACCTTCAAGGGCGTGGTATTCAACGAGATGAAAGGCGCCATGAGCTCGGTGCCCAGTACCCTGTGGCAGACCCTCTGCCATCACCTGTTCCCCAGCAACACCTACCACTTCAACAGCGGTGGTGAGCCCGAGAACATCCCGGACCTCAGCTACGAACAGTTGCTGGCGTTCTACCGGACCCATTACCACCCCAGCAACGCCATCTTTATGACCTACGGCGATATGCCGGCACACCAGCACCAGACCCAGTTCGAGGAGCGGGCGCTGGCGCGCTTCGAGCGTCTGGACAAGCGCATCGAGGTGCCGCTGGAGCAGCGCTTTGACAAACCCCTGCGGGTGCAGGAGCACTACGCCTTCGACGACAGCGGTGACGCGCACGAGAAGACCCATATCGTGATGGGCTGGCTGCTGGGAGAGAGCACCGATCTCAATGCCATGCTGGAGGCACAGTTGCTGGCCAATGTGCTGCTGGACAACAGCGCATCTCCCCTGCAGAAAGCCCTGGAAACCACCGCACTGGGGCACTCGCCCTCCCCCCTGTGCGGGCTGGAAGATTCGATGCGGGAAATGGTGTTCGTCTGCGGTATTGAGGGCTCGGAACCGGATCGCGCAGACGCGCTGGAAGCCCTCGTCCTGGAGGTGCTGGAGGCTGTGGCCCGCGATGGCGTGCCCCGGGAGCGCCTGGAGAGTGTGCTGCACCAGCTGGAATTGCATCAACGGGAAATCAGCGGTGACAGCTATCCGTTCGGCCTGCAGCTCATCCTGACGGCACTGGGGAACGCCACCCATTACGCGGACCCCATCGAGGTACTCAACCTCGACGCCGCGCTGCAGCAATTGCGCGAGCGCATTGCCGATCCCGATTACATCCGCGAGCTGGCCCGGCGCCTGCTGCTGGAAAACCCGCACCGGGTCACGCTGGTGATGGCGCCTGACAACGAGCTGTCGGCGCGCCGCCGCGCCAAAGAGGCGGAGCGCCTGGCTGCCCTGAAAGCATCCCTGAGCGAGGAACAGCGTATTGCCGTGGTGGAGCAGGCGCGGGCGCTGGCGGAGCGCCAGGCCCAGGAGGATGACGCCAGCATCCTGCCCAAGGTAACGCTGGAGGATGTGCCCCGCTCTATTCCCCGCCTTGAGTACCAGGAGAGCCGGGAAGGCGGCATCGACCTTACCCAGTACGCCCAGGGTACCAACGGTCTGGTTTACCAGCAGGCGCTGTGCGCTTTGCCGTCCATGGATGACGAGGCCGCCACCCTGCTGCCGGTCTACACCAATATCCTGACGGAAGTGGGGCTGGGCAGTGCCGACTACCTGGAGGTGCAGGATCGCCAGTCCGCGGTATGCGGCTCGATCAATGCCTTCACCAGCATGCGCGGTGATGTAGAGGACGAGCAGCACGCCAGGGGCTACCTGGTGGTGTCGGCGAAAGCGCTTGCGCGCAACCACCAGGCACAGGCTCAGCTGATGCGCGATACCCTCGAACAGGTGCGCTTCGACGAGCACGGCAGGTTACGGGAGCTGGTATCACAGCAGCGCGCGCGTCGTGAGTCCTCCATCACCGGTAATGGTCACGGTCTCGCCATGGCGGCAGCCAGCGCCGGAATGAGCCCGGTAGCGCAACTGAGCCACGAGCTGTCAGGCCTGGAGGGAATACGCCGCTGCAAACAGCTGGACGACAGCCTGAGCGACAGTGCAGCGCTGGAAACACTGGGCGAGCGCCTGGCCGGCCTGCACGCAAGCATTACCGCCATGCCCAACTGGCACCTGCTGGTGGCCGACGCCGAAACCCTGGCGGACGCCGGGGATAGCTGCCGGTCCGTCTGGGCGGGCTACAACCCTGACGCGGGTAAAGGCGGTGCCCGCTGGGAGCCCCGGCCCGTGCGACAAACCCGACGGGAAATCTGGGTGGCCAACACCCAGGTGAACTTCTGTGCGGCGGCCTACCCCACCGTGCCTGTAGGCCACGCCGATGCGCCGGCCCTGGCGGTGTTGGGCGGCTTCCTCCGCAACGGTTTCCTGCACACTGCGATACGCGAAAAAGGTGGGGCCTACGGCGGCGGTGCATCCCACGATCCCAGCGTGGGCGCGTTCCGGTTTTTCTCCTACCGGGATCCACGGCTCGCCGAAACGCTGGCGGATTTCGACCAGTCGGTGCGCTGGCTGCTGGACAAGCAGCACGACGCCGAAACTCTGGAACAGGCGATACTGGGCGTTATCAGCAGCCTGGATCGGCCCAGTTCACCGGCCGGTGAAGCAAAGCAGGACTTCCACAACCGCCTGTTTGGCCGCGACCACGCCCAGCGCGAGGCCTACCGCCAGCGCATCCTCGCCGTCACCCTTGACGACTTGCGCCGGGTGACAGACCGCTACCTGCAACCGGAGCACGCCAGCATCGCGGTGATTACCAGCCAGGACGGAAAGGATGCCAATGCAGCGCTGATCGAGCGGTTGGGGCTGGAGGTGCAGGCCTTGTAGATAGCGAGGTCATAGGACAACAAAAATGGGGTCAGAGTAACTTTTTTGCCCTGCAAAAAAGTTACTCTGACCCCATTTTTGCTGCGTAAAGTTCTGTCAAGAAACCGCAGGACCGGTAAATCCGGATGACAGGCGGGGTGCTCATGGCAGAGACTGCGTCTATGAACCACACTGTATTGATCATCGACGACGATCAGGCCCTGTGCGAGCTGCTTGCGGACTTCCTGCAGCTAGAGGGCTTCGACACCCGGTCCGTACACGACGGCGCGGAAGCGATTGACGCCTGCAAGGGCACTGAATTCGATGCGGTAGTACTGGATGTGATGCTGCCGCGGGTGCAGGGCTTTGACGTGCTGCGGCGGCTGCGCGAATTCAGTGACGTTCCCGTCATCATGCTCACCGCGCGCGGCGAAGATACCGATCGTATCGTCGGCCTGGAAATGGGCGCCGACGACTACATGCCCAAACCCTGTAACCCCAGGGAGCTGGCCGCCAGGCTGCGGGCCGTACTGCGGCGTACGGAGAAATCCGGACAGGCGGAACCCACCGAGCTTGAAGTTGGCGCACTGCGAGCCAGCACCACCGCGCGACGCATGGAGTTCGAGGGCCGCGAGCTGAAACTCACCACGGCAGAGTTCAACGTGCTGCTGGTACTGATGCGCCACGCCGGGGAAGCGGTGAATAAAGAGATGCTATCCCAGCAGGCACTGGGCCGGGCGCTGACCGCCTACGACCGCAGCGTTGATGTGCACGTCAGCAACCTGCGCAAGAAACTTGGACACGGCGAGTTGATAAAGAATGTCCGGGGTGTCGGCTACCAACTGGTCACCGCCGGGCTGGCACCATCGGCGTGAACCTGTTTGCGAAAATCTTCCTGGGCTTCTGGCTGTCTACCGCCGCCATCATCGGGAGCTGGCTGATTGCCGGGCGCTACGTCGGTTCTCTGGAGGCGGAGTTCACCTCGCCAGTCGCAGGGGAGACAGGCGCTCCGGCAACAGACAGCCGTCCGGACCGCCCGCCGGCTGCGCCCCCGGCACCCCGCCCAAAGCGGCCCCTGGCAGCCATCGATATTCCACCGGGTTCCATCTATCGCATCTTCTATGGCCTGCAAAACACGCCCGGCGACGCACTGGAAGCCTGGATACGCCAGCGGGAAGTAGAGGACAACGTGGACATCCGGCTGGTGGACGAGGCAGGTCAGGAGATCTTCCAGCGCGAACTGCTGCCTGGCAGTGCCGCCCTGATGCAGCGCCTGGAGGGCTTCCGGCGCAGGGCTGTGCAGCGTGAGCAGGACAGGGTGTTGTTCGGACAGGAACTGTACCGCCCGGAATGGGGCAGCCTGCGGATGATCATTGCCAGCCGGCCGCCCAGCTCCGAGGTGGCAAGAATACTGATGCAGAACCTGTGGCTGCGCCTGCTGCTGGCGCTGCTCATCAGCGGCGCCATCAGTTACGGGGTCTCCCGCTACCTAACGCGCCCACTGAAGCGCCTGCAGCTGGCCTCCAGGGAGCTGGCGGGTGGCAATCTTTCGGCACGTATCCAGGTGCCGGAACGGCGCGGCGATGAAACCGACGCCCTCGCCAGGGACTTCAATACCATGGCGTCTCAACTGGAGGAAAAGATCATCGCCCAGCGACGTCTGCTGAGCGATGTTTCCCACGAGTTGCGTTCGCCGCTGGCGCGCATGCGCGTTGCACTGGCCCTGGCAGAGCGAGAGCCTGGCCATCCGGCTGAGCAGCTTGAGCGCATAGAACGTGAAACCCTGTTACTCGACGACCTGGTGGGACAGTTGTTGTCCACACCGGACAGGCCCGCAGACATGGAAGACAGCCTCGACCTCGTGGCGCTATTCCGCAGCGTCTGCGACGACGCCCAATTCGAGGCTGGCGCCGACGACAAGGCTCTGGATTTCCAGAGCAGTGTGAAGGAGGCCGTGGTGAGAACCCATGGCGATCTGTTGAAGCGCGCCCTGGAAAACGTCATTCGCAACGCTGTCCGGCATACGCCGGCGGGCAGCACGGTAGAGGTGGCGCTGCGCCAAACATCACCGGGCGGGGTTTGGATGATTACGGTTGCCGACTGTGGCCCTGGCGTACCTGAGGACGAGCTAGAGCAGATTTTTGCGCCGTTCTACCGCGTGGATGAAGCGCGGCAGCGAGAGACGGGTGGATTTGGCCTCGGTTTATCCATTGCCCGGCGCGCAATCGAACAGCACGGTGGCCGCATCCGGGCAGAGAACCGCGCCACGGGCGGCCTGGTTGTCATTCTGCAACTGCCACATACTGCCGAGGCGTGAGATTCCAGCGACCAGACTGCATCAGCAATACCCGTCGCCATCCAGCGCGGCTGACGCCTGCTCGTTACTGAAACCCCGATACAGCAGGTAGCGCATCTGACGCGCCTTTTCCTTGAAATCTGCCGGCATGTCGTTTCCGAACTTCTTCAGGCGCGCTTCACGGGCGAGCGCAAACCAGTCGGCCTGGGCCGCTGCGAGCCCATCTTCCAGAGCCTCGGCGTTCACGCCCTTCTGCCTGAGCTCCTGGCGCAAGCGCAGGGGACCATAGCCTCGCGCGCTTCGCTGGCGAATGTAGCTTTCCAGATAGCGCTGGTCGCTTTGCAGGTTTTCTTCCGCAAGTGACAGGAGCACGGCGTCTACCGCAGGGGCCTGTGCCTCACCAAAGCGGCGTGTGAGCTTCTGACGCAGCTCTGATTGCAAGTGCTCCCGCCGTGCCAGCAGGTTCATGGCGGACAGGCGAATGTCATTGGGGTTTATGTTTTCCATAGTGAAGACAGAGGTCCATGTCCGGGCAACCGCTGTATGACTTCGGCGATCATGGCCTGATCAGACGCACGGCCGGAGCGAGAATACGACGCATGCCACGCCCTTTAGCCCATGGAATTCAGGCAAAAAAAGAATTACCGCTGCTGTAGCATGCCGCCAGGTATCCCGCCGGCCACCCGGACCGCAAACCCCGGACCATCCGCCCGGGGTTGCGGTGAACCATCAGGCTTCCGGGTCTTCCATGGCAGCGTCAGCCTCGGCGGATACTTCGGCCTCGGCCTGCTTGTCCCGGGGCACGGGAACACTCAGCAGTTGACGGCGGATCTCGCCCTCGATCTCGTCGGCAACCGCGCCGTTTTCCTCCAGAAAACGCGCGGCATTGGCCTTGCCCTGGCCGATTTTGTCGCCCTTGTAGGCGTACCAGGCACCCGACTTTTCAACCAGGTTCAATTTCACGCCAAGGTCGATAACCTCGGACATACGGTAGATGCCCTTGCCGTACATGATCTGGAATTCCGCCTGTTTGAAAGGCGGCGCCACCTTGTTCTTGACGACCTTGACCCGGGTCTCATTACCCACCACTTCGTCGCCTTCTTTCACCGCGCCGATGCGGCGAATATCCAGACGCACTGACGAGTAGAACTTGAGTGCGTTACCGCCGGTGGTTGTTTCCGGGCTGCCGAACATCACACCGATCTTCATACGGATCTGGTTGATGAAGATCACCATGCAGTTGGTCTGCTTGATGGTCGCCGTCAGCTTGCGCATGGCCTGGCTCAGAAGCCGCGCCTGCAGGCCGACGTGGGAGTCGCCCATTTCACCCTCGATCTCCGCCTTGGGTGTGAGGGCGGCGACGGAATCAACGACCAGCACATCCACGGCACCGGAGCGCACCAGCATCTCGGTGACTTCCAGCGCCTGTTCGCCCGTGTCCGGCTGGGACACGATCAGGTCGTCGATTTTGACGCCCAGCTTCTCGGCGTACTGGGGATCCAGGGCGTGCTCCGCATCAATAAAGGCAGCCGTACCGCCCGCCTTCTGTGCCTCGGCGATGACCTGCAGGGTCAGCGTGGTCTTGCCGGAGGATTCCGGCCCGTAGATTTCAATGATGCGTCCCCGGGGCAAGCCGCCGATGCCCAGGGCGATATCGAGGCCCAGAGAGCCGGTGGAGATAGAAGGGATAGCGACGAGCTCGTTATCCCCCATGCGCATCACCGTACCTTTGCCGAACTGGCGTTCAATCTGGCTGAGGGCGGCGTCGAGAGCTTTCTGCTTATTGGGATCCATGGTGTTTCACCTCTGGTCTGGTGGTTTTGTCGTTTCCCGTGGCTGGGGGTTTCGCGCGTCTTGCACGATTCCGGACCAGGTTAAGCAAATGATACATCTGCGAAATGGCGCCAAAATCGCTTAAAGAAGCAGGAAAAGTCCCTAACGGTCGACAAATTCCATTTTTGCTTCATCAGGCGGCTGACCGACGGGTCACAGGACATCACCTGAGCGAAGTACTGTATATGTAACCAGTGTTTGGCCCGAGGTGCAAGCCCTGCCCGGGAGAAATATTCATCATTTTTCGCCAACAGTCTCAGGTCACCCTCTGCCGCTGCTGCCAGCGCGGGTCCCGGTGTTCCTCCGCCCGCAGCACTGCCTGCAATGCATCCACTGCTGTGAGGACATCCGCGTGGCTGTTATACAGCGGCGCAAATCCCACCCGCAGGATATCGGGCTCGCGAAAATCAGCCACCACACCGCGGGCTATCCAGGCCTGCACGACGCCGTAGGCCAGCGGATGCCGCAGCGCCAGGTGGCTGCCGCGCAACGCGGCCTGCGCGGGCGATGCCAGAGTAAACAGGTCGCTCAGGCCGCGCTGGTGCAGCAACTCCAGGAACAACGTCGCCAGCGATATGGACTTGGCGCGGACCACCGCCAGATCAAGGCCCTTGAACATCTCCAGGGCCGCATCCAGGGCCGCCATGGACAGCACCGGCGGGGTTCCGCACAGGAACTGCAGCACCCCGGCCGCGGGCGCATAGTCGGGGGAAAAGTCGAAGGGTGCGCGGTGGCCCATCCAGCCGGTGAGGGGTTGCGACAACCCGCCGTGGTGGCGCCGGGCGGCATAGAGAAAGCCCGGTGCGCCAGGCCCGCCATTGAGGAATTTGTAGCCGCAGCCAACGGCGAAGTCCACGCCCTCGGCATCCAGCGCCAACGGCATCACGCCCGCACTGTGGGCGAGGTCCCACACACTCATGGCGCCCACGTCCCGGGCGGCGGCGGTGAGCTCTGTCATGGGCAACAGCCGACCGCTGCGGAAATTAACGTGGCTCAGCAGCAGCACAGCCGTGTGCTGGTCCAGCGCCTCCGCAACGGCCTCTTCGGGTACCTGCACCAGCTCACAGGCTCCCGTCCCCAGCAGCGCAGACAGCCCCTGCACCAGGTACAGGTCAGTGGGAAAGTTGTCGGCGGCGGAGACAATGCGATGCCGTCCGGGACGCAGCTGCAGGGCCGCCGCCAGTACCTTGAACAGGTTTACCGACAGGCTGTCAGCACAGATAACCTGCCCGGGCGCCGCCCCCAGCAGCGGCGCAATTTTTTCCCCCACCTGCAGCGGCAGGTCTATCCAGCCGTGGCTGTTCCAGCTGGCGATCAGGTCATCACCCCACTGCTCCCGCAGCACACGCCCAGTGGCCGCCTCGACCTCATGCGCCAGGGCACCGAGACTGTTGCCATCGAGATACACCTTGTCAGCGGGCAGTACAAAGCGCTGCCGGAAGTCGCGCAAGGGATCGAGGTTATCCAGCGCCGCCACGCGGCTTTGATCCATCACGGCAGCGCCTGCGCCAGCGTTTCCATCAGGGTCTGCCAGGCGGGCGTACCGGGATGCACCCAGTCGAAATGTCCGGCACCCGCCTGCTGCCACTGCGGCGCCCAGGCCGCGGCAGCCGACGCGCCGACCCCGGTAATCACGGCTGTCTGCGGCGGCACGATGGCGTCTTCTGTACCCTCCAGCAACAGGGTGTTGGCGGGGGCCGGGGACAGCGCCGGATTGGCCGGCGGCAGCGTATGCGTGGTTGCCGATGTCGTGCCGGATTCGATAAATGCCGCGGCGGCCTTATTACAGCTCCCTGCACCGGCAGCGTATGCCTTAAGGTCAACGATCGCGGCCAGCCCCAGAACCGCCGTCGGCGGGTGCTGTAGCGGATGCGCGGCCGCCAGCAGGGCGAGGTGACCACCGGCGCTGTGGCCCACGATAACCATCCTGTCCAGCCGCAGGCGCGGATGCTGCAAGGCGTCCAGCCGCGCAATGGCTGCTACGACATCCTCTTTCGTGCCTGGCCAGCCGCCGCCGCTGTCGCCCAGGCGGCGGTACTCGATACTCCACACGGCATAACCCCGCTGGGCCAGCGCCGTGGCCAACGGTCGACTGTGATCTATGCCGAAGGCGTTCAACCAGCAACCGCCGTGAATAAATACCACCACCGGCACGTCGTCCTGCCCGGGCGGCAACCAGAGCTCTGCAAACTGTTGCGGGGCGGGCCCATAGCTCACGCGCTGGTCTGCAGGTCGCCAGGGCAGCGCCATAACCTCGTCAAAGCTGACCTGCTCCAGCGCCGCGGGATAGTGATAGTGCGGCGTGGGAGCCGGCCCGGCGCGGCAACCAGCCAGCAATGCGGTGGCGGCAAACGCCAGGCGAAGGCCCCATACAGTAATGCCGGGGCGCGGTGCAGACGGCTTGGGATGTGAATTGCGACGCATGGCGCCGCATCATACCCCAGGGTTGTGCCAAAAGCCGCGCAGCAGTGTTTACCGCGCTCCCGGTGACTTGGTACGCTGGCCCGTCTATCCGACGCCAGCCTCACCTGTGACCCGCCAAACCAACGCCTCAGAACACACCCCGATGATGCAGCAGTACCTGGCTATCAAGGCCGAGCATCCCCAGGAGCTGCTGTTCTACCGCATGGGTGACTTTTACGAACTGTTCTTCGACGACGCGAAGCGCGCGGCGGACATACTGGATATCACCCTGACGGTGCGCGGAAAGTCCGCCGGCGAGCCCATTCCCATGGCAGGCGTTCCCTATCACGCGGCGGAGTCGTACCTGGCCAGGCTGGTGCGCGCCGGTGTCTCGGTGGCCATCTGTGAGCAGGTAGGCGACCCCGCCACCAGCAAGGGTCCGGTTGAGCGCAAGGTGATGCGGGTGGTGACACCCGGCACACTCAGCGACGAAGCCCTGCTGGAAGAAACCCGCGACAACCTGCTGCTCGCGGTGGGCGGCAGGGGCCAACAGTTCGGGCTGGCCTGGCTGGAGCTCTCCGCGGGGCGCTTCAGGGTACTGGAGCTGGAGGGCGAGGACGCCCTGGCCAGCGAGCTGGAGCGCCTGCGCCCGGCTGAATTGCTGCTGCAGGACGACCTGGTGCTGCCGGCACTCGCGAAACATCCGGGCCTGCGCCGCCAGCCGCCCTGGGAGTTTGATATCGAAGCCGCAGAGCGGGCACTGAACAAGCAGTTCCAGACCCACGACCTGTCCGGCTTTGGCTGCGCCGGACTGCGCACTGCCCTGGGCGCTGCCGGCTGCCTGCTGCAGTACGTGAAGGATACGCAGCGCTCCAGCCTGCCCCACATCACCAGCCTGTCACCGGAGCGCCGCGAGGACAGCGTGGTGATGGACGCCGCAACGCGGCGCAACCTGGAAATCGATGTCAATCTCACCGGGGGCGATGCCAACACGCTCTATGCGGTGATGAATACGGCCGTGACCGCCATGGGTTCGCGCATGCTGCGGCGCTGGCTGCACCGCCCGCTCACGGATATCGGCCTGCTGCGCGAGCGCCACGCCGCCGTGCGTGAGCTGCATGACAACTACCGGTTTGAGAGTATCCGGGAGCATCTCAAGCCGATAGGCGACATGGAGCGCATCCTCTCCCGGGTGGCACTGCGTTCGGCGCGGCCCCGGGACCTGTCCAGGCTGGGCCACTCGCTGTGCGCGCTGCCTGCCCTGCGCGCCGACCTTAAACCCCTTTCGGCACTGCTGCTGGCCCGCCTGCACGAGGACATGGGCGAGTTCCCGGCGCTGGTGACCCTGCTGCAGGAGGCCATCGTGGAAAACCCGCCGGTGGTGCTGCGCGACGGTGGCGTAATTGCCGAAGGCTATGATGCAGAACTGGACGAGCTGCGCGGGATTGCCAGCGGCGCCAGTGACGTGCTGCTGCAGATAGAGCGCCGCGAACGCGAGCGCACCGGCTTGTCCACGCTGAAAGTGGGCTACAACCGGGTGCACGGGTACTACATTGAGATCAGCAAGAGCCAGGCCGCCGAGGCACCGGCGGACTACCAGCGGCGCCAGACCCTCAAGAACGCCGAGCGCTACATCACGCCGGAGCTGAAAAGCTTCGAGGACAAGGCGCTGTCGGCGAAAACCCGGGCCCTGGCGCGGGAGAAGCAACTCTACGAAGCGCTGCTGGACGAACTGAATACGCAGCTGGCGCCACTCACGCGCTGCGCCGCCGCTGTGTCGGAGCTGGATGTTATCGGCAGCCTGGCGGAGCGTGCCGCCAGCCTGTCACTGTGCGAACCCGCCTTCACCGAAGACGAGGAGTGCCTGGACATCACCGCGGGTCGCCACCTGGTGGTGGAGCAGGTGCTGGAAGATCCGTTTATCGCCAACGACTGCCTGCTGAACGCCGGGCGCCGGATGCTGCTGATCACGGGTCCCAACATGGGCGGCAAGTCCACCTATATGCGGCAGGTGGCCATCATTGCCCTGTTGGCCCACGTCGGCAGCTTTGTGCCGGCGCAGGCCGCAAGACTGTCACCGCTGGACCGGATATTTACCCGCATCGGCAGCTCAGATGACCTCGCCGGAGGGCGCTCCACCTTTATGGTGGAAATGACGGAAACGGCTAACATCCTGCACAATGCCACCCCCCGGTCACTGGTCCTTATGGATGAAGTCGGCCGCGGCACCAGCACCTTCGACGGCCTGTCACTGGCCTGGGCCAGCGCCGTGGAGCTGGCGGACCGGGTGCGCGCATTCACCCTGTTCTCCACCCACTATTTTGAGCTCACCGCCCTGCCGGCGCAGTGCCCCAGTATGGCCAATGTGCACCTGGACGCGACGGAACACGAAGACCACGTGGTGTTCCTGCACAATATCCAGGAGGGGCCGGCCAGTCGCAGTTTTGGCCTGCAGGTGGCAAAGCTCGCCGGTATCCCGCCGCAGGTGCTGGCCGCCGCAAGGGAGAAACTGAAAGCCCTGGAAAGCACCCCGGCGCGCACGGATCCCGGTCCTGCACCCACCCAGAACGACCTGTTTGCCCGCCCGGAACCGCACCCGGCGGTCACCCTGCTGGAGAGCCTGGATGTCGACGGCATCAGCCCGCGGGAGGCGCTGGAAACCCTTTATAAACTAAGGGAAAGCCTGGATTGAGAGCAGTACACATTGGCTGGGTGAACGGGTACACTTTCGGCTTTCTCACGCAGACGAGGACCCCCTGAATGACTTTTGTGGTCGGCGAGCAGTGCATCAAATGTAAGCACACGGATTGTGTAGAAGTCTGTCCGGTGGATTGTTTCTACGAAGGTCCCAATTTTCTTGTCATTCATCCCGACGAGTGCATCGACTGCGCCCTGTGCGAGCCGGAGTGCCCGGTGGACGCAATCTATTCCGAAGACGAGTTGCCAGAGGATCAGCAGGTGTTCCTGGAGCTGAATGCTGAACTCGCCGAGATATGGCCGAATATCACCGAGATGAAGGAATCCCTTCCCGATGCGGAAGAGTGGGAAGGCAAGCCCAACAAGTTGGAACTGCTGGAGCGCTGAGTGAAGCGCTAAATGGGGTCAGAGTAACTTTTTCTGCAAAGAAGTCGGCAACAGTCTGATCGAGAAGAAAAAGTTACTCTGACCCCATTTAGGATCGAGAGAAAAAGTTACTCCGACCCCGTTTTACGCTTACTCAAAAATCGAATCGGATGAGAGACCCTCGGTCTCCATAATCACACGCAGTCGCTTCAGCGCCTCCACCTGAATCTGGCGGACACGCTCGCGGGTCAGGCCGATTTCCCGACCCACTTCCTCCAGCGTACTGCTTTCATAGCCGCGCAGGCCGAAGCGTCGTGACACGACTTCGCATTGCTTGTCGGTGAGTTCCCCCAGCCACACGCCTATGCTGTCCTTGATGTCACTCTCCTGCAGTAACTGGGAGGGATCGCTGACCTCGTTGTCCGCGATAGTGTCCAGCAGCGACTTGTCGGACTCCGGGCCCAGCGGCGTATCCACAGAGGTGACCCGCTCGTTGAGGCCCAGCATGCGTTTGACCTCGTCCACGGGCTTGTCCAGCATTTTGGCGATTTCATCGGCCGATGGCTCATGGTCAAGCTGCTGCGTCAGTTCGCGCGCCGCCCGCAGGTAGACGTTCAGTTCCTTCACCACGTGGATAGGCAGGCGAATCGTGCGGGTCTGGTTCATGATGGCGCGCTCTATGGTCTGGCGAATCCACCAGGTCGCATAGGTCGAAAAACGGAAGCCGCGCTCGGGGTCAAATTTTTCCACCGCGCGTATCAGGCCGAGGTTGCCTTCTTCTATCAGGTCCAGCAGGGTGAGGCCGCGATTGATATAGCGCCGGGATATCTTGACCACCAGCCGCAGGTTGCTCTCGATCATGCGCTTGCGGCCGGCCTCATCACCCTTGCGGGCGAGGCGTGCGAAGTGCTTCTCTTCATCGGGTGTGAGCAGCGGCGAGTAGCCGATCTCATTGAGGTAAAGCTGCGTGGCGTCCAGCGATTTGTTGAAATCGCCTTCGCCGTCGCTGTCATAGCCACCGGAGGCCCGACCGTTCGTGGCCCGGACCCTGTCGCGGCCCATGACGGCGTCTTTTTTTGTTTTTGCCGTTTTCGCGAGTGTATCGCTGTTATTCTTTTCGACCGTCACCCTGGTCTCCTTAGCAGCGCCGTACTGCTTACCTCCCCTGTCGCGCGTCCTGTACGGTGCTGCCGGATATATGTCAGCACCAGATTGTACCGCTACAGTGGGTGTCCCCTCGGTTTCGCCAGCCACGCTTTGCACGCTCCGTGCGCAAAACGGCCTTACAGCCTACTCCCAATAATCGTCGACTACAACGGGGGGTAAATGACAGTGGAGTGACAGTTGCAGCCTAGCGCGCCGGCAGTAGTGACAGGGGATCCACCGGCTTGCCGTTGCGGCGAATCTCGAAATGCAGCTTGACGGCGTTGGTCGCGCTGCTGCCTTTCTCCGCAATTTTCTGCCCGGCCCGCACCGCCGCACCCTCCTCAACCAGCAGGGCACTGTTGTGGCCGTAGGCGCTGAGATACTGCTGATTGTGCTTGATAATCAGCAATCTGCCGTAACCAACGATACCGCTGCCGGCATAGACAACCTTGCCGGCGGCGGTCGCAATCACCGGGTCTCCTGACTTGCCGTCGATATCGATCCCCTTGTGCAGGGTGCCGCTGAAGCCCCTGATCACCTTGCCATTGGTGGGCCAGCGCCAGGCCGTCACGGCGGCGTCGGGCAGGGGCGCAGGATCAGGCGTTGACGGTTTGGCGGCACTGGGCTGCGCTGTACGTGCAGCGGGACGCCTGGCGCTCGCAGTGCTGGGAGGCGCCGGGGGAGCAACCTCCCCGCTCAGCCTCAGGGTTTGCCCGGGATAGATGGTATAGGGCAGTCCGATCCGGTTCAGGCGGGCCACCTCCCGGTAGTCCAGTCCGAAGCGCCAGGCAATGGAATACAGCGTGTCGCCGCGCTTTACCGTGTAGCGCTCCGGCTTGCTCACCGCCCGGGCTGCATCGCCCGGTTCGCCCGCCCGCCTGTTCTCAACCGGTGCGGGAGAGTTCCCGCCGCAACCCGCGAGGGTAGCCAGGGCTGCCAGCAACAGCACCAGCAACACCGGGTGTTCGGATGGGAGAGGTCGGTCGCGGTAAATCAATCCTCGGGTCCTGTGGACTGCATGCCGTGACGGTAATCGACCAGCAACACCAGGACAAACGCAGCCAGCCCCGACAGCAGGCAGGCCAACAGCATCGGCTCCTGGCCGGTCAGCGCCAGGTAGTCCTGGGGCCACACCGGGTGTTGCTGCAGGGCTCGCGGCTCGCCATCGCGACCCGTGGCCCAGCTCAGCACCTGCTTCCAGGGCCACACCACCAGTAACGAGCCACAGAGTATGCCGGTGAGCAGGGCCAGTGCAGTAGCCTGATAGCGCTGCAGCAGGAAATCCAGCAGTCGACTGATGCTCAGCAAGCCGAGCACGGCACCGCTGCCAAATACCGCGATAAACCCGATATCGAAGGCAGTCACCGCGGCAAGCACGCTGGAGTACATGCCCAGCAACAACAGGATGAAGCTGCCGGATATCCCAGGCAGAATCATCGCGCAGATCGCCAGAAAGCCGGCTGCGAATACGCCGGCGTAGCCGGGCAGGAACCCCACCCTGGGCGCCAGGGCCACTGCCACGGCCAGCGCGGCGCCCAGGGCAAAGGCGACCAGTCGCCAGGCATCCCAGTGCGGCACCTGGCGCAACAGCACAATGGCCGAGGCGGCGATCAAGCCAAAGAACGCAGACCACAGGGGCTCCGGATAGTGCTGCAGGCACCAGCTCAACAGCCGCGCCAGGGTCAGTATGCTGGTGATTATGCCGGCTGCCAGCAGCGCCAGGAAATTGCCGCCCACGCGCTGCCAGGCGGCGCGTATGTCGCCGGAAAACAGCAGCCGCAAGGCGGTGAGGTCGGCACTCCCCAGGCAGTGCAGCAGGCGCGGGTAAATGCCGGTGATAAAAGCGATGGTGCCGCCGGAGACGCCCGGCACGATATCAGCCGCACCCATCGCCAGACCGCGCAGGAAAATCCCGAGGGAGGTCATCAGCAGCGCTGCCTAGCGCACCAGGCCGGACAGCAGCGGTACGAAACGCACCTCTTCATAGGTCTGGGTCTCGAGGCCCGCAGGCGTTCGTTTGACCACCGTCAGGTACTGGCGCTGCTGACCCACAGGGATCACCAAGCGCCCCCCCATATCCAGCTGTGCCAGCAGCTCCGGTGGAATGCTTTCCGGCGCGGCGGTGGCGATAATGCCATCGAAGGGCGCCTGGCTTTCCCAGCCGACGCCGCCATCAGCGTGGCGCAGCCGCACGTTCTTCAGCCGCAGCTCGCGCAGGCGCCCACGTGCTTTCTCTTGCAGCGGCTTGATGCGCTCCACGCTGTAAACCTCTCCTACCAGCTGTGCCAGCACAGCGGTCTGGTAGCCCGAACCGGTGCCGATCTCAAGCACCCGCTTGACGCTGCCGGTGGTCACCAGCAACTCGGTCATACGCGCTACCACCCAGGGCTGGGACAGGGTCTGGTTGTAACCGATGGGCAGTGCGCTGTCTTCGTAGGCCCGCTGGGCCAGGGCCTCGTCGACAAAGAGGTGCCGGGGCGTATTGAGCATGACCTCCAGCACCCGCGGGTCTGTGATGCCCTGCTCCCGCAAGCGCTGTACCAGCCGCTCGCGCGTGCGTTGGGATGTCATACCGATACCACGGAGATGGCTGGCGCTCACGTTCTCTGAACCTGTCTGAACCTGCTTTATCCGGCGGCGGGGACGCCGACACACCGGGATAGTACTCTCATGCCTGTCGCCCCTCGCGGCGACGCCCTGCTGCTGATCGTGCCAGCACCCCGCCGTGCCACCGGTGGCGGCCCGCACAACGGCTGTGCACCTCAGGCGGGCACCAGCAGCACGACGGCGTGCGCGGCAATGCCTTCGCCGCGCCCAATATAACCCAGCCGCTCGGTCGTGGTCGCCTTCACATTCACCGCCTGCACGTCCGCTTCCAGGTCGGTGGACAATACCGCACGCATCTGGTCCACATGGGGGGCGAGACGCGGCGCCTGGGCGACAATCGTGACATCGGCGTTGCCCAGCCTGTAGCCCTGCTGCTGCGCCAGCGCCACCACGCACTTGAGCAGGATGCGGCTGTCGATGTCGGCATTGGCGGGGTCGTCATCCGGGAAATGCCTGCCGATGTCTCCCAGGCCGAGCGCGCCCAGCAGCGCATCACACAGCGCGTGGATGGCCACGTCGCCATCAGAGTGGGCCTCCAGGGCCGCGCTGTGGGGGATGCGAACGCCGCCCAGCATCACGTGGTCGCCTTCACAAAAACGGTGTACGTCAAACCCGTGGCCTATTCGCATGCTCTGTCTGCCTCCCCGCTTGCTGCCTCGTTGCGCAGAAAGCTTTCCGCCAGGATCAGGTCACCCGGACGCGTGATTTTGATATTGGTTGGCGAACCTTCCACCAGCTTCGGCTGGAAGCCTGCCCATTCCATGGCGGATGCCTCGTCAGTCACCGGCTGGTGCTGTTCAAGCGCTCGCCTGAGCGCAGCGGACAGCATACCCAGACGAAACATCTGCGGGGTCTGCGCCAACCAGAGGTCAGTGCGATCCACCGTCTCCACGACCCGAGCGTCCGCATCGACGCGCTTGACCGTATCCGCCACCGGCAGCGCCAGCAGCCCACCGACCGCATCCTCCACCAGGGAATCCACCAGCCGCTGGAGGTCCTGTGGGGCGAGGCAAGGCCGGGCGGCGTCGTGCACCAGCACCCAGTCATCCGGCGAGGCCACCTCCGCCAACACCGAGAGCCCCGCCAGCACCGAGTCGCATCGCTCGGCGCCACCGCGCGCAACCCGCACGCGGGGATCGGATGCGGCCGCCAGCGTGGGCCAGTCATCGTCGTCTGCTGCCAGCGCCACCACCACCTGCTGCAAACCGGGCAACGCCAGCAGGCAATCCAGGCTGCGCTGCAGCACCGGCTGGCCGGCCAGCGGCAGGTATTGCTTGGGACGCGTCGCCCCCATACGGGCGCCTCGCCCGGCGGCGGGCACAACCGCCCAGAGTGCCGCCCTGCTACTCACTGCCAGCGCCCTGGTTGTCACGCATCGTCGGCGTCTGCTCCCCGGGTTCTACCACCTGGTAGTAAATCTCGCCCTCGCGAATCATGCCCAGATCGCGGCGGGCCCGCTCTTCCACCGTATCCATGCCCTGCTGCAACTCCAGCACTTCCTGCTCCAGCCTGGCATTGCGCTCGGCCAGTTCCGCATTGAGTGCCTGCTGGCGTTCAATATCGGCCTCCAGGCGGTGTAGTTCCGCCAGACTGCCCTGCTCGGCAAACCACAGGCGGTACTGGGCCAGAACCAGTAGCAGGAACAGGCCCAGCGACAGCCATTTCACCGTGTGTTCAGCCGGCCTGTTTGAACTCAGCGCGGCCCCGGTACAGTGCCGTGCCCTGCAACTCTGCCTCGATGCGCAACAGTCGGTTGTACTTTGCCACCCGGTCGGAGCGACACAGTGACCCGGTTTTGATCTGCCCGGCGCCGGTGGCGACTGCCAGGTCGGCGATGGTGGTGTCCTCTGTCTCCCCGGAGCGATGGGAAATGACCGACGTATAGCCGGCGTCCGCTGCCATGCGGATGGCTTCCAGGGTCTCGCTGAGGCTGCCAATCTGGTTGAACTTGATCAGGATGGAATTGGCCACCGATTCGTCAATGCCGCGCTGCAGGATACGGGTGTTGGTGACAAACAGGTCGTCACCCACCAGTTGCACGCGCTCGCCCAGCTTCTGCGTGAGAATTTTCCAGCCGTCCCAGTCGCTCTCGTCCATGCCGTCTTCGATACTGAGGATGGGGAAGCGTTCGCAGAGGCTGGCCAGGTAGTCGGCAAAGCCCGCGTTGTCGAAGGCCTTGCCCTCCCCCGCCAGGTCGTACTTGCCGTCGCGGTAGAACTCGGTCGCCGCGCAATCCAGCGCCAGGGTGACATCCTCCCCCAGGGTGTAACCCGCGTTGGTCACAGCCTCGGAGATGACTTCCAGCGCCGCCTCGTTGGAGGGCAGGTCCGGGGCAAAGCCGCCCTCGTCGCCAACCGCCGTGCTCAGGCCGCGAGCGGACAGCACCTTCTTCAGGTGGTGGAAAATCTCGGCACCCGTGCGCAGGGCCTCGGCGAAACTCGGGGCCGCCACCGGCTGTATCATAAATTCCTGGATATCGACGTTGTTATCCGCGTGCTCGCCGCCGTTGAGGATATTCATCATGGGAACAGGCATGGTGAGGGTGTCGTTGCCGTAAAGCCCGGCAATGTGCTGGTACAGGGGGAGCCCCTGCTCCACTGCGGCGGCCCGGGCGGCGGCCAGGGAGGCTGCCAGAATGGCATTGGCACCCAGCTTCGCCTTGTTATCGGTACCGTCTGCCTCGATCATGGCCTGGTCCAGACCCGCCTGGTCGGCGGCGTCACGGGACAGCAGGCAGTTGCGAATCTCGCCGTTGATATTGGCGACTGCGGTGAGGACGCCCTTGCCAAGATAGCGGTGCGGGTCGCCATCCCGCAGCTCCAGCGCCTCACGGGAACCGGTGGAGGCGCCGGAGGGGGCGCAGGCGCTGCCCACCGCACCCGAGGCCAGGGTGACGTCGGCCTGCACCGTGGGATTGCCGCGGGAATCCAGTACCTCATAGCCCCGCACGTCTGCGATCGTGCTCATCTTGTCTCTCCGTTGCGCGCGATTATTTGTTATCCGTTACGGTCAGTCGATGACCAGCGGCGGCTGGGACTTGATCAGGTCATCCACCGCCTTCATCTGGGCAAGAAACGGCTCCAGCTTGTCCAGGGGCAGCGCGCTGGGACCGTCGCACAAGGCCTTCGACGGGTCGGGATGCGCCTCCAGAAACAGGCCCGCCAGCCCCACCGCAAGTCCCGCCCGACCCAGTTCCGCCACCTGTTGTCGGCGACCGCCGGAGGCAGCCCCCAGCGGGTCCCGGCACTGCAGGGCGTGGGTGACGTCAAAGATGATGGGCGCGTTGCCCGTCGCCTGCTTCATCACGGTGAAGCCCAGCATATCCACCACCAGGTTGTCGTAGCCAAACTGGGTACCGCGTTCGCACAGCATTATCTGGCGATTGCCGCACTCGTTGAACTTCTCGACGATGTTGCTCATCTGGCCGGGGCTCAGGAACTGGGGCTTCTTCACATTGATCACGGCCCCGGTCTCCGCCATGGCCCGCACCAGATCCGTCTGCCGGGCGAGGAAGGCCGGCAGCTGAATCACATCACACACCTCGGCCACTGCGGCTGCCTGCCCCGGCTCGTGCAGGTCGGTGATCAGGGGCAGGTCAAACTGCGCCTTCACTTCGGCCATAATGGCCAGTCCTTCCTCCAGTCCGGGCCCGCGAAACGAGTGCACCGAGGAGCGATTGGCCTTGTCCCAGGAGGCTTTGAACACATAGGGAATGCCCAGCCGCTGGGTGACCGACTTGTAGTGCTCTGCCGCCTTCAGCGCCAGATCGCGCGACTCCAGCACGTTGATGCCGCCAAACAGCACAAACGGCTTTTCATTGGCAACGGTTATGTCGCCGATGCTGACGGCGCTGGCCGTATCCATCAGGCCACATCCTCGGCGCCGCCGCCCTTGCGCGCCAGGTGGCGCTCGATAGCCGCATTGATAAAACCGGTGAACAGCGGGTGCCCGCCACGGGGGCGGGACGTGAATTCAGGGTGGAACTGGCACGCGACAAACCACGGGTGGTCGGGAATCTCGATCATCTCTACCAGCGCGTTGTCCGTGGACCAGCCGGCGACGGCCAGACCGGCTTCCTCCAGTCGAGGCACATAGTTGTTGTTGACCTCATAGCGGTGACGGTGGCGTTCCACGATGACATCCTTGCCGTACAGCTGATGTGACTTTGATCCCGGCACCAGGTGACAGGGCTGGCCGCCCAGGCGCATGGTGCCACCCAGGTCCGAGTCCTCGCTGCGCACTTCCGTGCTGCCGTCGGCATTCTGCCACTCGGTGATCAGGGCGATGACCGGGTGTGGCGTGTCCTGCACCATTTCCGTACTGTGTGCGCCTTCGAGTCCTGCCACATTACGGGCAAATTCAATCATCGCGACATGCATGCCCAGGCAGATGCCCAGGTAAGGTACGCCGTTCTCCCGCGCATATTGCACAGCGGTGATCTTGCCCTCGATACCGCGCTCGCCAAAGCCGCCCGGCACCAGAATTGCATCTGCGCCTTCCAGCAGCCCGGTGCCTTCCTCTTCGATCTGCTCGGCATCGATGTGCTGGATATTCACCCGTGCCAGGGTCCTGATACCCGCATGCTTCAGCGCTTCGTTGAGCGACTTGTAGGCATCGAGCAGGTCCATGTACTTGCCCACCATCGCCACGGTGACGTCCTTGTCGGCCTCGATCTCGCCACGCAACACCTCGTCCCATTCTTCAAGATTGGCCTCGGGGCAGTCCAGGTGGAAACGCTCGACGACGATGGAATCCAGGCCGTTGCTGTGCAGCATCGACGGTATTTCATAAATGCTGTCAGCATCCAGCAACGGGATAACCGCGCGCTCCTCAACGTTGGTGAACAGCGCTATCTTCTTGCGGGCACTCTCCTCAACCTCGATCTCACAGCGGCACAGCAGCACATCCGGCTGCAGGCCGATGGAGCGCAATTCCTTCACGGAGTGCTGGGTGGGCTTGGTCTTGATCTCCCCGGCAGCGGCGATGTACGGCACCAGGGTCAGGTGCATGAGCATGGCATGGGCGCTGCCCAGCTCCACCTTGAGCTGGCGGGCAGCCTCCAGGAAAGGCAGGCTTTCGATATCACCGACGGTACCGCCAATCTCCACAACCGCGATATCGGCATCGCTGCCACCGGCGAGCACGCGGCGCTTGATTTCGTCGGTGATGTGCGGGATGACCTGTATGGTCGCGCCGAGGTAATCGCCGCGGCGTTCCTTGCGCAGCACGGTGTCGTAGACCCGGCCCGTGGTGAAGTTATTGCGGCGACCCATGGTGGAGCGGGTAAACCGCTCGTAATGCCCGAGATCGAGGTCGGTCTCGGCACCGTCCTCGGTGACGAACACCTCCCCGTGCTGGAACGGGCTCATGGTGCCCGGATCAACATTGATGTAGGGGTCCAGCTTCAGCAGGGTGACCTTGAGCCCGCGGGCCTCAAGCACGGCTGCCAGAGAGGCAGCGGCAATGCCCTTGCCCAGTGAAGAGACCACACCGCCGGTAACGAAGACGTAGCGCGTCATAGTTTAGCCTTCCAATCTATCGCAGCGCGTCAGCGGCGGCCGCGACACCAACAGGCCCGTCGCTGCCCACCGCCAGTTGCACACTAGCTGCCAACTGCAAAAAGTCGTTTGATCGATGCTGGTGCTGTGGACTCACTGTGGCGGCGCTAAACGCAGCCCCCGGACTGTTGGCTTCCCGACTCCCGCACGCTTTGCTGTCGCGATCATTGTGGCGAAGCCCTGCGCATACAACCTCGCGTAGACCTTCACGCCTACCCGCGGGGCCACGGTCCCGACACCTGGAACCAATAACCAGCCAACCGCTTGTTTCAACGCGATCAAAACCACAAACAGTGTGATGAATCGGGCCACAGCCAGCTTTGCACGGCCCTGCAAAAGATGGGACGTCAGCGTAACAGAAAGCACCGTAGCGCTCAATCAGTCAGCGCGGCAGACGCGGTCTCGGGACGCCAGCAGACGCCGTAACCGACGGCGTCGGGCGCAGCCTCGCCGCCCGCACAAATCCACCGGTCGGCCACCGCTACCAGCGCATCTCCCGCGTACAACAGCGGCAGGCGATCCCGCTGCCAGGGCGGCACGCCCGCCTCCTGCAACAGTTTTTTCAGGCTCTGGCTGCTGCCCCGCCCCAGCGGCCTGCAGCGTTCGCCACCCTGGCGCCAGCGCAGCGCCCAGCCGCCCTCCGGCGGCAGCGCCAGGCCGGCGCCTGCAACCGGCGCCACCGAAAGCTCACCCAGGCCGGGCAAGGCCAGCGCAGCGTCCGGGGTCAGGAAGCCTGGCTGCAGCGGCGCGACGGCCGCGGGCAGCAGGTACACCGCGTCCCGGTAGCGGCGCAAACTGTAACCGTCACCGTCGAGACCGGGCTGGCTGTCCGGCTTTGCCTGCAGCAACTGCCGGGCGAACTCCAGCAGCCTGTCTGCGGCTACCACCCGGCAGCCCTGATCCTGCAGCCAGCGTCGCAGCAACCTGGCGAGCTCGGCGGCAGACTGGCTGCCCAGGGCGGGCAGGCTGAGACATGCATCGCCGCCCTGTTCACCCGCCGCGCGCTGCAAGCGGGCGTATTCCACGCCGGCCAGCTCCCGCTCGATATCGGCCAGCGCCTGCTGACTGCGGTTGACGCTCTGCCGATAGCCGGGCCAGCGTGTCGCCAGCAGCGGTAACACCTGCTGGCGCAGGAAGTTGCGATCAAAATCGGGGTTGTGGTTGGAGGCATCTTCCTGCCAGCTGAGCTGGCGGGCCCGGGCGTGGTCGTGTATCGCCGCGCGCTGCGTTGCCAGCAGCGGTCGCAGCAGCGCGCCCCGGCCCAAGGGCCGCGACGCGGGCATCCCCGCCAGGCCGAGCGGGCCGGCACCGCGCATCAGGCGCAGGAAGAAGGTTTCCACCTGGTCGTCCAGGTGGTGGGCCAGTAACAGCAACTCGCCGCTGTCCAGCAATTCCTCGAACACCTGGTAACGCGCTGCCCGGGCCGCCGCCTCCAGACCCTCGCCAGAGTCGGTGACAGACACCTGGCGGCTGGTCAGCGGGACAGACCAGTCTGCGCAGAGTTGTTCGCAGTGCTGGCGCCAGCGCGGCGCGCTCTCCTGCAGCTGGTGGTCAATATGTATTGCGTGCAGGGGCGGCAGCGGCAGCGCCTGTGCCAGCTGCACCAGCAGGTCCAGCAGGACCGTGGAGTCCAGGCCGCCACTCAACCCCAGCCACCAGCGCGGCGCATCGCGCCAGGGCGCCAGGGCCGGCAACAGGGCGTCAGCTTGCAGTGCGGCGGGCATGCGACCCGTCCGGGTCAATTGCCGTAGGACATCAGTCGCTGGTACCGCGCTTCCAGCATCTCGTCCAGTGGCGTGGCCTGTAAACGCTCAAGCTCGGCCACCAGGTGGGCCTGCAGGCGTTCAGCCATCAGTTCGACATCGCGGTGGGCGCCGCCCAGGGGTTCTTCAATGGTGGCATCGACAATGCCCAGGTCCTGCAGCACCGTGGAGGTCACGCCCATGGCCTGGGCAGCCTCCGGGGCCTTTTCCGAGGTCTTCCAGATGATGTTGGCGCAGCCCTCGGGGGAAATGACGAAATAGGTCGCGTACTGCAGCATGGCGAGATGGTCCCCCACGCCGATGCCCAGCGCGCCGCCGGAACTCCCCTCGCCGATCACGATGGACACGATGGGCGTGCGCAAACGCGACATGACCGCCAGGTTCTGGGCAATCGCCTCGGAGATACCGCGCTCCTCGGAATCGATGCCCGGGTAGGCGCCCGGGGTGTCGATCAGGGTAATGACCGGCAGCTGGAAACGCTCCGCCAGTTGCATCAGGCGCAGGGCCTTGCGGTAACCCTCGGGCTTGGGCATGCCGAAATTGCGCGCCACCTTGTCCTGCACGTTGCGACCCTTCTCCTGGCCGATCACCATCACCGGCATACCCGCGAGTCGCGCCATGCCGCCGACGATGGCGCTGTCATCGCCAAAATGCCGGTCGCCATGCAGTTCATCGAACTCGGTGAAGACGCGGGGAATATAATCGAGGGTGTAGGGACGCTTCGGGTGGCGGGCGACCTTGACGATATCCCAGGCGCTGAGGTTGCTGAAAATCTTTTCAGTCAGCCGTTTGCTCTTCTCGCGCAGCTTGGCGATTTCCTCGCCAATATTGATGTCGTTATCAGAGCCAACCAGCTGCAGCTCTTCAATCTTGACCTCAAGTTCGGCGATAGGCTGCTCGAAATCCAGGTAGTTGGGATTCATGCGGGGACGGGCGCCACTTTTCTTCGATTGTTATAAGCGCCCGAGTGTACACGCTGGGGCCAGCAGCGGCTAGCGACCACCGCGGGCAGGTATGTGGGGCCGGGCGGGCCCGGGCTAGAGCGCGGCCTTCAGCATGCGGCGCCGCAGCCACGCAATCTGGGTGCCCAGGCTCAAGTCCTTGGGGCAGCTGTCCTCACAGCCCAGCAGGCTCATGCAGCCAAATACGCCGTTCTCGTCGCCTACCAGCTCGTAGAAGTCGGCATCCTCGCGGGTGTCGCGGGGATCAAGCCGCAATCGCGCCAGCTTGTTAAGCCCCACCGCGCCGACAAAATCCTCTCGCATCAGTGCCGTACCGCAGGCCGCGATACAGCAGCCGCATTCGATACAGCGCTCCTGCTCGTACAGCTGCTCCGCCAGCGCGGGATCCATGCGCTGCTCCAGCCCGTCGACGTCGGCATCAGGATCGTCCATGTGCACCCAGGCCGCCAGTCGCTCGCTCATCCCCCGCATCCATTTGCCGGTGTTGACCGAGAGATCCCCGATCAGCTCAAACGCGGGCAGCGGTGCCAGCGTGATAACGTCGGGAAGCTGGGCGGTGAGCGTGCGGCAGGCGAGGCCGGGCTTGCCGTTAATGAGCATGCCGCAGCTGCCGCAGATGCCGGCCCGGCAGACAAAATCGAACTGCACGCTGGGGTCCTGCTCCTCGCGGATCTCGGTCAGCGCGATGTACAGTGTCATCGCGTCTGCCTCCTCAAGATAAAAGCTCTGGAAGTGGGCCGCGGCGCCGTCCTCCAGGGGGTTACAGCGCAGTATGCGCAGCTCCAGCTGGCGCCGGCTGCTGGCGAT
>JAZBPS010000226.1:0-3266 GCA_036353375.1 Halieaceae bacterium | reverse complement strand
TCAGCATGGAAGCCCTCGTGCGTTGGCCCCACCCCGCGCGCGGGATGGTGATGCCAGGCGAATTTATTGCAGTAGCTGAGCGAACCGGGCTGATCGCAGACCTGGGCAACTGGGTGATGCGGGAAACCGCCCGCCAGGCGGCGATCTGGGACGCCGAGGCGCTGGGCGACTTCAGGATCTCAGTGAACCTTTCCAGCCTGCAGTTCAACCAGCCTAACTTTGTCGACTGGGTGCAGCAGTTCCTGAGCCAGAGCGGTATGGTCGCCAGCCGGCTGGAGTTTGAACTGACCGAATCGGCCATCATGACCGATGCCGAGATAAACATTGAACGCCTCAGCGCGCTGAAGGACCTTGGCATCGCACTGGCCGTGGACGATTTTGGTACAGGCTATTCGTCGCTCGCGTACCTGAAACAGTTTCCCATCGACACACTGAAGATTGACCAGAGTTTCGTCGCGGATATGGAATCCCCCGACAGCGAAGGCATTATCGCCGCAATCATCGCACTGGGGCACACGCTGGGCATGAAAGTAGTTGCTGAAGGCGTCGAAACCCAGGCGCAGGCAGACTACCTGATCGCCAGGCAGTGCGATCTGTTGCAGGGGTATCTATACAGCGCGCCTGTGCCGGGTGAGGAAATTCCCGCGCTGCTGGGCAAGAAATTCGCTGGCCGGGAGGACGCCGTAATCGCCGCGCAGTAACTAGCCGACCTGCTCGTTGTCTGACGACAACAGTGACTCAAGTGCCGTGACGGCCTCTTCGAAATGCGTCGCCAGGGCTTCGATGTCGTTTTCCGCGTTATCGATATCACCGCGTTTCCACTGCGACTCGCAGCGCCGACAGTAGTCGCTTAGCGCCTTGGCGCCAACGTTAAGGCTCATGGATTTAATGGCATGGGCTCCCGCACTGAGCAGTTCGGCGCTGGTGCTTCCTGCGCGCAATTCTTCAAGCTTGCTCTCACCGTCAACGCGGAAATTGCGCACCACAATTTCCAGCAGTGCGTTTCCTGTGGTGGTTTCGATACTGCGGATGTTATCCAACGCCTTGGAGTCGAGCAGGTCAGACAGGGTTTTCTCGACCTTGCCAGCAGCCTGCGGCAATGCCACCTGGCCGCTGGGTTTGAAGTAGCTGGCCAGGAGCGCATTCAGCTGCTCCGTGGAATAGGGCTTGAACAGAATGCGATCCATGCCAGAGGCATAGCAGCGCTCCTTCTCGGTTTCGGTCTTGCCTGCAGTGAGGGCAACCACCGGAACGCGACGACCATCGTTTTGCTGCGCTTCATAGCGGCGAATATGGCGGGTTGCCTCAAAACCGTCCATAACTGGCATCTGGCAGTCCATCAGAACCAGGTCAAAAGACTCTCGCTGGAACATCTCAACAGCCGCTTCGCCCTGATTGGCGATGACCACCTGGCAGCCGAAAGACTCGAGCATGGCCCGGGCAATCTCCTGGTTGGCAACAATGTCTTCAACCAGCAGTATCCGCTGCGTGTAGCGCATTAGCGCGGGACGTTCGCTGGCGGCCGTTTCCGTGCCCTCGGACCGGGCGGCCAGCAAGTCCGCGCGCAGGGTGACAAGCCTCACCGGCTTCGCCGTATGGGGAATATGCGTCAGGGTGTCCGGCACCCCGGCACCCGAAAGCGGCGTAACCAGTAACAGCGTCGTCAGCGTATCCTCGGCAAGGTTTTCTACCTGCGCCGCATTCGTGGCGTTGTACAGGCAGCCGACATCAATAAGCACCACGCGCGACTGCTCTGCTGTTGCAGTCAATTCGTCTATGGATGCGCACTCCCGCACTCTCAGGCCAAGCGCCTCCAACTGGCAGCGGTACATGGCGCGTGTTTCGGGTACCGGGGCCACCACTTCTGCGTAGCTATCGGCCAGGTCGCCAGCCGCCGGCTGGTCGGCATAGATGGGGGATTCGCTGAAGCTCAGTGCCACGCTCATATTGGTGCCGACACCGGGCCTTGAGTTGACCTTGAGCTCGCCGTCCATCAGATCGATCAGCTGCTTTGCGATCGATAAGCCGAGCCCTGTGCCCCCAAACTGCCGCGTGGTCGAGGTATCGGCCTGCGAAAACGCCTCGAACACGCGCTGCACCGTTTCTTCGCTCATACCGATACCGGTGTCCTCCACCTGGAACTCCAGGCCGAGGCTGCGATCCTTCCTCGCCACTTCTCGCACCACCATGTTCACACTTCCCCGACGTGTGAACTTGATCGCGTTGCTAAGCAGGTTCTGCAAAATCTGCCGCAGACGTACCGGATCCCCGTAGAGCTGCCGGCGCAACCCTGCTTCGATAACGAGATTGAGCTCAAGTCCCTTCGCCTGCGCCAGTTCACCGTACAGGTAGCAGAGATTCTCCACCATTTCCCGCAGGTTGAACGTCGTCTCTTCCAGCTCCAGCTTGCCCGCCTCGATCTTGGAGAAATCCAGAATGTTGTCGATGAGACCCAGCAGCTCGTTGGCAGACACATGGGCAGACTCAGCGAAATTTTGCTGACGCTCGTTCAAACCGCTGTGAAGCAACAGGTCGGTCATGCCCAGTACACCGTGCATCGGCGTGCGAATCTCATGACTGAGCGCAGCAAGAAATTCACTTTTCGCCTGGTTTGCCTGCTCAGCCTCCTGTCTTGCCTTGCCCATTGCCTCAACAGCTTCCTGCAGCTTGTCATTAGACCGGCGCAAGTCGAGGGTGCGGGCGCGCACGTCGTCTTCCAGTTGCAACTGGTACTGGAGCTGCTCGCGTGCCTTGAGGCGCTGACGGTATATGACCAGCGCGAGTAGCAGCATGCCCGCAAGAAAGTACGCCACAAACGCATACCAGGTCAGATAGAACGGCGGATTCACCTTAATGCGCAGCGCGATCCCCTCCGGGCTCCAGACGCCGTCCGGATTGGAGCCCTGTATGCGCAGAACAAACTCACCTGGCGGCAACTTTGTGAAATCGATGTTGTTGCGGTTACCGAGACTCACCCAGTTCTTGTCCATCCCCACCATCTGGTAGCGATACTGGTTGCGATGTGGCGCGCGGAAGTCCAGTGCAGCGAAGGACAGGCCGAACAGGTAATCGTCAGGCTCCAACTCGATGTAGTCGAGCTCACTGTACGGCTTGTCAAACCAGATCTGCTCGTTCCCCAGCGACACCCGGGTAAGCGCCATAGGGGGCGGATCCGATGGCTTCCGCATCTCCGCCGGATCAAACACATTCAAGCCGGACGTACCACCGAAATAAAGCAGGCCGTTTTCGTCGCGGTAGGAGGCACC
>JAZBPS010000019.1:0-5046 GCA_036353375.1 Halieaceae bacterium | reverse complement strand
GAATACCCGCCTCGTCCAGCTTGGCCAGTGCTTCCGCGGTCAGTTCAGAGTTGCACTCGAGCAGCACCTCGCCGGTCTTGGTGTCGACGACGTTCTTGGCCAGCGCGCGGCCGAGCACGTACTCGACAGGCACTTCCAGCTCGGTAATCTTTGCATCCTCGAGCTGGCGGATGTGGCGCGCCGTCACACGCCGCCCCTGCTCAACGATAACCTTGCGCCCAACCTTGATCTCGAACGCGGCAACCTCGCCTCGCAGGCGCTCCGGAATCAGGGTCATGGTGTAATTGCCATCGCCGTCCGTCTGGAAGGTGTTCACCTCATAGAACATTTCCAGGATTTCTTCAGAGCTGTAGCCCAGGGCGCGCAGCAGGATCGTGGCCGGCAGCTTGCGGCGGCGATCGATACGGACAAACACCAGGTCCTTGGGATCGAACTCGAAGTCCAGCCATGAGCCACGGTAGGGAATGACGCGGGCAGAATACAAAAGTTTGCCCGACGAATGCGTCTTGCCGCGGTCGTGGTCGAAGAACACGCCCGGCGAACGGTGAAGCTGGGAAACAATAACCCGTTCCGTGCCGTTAATAACGAAGGTGCCGTTTTCCGTCATCAGGGGGATCTCCCCCATGTAGACTTCCTGCTCCTTGATGTCCTTGATGGTCTTGTTCGCCGAATCCTTGTCGTAAATGATCAGGCGGACCTTGACCCGCAGCGGCACGGAGTACGTGACACCACGCAACTGGCATTCGTTAACGTCGAACACGGGCGTACCGAGCGCGTAGTCGACATATTCCAGTGCCGCGTTACCGCTGTAGCTGACAATGGGGAATACGGATTTAAACGCCGCGTGCAGACCGTAGTCTCCGCGCTCTTCCTGGGGGACACCAGCCTGGGTGAACTTGCGGTATGAATCCAGCTGAATGGCCAGCAGGAAAGGCACGTCCATGACCATAGGCATGGTGCCAAAGTCCTTGCGTATCCGTTTTTTCTCTGTGTACGAGTAGGTCATCTGTACTCCCCAACATCAGGCCCTGCTATAGGGCGAAATCTCATTGTCATGAAGCGCCAAAAGGCCGGCGGGGTATTAGCCCCGCCAGCCCTGCACTTCAGCGAAAGATGCGGTACAACCGAGCTTACTTGAGCTCGGCGGTAGCGCCCGCTTCTTCCAGTTGCTTCAGTATGTCTTCTGCTTCGTCTTTGGAGACACCTTCCTTCACTGCTGAAGGTGCACCGTCGACCAGGCCTTTTGCTTCTTTCAGGCCCAGGCCAGTAACAGCGCGAACGACCTTAATGACGTTCACTTTCTTGTCGCCAGCACTGGTCAGCATAACGTCGAAATCGGTCTTCTCTTCCGCAGCCGCCTCAGCGTCACCGCCAGCCGCCGCTGCAGGTGCCGCAGCAACGGCTGCCGCAGCAGAAACACCGAACTTCTCTTCCATTGCTTCGATGAGCTCAACGATGTCCATTACGCTCATTTCTGCAATTGCATTCAAAATATCGTCTTTAGACAGAGCCATGACTCTTATCTCCTTTTTGCTTTAACTGATGTTTGGTAGGCCGCTTACGCCGCCTGCTCTTGTTTCTGGTCGCGAACTGCCGCAACGGTACGAACCAGCTTGCCAGGTACTTCGTTCATCGTGCGAACCAGTTTTGCCACCGGTGCCTGCATCACGCTCATCAACATAGAGATGGCCTGATCGCGGGTCGGCAGTTTTGCCAGTACGTCGATTTGATCCGCACCCAACAACTGGCCACTTACCGCCAGTGCCTTCACCTCAAACGCCTCATTTTGCTTGGCGAAATCCTTGAAGAGTCGTGCCGCAGCACCCGGATCTTCCATAGAAAATCCGAACAGGGAGGGGCCCGACAACGTCTCAGTGACGCATTCGTAATCCGTTCCCTCAAATGCCCGCTTGGCCAGAGTGTTCCGCACGACGCGGAGCGTAATCTGGTTTTCACGAGCATCCTTCCGCAGCGCAGTCATCTGATCCACGGTGCAGCCGCGCGAGTCGGCTATCACCAGGGACAAGGCACTGGTGGCTGTCTCGTTGACTTCAGAAACGATTGCTTTCTTGTCTTCGAGTCCAATTGCCACTGGAGTTACTCCTGGGTTGGTTTCAAAACGGCATGTTTTCATGCCTCCATCTGCGTAGGCTGCCAACCTGACTCGCCGGGCGAGCATCGGTTGCCGATTAAGCCGTCGCCTTCATAGAGACCGGCGACCGCACCTACGGTCTTTGATGGTCTTCAGTACTCAGCTAAAGCAAACATCGCTCTGGCCTCTTCCAAAGACCTCAAAGCTGTCCGGGCCTGGCTGTGCCAGTCACGGACAGTTGCCGCGCGTCCCTGCGCGACATCTGAGGGCACACCCCATGGGGTGCACCGATCAAATTTCGAGTGTTGACTGATCGATCGAGAGTCCGGGACCCATGGTCGTGCTGAGGGTCACCTTCTTCATATAAATACCCTTGGCCGCTGAAGGCTTTGCTTTCTTCAGGTCAGCCAGTACCGCCTCGAGGTTTTCACGAATGGCGTTCAGCTCGAAATCAATCTTGCCGATGCCGCCGTGAACAATGCCATTCTTGTCGGTGCGATACTGCACCTGACCCGCCTTGGCATTCTTAACGGCGGTTTCCACATCCGGGGTTACCGTTCCCGTTTTCGGGTTGGGCATCAGGCCGCGCGGTCCGAGAATCTGGCCGAGCTGGCCGACCACGCGCATCGCGTCGGGCGAAGCAATGACCACGTCGAAGTCCATTTCGCCCGCCTTGACCTTCTCGGCCAGGTCTTCCATGCCCACCAGGTCAGCGCCGGCCGCTGTGGCCTTGTCCGCATTCTCGCCGGAGGCGAACACCGCAACGCGAACATCTCTGCCGGTGCCGTGCGGCAGGTTGGTTGCGCCGCGCACTGCCTGATCAGACTTCTTGGCGTCAATACCGAGATTCACCGCAACCTCGATTGACTCGTTGAATTTTGCCGTGGCGCACTCTTTCAGCAGGCTGACGGCCTCGTCCAGCGGGTACTGGCGAGTCGGGTCGATTTTTTCCTTGATCGCGCGCTTGCGCTTGGAGAGCTTGGCCATCTCAGTTCACCCCCTCAACGTCGATTCCGGCAGAACGTGCACTGCCAGCGATGGTACGCACCGCCGCGTCCATGTCAGCAGCGGTCAAATCAGGCCACTTGGCCTCCGCAATCTCCTCAAGCTGGGCGCGGGTCACCTTGCCGACCTTGGCAGTGTTGGGGGTTCCAGACCCTTTCTGGATTTTTGCGGCCTTGCGCAGCAGCACTGATGCAGGCGGCGTTTTCTTGATAAAGGTGAAACTCCGATCGGAGTAGACCGTTATCACTACCGGCACCGGCAGCCCAGGCTCCATGCTTTGGGTTTCCGCATTGAACGCCTTGCAGAAATCCATGATGTTCACGCCGTGCTGGCCCAACGCGGGCCCCACGGGCGGGCTGGGGTTTGCCTGACCAGCAGGCACCTGCAGCTTGATGTAGGCTTCAATCTTTGCAGCCATTTGTCGTCTCCCTGGGTTCAAGCGCCGTACTGGGGCCTGGAAACCTGCGCGGTTTCCGGGGCCGGTTCGGGCTCCCCATCAGTTACAGGATCAGGCTTTTTCTACCTGTCCAAATTCAAGCTCTACTGGCGTAGAGCGTCCAAAAATCAGCACCGCCACCTGTAGCCGGCTCTTTTCGTAATTCACTTCTTCGACAACGCCATTGAAGTCGTTGAAGGGACCATCGATAACCCGAACCATCTCTCCGGGCTCAAACATAGTCTTGGGCCGGGGCGCTTCTGTGCCATCTTCCACGCGCTGCAAGATCGCGTTGGCCTCTGCTTCGGTGATAGGCGCCGGGCGATCCGCTTTGCCGCCAATAAAACCCATCACGCGAGGCGTATCCTTCACCAGGTGCCAGGTGTCGTCATCCAGATCCATTTGCACCAGCACGTAGCCGGGGAAGAACTTGCGCTCGCTGCGGCGCTTCTGGCCGCCGCGCATTTCAATCACTTCCTCGGTTGGTACGAGCACTTCGCCGAATCGGTCCTGCATGCCGTGCAGCTCAATACGCTCCTTGAGTGCCGCAGCCACTTTCTTTTCATAGCCGGAGTAGGCGTGTACTACATACCAACGCTTTGACATCTGTGTTCCTTCCACGGTTGCGGTCTCTTGCATGGTCTTAGCCAATCACCAGCGAGACCAGCCAGCCCAGCAGCGAATCCAGCGCCCAGAGAATCAAGGCCACCAACATTACAAAGGCGACCACGATCAACGTGGTCTGCACGGTCTCCTGCCGGGAGGGCCAAACCACTTTGCGTATCTCGGCACGCGAGCCCTTGGTCAGATCCCAGAAAGCCGCACCCTTTGCCGTCTGCAGCGCGACCGCACCGGCAACCGCAGCCAGGGCCAACAGGCCCAGCACGCGATAGAGCAGCGACTCGGCGGAAAAATAACTATTGCCGTATACGCCCACTGCGACGAGCGCGGCGACAATCAGCCATTTGACGCTGTCAAAACGGAATTCGCTGGTCTCTGAACTCATGTACTCCACATTCTCTATCGTCTGGCCCTGCCGTTGCGCCCCGCAAGAGGAGACTCCTGTTTCCAGTCACCGCCTGCGCGACTCGTCGCGCCAACAGGCTCCGGCACCGCCAACGACCTCTTAAGCCTCTGCCGCACCTCCCTGCGAGGCGTGCGACTCATTCATCCGTGACGTTTAGCAAAAAACGCCGTGCTGCAACCCCATCGAGGACGGCCAGCAGCCGCCCGCGGAAAGAGTGGCAGGCCAGGAGGGAATCGAACCCCCAACCTGCGGTTTTGGAGACCGCTGCTCTGCCAATTGAGCTACTGGCCTGTAACATTCCGGAGCCGGCACAACCCTACCCGCTCAGACAACAAAGCCGAGCGTTAGCTCGGCTGGATTTCCCCAGCCCTCCAGGGAGGGCCGGGAGGGGGACAGAGCCAGAGGTCCGTCCCCGTCAGCTATGCCGACTTACTCGATGATCTTCGCAACAACGCCCGCACCTACCGTGCGGCCACCCTCGCGAAT
>JAZBPS010000225.1:0-2973 GCA_036353375.1 Halieaceae bacterium | reverse complement strand
GCCGGTTTTCTTCAGGGTGTGCCACAGGCCGGTGATATCCTCGGTCGGCCAGTCGGCGATAAAGTGCGCAAAGGGCTTGCCGGTCCTGCGCCTCACGTCATCAATCATCACCGCGTTGTCGCGTATCGACCTCACCTTCCGGTAATTGCGGATAATCGAGGGCTCTCTCGCCTTGCGCTCGAGCATGTCATCCGGCATTAACAGCAGCCTGTCGATATCGAAGCCCCAGAACACCTCTTCGAACCCCGGCCACTTCTGGTCAACAACCCGCCATACAAACCCGGACTGGAACACCTTTTTGGAAAACGCCGCCAGATAGCGATCATCCCCGAGACGTTTGAGGTAGCGCTTGCTGCGGGGTTTGTGCAGCAACAGCTCCAGCGCTTCTTCGCCCCCTTTACGCTCACAGGCGCGGTTGTAGATGGTGTCGAAGTCCTGTGGCATAAGAGTTGGTCCGGTGGCAAATGAGCCGGGCCGGTCAGAAATGTACCCCTTTCATCAGGGCAGCCAGTGCGACCTGTTCGTTGGATGCCTCTATTTTCTCCGCCTGCTTCTCGCCCTTGGCCGCTGCGGAATCCGGGAACATGCGGAACACCGTGTTCATCAGCAGTTCCGAGAAGCGTGGTGCGACGGCGGTCACCACCTGCAGGAAGATGCCCAGCCGGCTGGCGATGCGCTTGTCCTTGTGGATAACGGCATCGACGACCAGGTCCACAGCTTCGTCCGGCGTCAGCACCGGCATGTGGTCGTAGATCGTAGTGGCCGAGATCATCGGCGTTCTCACCAGCGGCATGTGAATGGTGGTGAAGCGCACGTTGCGGTCAGAGAACTCCACGGCGGCCGCACGGGTCCAGGCATCGAGGGCGCTCTTGGACGCCACGTAGGCAGAAAAGCGCGGGCTGGCTGTGAGGGTGCTGATGGAGGAGATATTGATCACGTGCCCCTGTCGTCTTTCCAGCATGCTGGGTGCCAGACCCATCACCAGTCGCACCGCGCCGAAGTAGTTGACCTGCATGGTGCGCTCGAAATCGTGGAAGCGATCGAAGGATAATTCCAGCGAGCGCCGAATGGAGCGGCCCGCATTGTTGACCAGAATATCCACGTGCCCATGGTCGCGCAGAACCTCTTTCACCAGCCGGTCGCAGTCCTCGAGGTTGGCCACGTCGGCGACATAGGAGGTGGACTGGCCACCGCGTTCGGCAATGATGCCGGAAGTTTCCTCCAGTTTCTCGGCCGTGCGCGCGACCAGCAGAACGTGGGCACCCGCATCTGCCATGCGAATGGCGGTATTCTTGCCGATGCCCGATGAGGCGCCGGTGATCAGCATGATCTTGCCGCTCACGTTGCCTTCCAGCGAACGGTCCAGGTGGATATCCGGGTCGAGGTTGCGTTCCCAGTAGTCCCAGATGACGGGCGCATAATCCGGCAATCGCGGACAGGTGATGCCGGAGCCTTTCAGGACCCGTTCGGTCTCCCGGTTGTCGTAGCGCGTGGGATAGTTCACCAGCATAAGCACGGATTCGGGCAGCCCCATGTCATTGAGCATCGTGCGCAGAATCCGCCGGACGGGGGGCAGGTTACCCAGTGCGTCGCGAACAATCGAGGGGATGAAGCCGAACATACGGCTGTCCAGGCGCATGCTGAACTGGGGCGTGTGGCCTGCGTTGGCAAAGATGTTTACCGCCTCGCCCATGCTGTAGTGCTCAGGGTCAGTCAGGTGGAAACAGCCGCCGTCCAGCCCATCGGTGTGGGCGATGTGGTCCATGGCCGCCACCACATAGTCCACCGGAACAATATTGAATTTGCCGCCCTCAAGCCCCACCAGCGGCACCCAGGGCGGCAGGGCATTGCGCAATTTCTGCAGGGTCTTGAAGAAGTAGTAGACCCCGTCGACCTTGTCGATCTCGCCGGTCTGCGAGTGCCCTACCACCATGGCGGGTCGATACACGCGCCATGGCACTTTGCACTCGCTGCGTACTATGCCTTCAGAGTCGTGTTTGGTCTGGAAATAGGGATGGCTGTAGTTTTCTGCCTCTTCGAACATATCTTCGCGGAAGGTCCCACGGTACATGCCGCCGGCGGCGATAGAGCTGACATGGTGGAAGCAGCCCGCCTGCAGCACCTCGGCCAGCTGTATCGCGTTGCGGGTGCCGTCGATGTTGGCCGCCTGCTGGTCTTCCAGGGACGCGGCAATGTCGTACACGGCGGCAAAGTGACAGAAGTGGGAGACATCGCCCTTCAACTCTTTCTGCTGCTGGTCTGATAACCCCAGCATGGGCTGTGTCAGGTCGCCGAAAACGGGCACCAGTCTGCCCCCGTCATCACCCAGGCTGTCCACCAGCGCCTGGAACTTTGCCTCTGACGCCTTGCGGGTCAATACGTAGATCTTGCCTTCCCGGCCCTTGAGTTGCTGAATGAAAAAACGTCCGAGAAAGCCAGTGCCACCGGTGATGAAATAACTCATAACTACGTCCTGTTGGCTGTTTTTATTGTGTTGTGCGCAGGCGCCATGGCGCCTCCCGCAGGCTTGCGACTGGTGCGGCAGCCGCTGCAGTGCTCACATTATGTAGCATTGGCATGTCGAAGGTAACATTCACTTCGGCTACCATGTAAAGCCCCGTTGAGAGCCCCGCAGAATGGGAAAAGAACTCTTGCTGCTGCGTCACGCCAAGTCCAGCTGGGATGATGTTGGCGCTTCCGATATTGAGCGCGGCCTTAACAACCGCGGCAGGCGCAACGCACCACAAATGGGCCGGGCGCTGGCGCAGCGCATCGATGTACAGCTTATCCATGTGAGCCCCGCAAGGCGTGCGCAGTTAACGCTGGGCGGCCTGCTGGACGGCTGGCCGGAGCTGCAGTTGCTCAAGCATGTGACCGAGCCCACCTTGTATACCTTCGACCGCGATGACCTTGTGAGCTGGTTGCGGTCGCAGCCCGACAGCGCGGACCGGGTGTTCATCATCGGCCACAATC
>JAZBPS010000224.1:0-21341 GCA_036353375.1 Halieaceae bacterium | reverse complement strand
TGGAGCGCGCCGGAGGTCGATCAGGACTTGCTGGGCCGCGTCGAGGGCAGCGTCAAGGCCGAACTCGGTGAAGCCTACCGCATCACCGACAAGGCGGAGCGTTATGCCCGCGTCGGTGAGCTGCGCGACAGGGTTGTGGCGGAACTTTGCACGGACGCCGAGGGCAGCCCGTCAGAGGATGACGTCAAGGATATCTTCAAGAAGATCGAGAAAGGCCTGGTGCGCGAGCGCATTCTGGCAGGGGAGCCGCGTATCGATGGTCGGGACAACCGCACCGTGCGCCCCATTGCCTGCGAAGTGGATGTGCTGCCCAAAGTCCACGGTTCTGCCCTGTTCACCCGGGGTGAAACCCAGGCTATCGGTGCCGTGACCCTGGGCTCCACCCGGGACGCACAAATCATTGATGCGCTGGAGGGTGAGCGCCGCGATCCCTTCATGCTGCACTACAACTTCCCTCCCTACTCCGTGGGTGAGGCCGGTCGCATCGGCTTTACCGGGCGCCGCGAAATCGGCCACGGCCGGCTGGCGCGCCGCGGACTGGCGGCTGTGTTACCCGGCGAAGATGAGTGGGCCTACACCACTCGGGTGGTTTCCGAGATCACCGAATCAAACGGCTCCAGCTCGATGGCGTCGGTCTGTGTGGGCAGCCTGGCCATGATGGCCGCCGGCGTGCCGCTGAAGGCGCCGGTAGCGGGCATCGCCATGGGTCTGGTCAAGGAAGGCAACCAGTTTGCGGTGCTCACCGATATCCTGGGTGACGAGGACCACCTCGGCGACATGGACTTCAAGGTAGCGGGTACTGCCGACGGCGTTACCGCCCTGCAGATGGATATCAAGATCGAGGGTATCAACGAGCAGATCATGGAGATCGCGCTGGAGCAGGCGTTGCAGGCTCGTCTGCACATCCTGGGACAAATGAACCAGGTGATTTCGGAGCCCCGCAAGATCGTCAGTGACAGTGCGCCCAGCATGATCACCATGAAGATCGACTCCGACAAGATCCGCGACATTATCGGCAAGGGTGGCGCGACGATCCGCTCCATTACCGAGGACACCGGCGCCAGCATCGACATCGAAGATGACGGCACTGTGCATATCTTCGGGCGCGATGCCGCGGCTCGCGACGCCGCGATTGCGCGGGTTGAGGAGATCACCGCCGAGGCCGAGGTGGGCGAAGTCTATGAGGGTACCGTCGCTCGCATCGTCGATTTCGGTGCGTTCGTCACTATCCTGCCTGGCAAAGATGGTCTTGTGCACATTTCGCAGATCGCTGAAGAGCGTGTTGAGAACGTCAACGACTACCTGACGGAAGGTCAGCAGGTGCGCGTCAAGGTGCTTGACGTCGACCAGCGCGGCCGTATCAAGCTCAGCATGAAAGAGGCGGCGGAAGACGCAGCGGAGGCTGCTGAAGACGACGCAGCGGCAGAAGAAGAGCAAGCAGCAGAATAGCCTTCTCGCCGCGACAGCTATAACCGGGAGCGTCCTGCAGGGCGCTTCCGGTTTTTTTTTGCCCGCGTGGGTCGCGGGGATGAAGCCAGCGACACAAGCACTTTGCGGCAGGGGCGCGCGGCCCCTTCACCAGCGCAGATTCCCTGCTATTCTTGCAGCCTCTTGATGGACCGCGCGGCGTTGGCCGTGCAAGCCGACGCCAGGACCGTGTACGATGCGAATAGAATTCTTTTTTGACCTCACATCCCCCTGGACCTACCTGGCCTTCACCGGTATCCAGCCACTGGCACAGCGCTATGCTGCAGACATCGAATGGCGGCCCATACTGGTGGGCGGCGTGTTCAATGCGGTCAACCAGGAGCTGTATGCCAAGCGTGAGGCGGCGTTTGGAAACGAGCGGCAACTGAAGCACATGCTCAAGGATCTTGAGGACTGGGCCCGGCTGCGCGGCATTGTGCTGAACTGGCCAGACTTTCACCCCGCCAATGCGGTGAAGTGTATGCGCGGATGCTTCGTGGCCGAGGACCAGGGCAAGCTTCTGCCCTACAGCCAGGCGGTTTTCGAAGCCTACTGGGGCCGCTGTGAAGATGTCGGCGATGACGCGGTGCTGGCAGCGATCGCAGAAGCACAGGGTATGGATGCGCCGGCCTTCCTGGAGGCGATCCAGCAGCAGCCCATCAAGGACAGGCTGCGCGCCAATACCGACGAGCTTATCGACAGGGGCGGATTCGGCTCGCCGACCCTGTTCCTGAACGGTGACGACATGTACTTTGGCAACGATCGACTGCCGCTGGTGGAGGCCGCACTGGCCCGCGCCGCCGGCTAGGGCCGCTCAGCGGTTGGCGCGGTTCTCGATCAGCTCGTCCACCACAGCCGGGTCTGCCAGCGTGGATGTGTCACCCAGGCTAGCCAGCTCGTTTTCGGCAATCTTGCGCAGGATCCTGCGCATAATCTTGCCCGAACGGGTTTTAGGCAGGGCCGGCGCCCATTGGATGACGTCCGGTTTGGCGATGGGTCCGATCTCCTGCACGCACAGGGATATCAGTTCCTGTTGCAGGGATTCGCTGGGCTGCACACCGCCCATGGGCGTCACGTAGCAATAAATCCCCTGGCCCTTGATGTCGTGGGGATAGCCGACCACAGCGGCCTCGGCAATGTCCTCGTGGAGTACCAGGGCGCTTTCTACCTCGGCTGTGCCCATGCGGTGACCGGACACGTTGAGAACGTCATCGACGCGCCCGGTGATCCAGTAATAGCCGTCCTCGTCCCGACTGGCCCCGTCGCCGGTAAAGTAATAACCCGGGTAGTTGCTGAAATAGGTATCCACCATGCGCTGGTGGTCGCCGTAGACAGAGCGGATCTGGCTGGGCCAGGACGCCTTGATCACCAGGTATCCGGCACCCGCTCCTTCGATTTCCTGGCCCTGTTCATCCAGCAGCGCGGGCTGCACCCCGAAGAAGGGCAGACTGGCCGAGCCGGGCTTCAGGTCGGTGGCGCCGGGCAGCGGTGTGATCATGTGCGCGCCGGTTTCGGTCTGCCACCAGGTGTCGACGATGGGGCAGCGCGAGTCGCCGACGACGCGGTAGTACCATTCCCAAGCCTCGGGGTTGATGGGCTCGCCGACGGAGCCCAGCAGCCGCAAGCTGCTGCGCGAGGTGGCTTTTACCGGCGCATCGCCCAGCGAGTGCAGCGCGCGGATGGCGGTGGGAGCGGTATAGAAGGTATTGACCTGGTGCTTGTCGCAGATCTCCCAGCAGCGGGCACCGCTGGGGTAGGTGGGAACCCCCTCAAACATCAGCGTGATAGCGCCGCAGGCGAGCGGTCCGTACACAATATAGCTGTGCCCGGTTACCCAGCCCACGTCTGCCGTGCACCAGTACACTTCCCCCTCGCGGTAATCGAAGGTGTACTTGAAGCTCATGGCCGTCTGCAGCAGATACCCGGCCGTGGTGTGCAAGACCCCCTTGGGTTTGCCGGTGGAGCCCGAGGTATAGAGGATAAACAGCGGATCCTCCGCGTCCATGCTCTCTGGCTCGCAGTCCGTTGCCTGTGCGTTCACCAGGTCTGTGTAGTGAAGGTCGCGACCCTCCTGCCAGGCAACGTCGGCGCCGGTGCGCTGCACCACAATACAGGAGTGCACCCGGGGACAGCTTGCGAGAGCGGCATCGGCGTTGGCCTTCAGCGGGATCCGCTTGCCGCCCCTGACGCCCTCGTCAGCGGTGATCAACACCTGGCAGTCGGCGTCCAGTATGCGGTCCTTAAGGGCTTCCGGTGAAAACCCGCCAAACACCACCGAGTGAACGGCGCCGATGCGGGCGCAGGCCAGCATGGCGTACGCCGCCTCCGGAATCATCGGCATATAGATGCATACACGATCGCCTTTCCCCACACCGCGCGCCCGTAGCCCGTTGGCCAGTCGGCACACGGCTTCATGCAACTCTGCATAGCTGATGCGAAGGTCCTCGGCGGGGTCGTCACCCTCCCAGATGATGGCGGTCTGTTGCGCGCGTTCGGGCAGGTGCCGGTCTATGCAGTTCGCGCTGACATTGAGCCTGCCTCCCGCAAACCAGCTGGCGGAACCGGTATGAAAATCGAAGTTGCAGACACTGTCCCAGCGCTTGTCCCAGTGCAGGAATGCGTCGGCCTGGGCTGCCCAGAACGTATCCGGCTCTTCTACCGACTGCCGATACATTTCCCGATAACGTTCGGCGTCGATATGCGCGCTGTTCTTGAGTGCGTCAGGTACCGGGTGAACGGGAAATTCGTGCATGCGGAAAGTCCTCTGCCGTATTTTTATCGTGGGTCAGGCGCGCAGTGTTATGCGCCAAAGCACTAGCATAGCGCTCACGGGAGCGCGCTTCCACGGAAGAGATACAGGGTAACCCCGCCGGCTGCGGGGCTGCGTCAGAGCGCGGCGAGCATGCCCCAGTCGGATACTGGGTTCAGCGCCAGGCGGACATTGTCGATGAGCCGGGGGACGCCCAGCCTGGCGGCCGCCAGGATGGCAATTTCCTCGGTTGAGTCGGTTATTTCGCCCAGGGTGCTGGCATCGCGAATTTCGAAGTAGTCCGGTTCGAAACCAGCCTCGGAAAGGCGTGACAGTGCGCGCATCTCCAGCTCGCGGTAGTTGTCGAAGCCACAGGCGATGGCCTCGCGCACTTCCCGCAGTATCTCGTTCAACAGCGGTGCGCGCTGCCGCTGTTCTTCTGTGAGGTAGCCGTTGCGGGAGCTGAGGGCCAGACCATCCTCGGCGCGGGCGGTGGCGACCCCGACGATTTCGATGGGCAGGCACAGGTCCCGGACCATTTTGCGGATGATGGAGAGCTGCTGAAAATCCTTCTCGCCAAACACCGCCACATCGGGCTGCACGATGTTGAAGAGCTTGGTAACCACGGTGGCGACACCGGTGAAGTGTCCAGGGCGGCTGGCACCGCACAGCGTATCGGACAATTGCGGAACGTTGACGGTGGTCTGCGCGTCCATGCCCTCGGGGTAGATTTCACTGACCTCGGGTGTGAACAGGAACTGTACGCCCTCGGCAAACAGTTTTTCCTTGTCGGCCTTCAGCGTACGGGGGTAGGCATCGAGATCTTCATTGGCGCCGAATTGCATGGGGTTGACGAAAATACTCACAACCACCGTGTCGCAGAGCTCTTTGGCTTTGCGTATCAGCTCGAGATGACCCTGGTGGAGATTGCCCATGGTGGGTACAAAACCCACGCGGTGGCCCTTGCGGCGTTCTTCCCGCAGTGCCTTGCCTAGCTGGTTGTTGGTCGTCACTATGCGCATCGCTGGCCTCGCTGCCTGCGCCCGCAAGCATCGCGTCAGCTGTGGCGTGAGAGTCGTTCGGCAAACCATGTAGCGGTATGCTCACATGTTGCCCGAGGCGGCTACCCGATGGGCTTCCAGCCTCGCGTCTCTCTGGCGGGTAACAACGGCATCGCATTCTGCGAGCCACCCGCTGCCATTACTGGCGTGACGTTCCTCTTGCAGGCTACCGGCGGTTTTTTCATCCCGCTCTATGAAGCCGGCGACGGGCGCCGGCTTCCGACTGTGCGTTATGTAGATGTTCCAGGGGAATCAGGTGGCTTTGATACTGCTGCCCGGCCTGACTCACCTCTTGACCACTGACACCACTGACACCACTGACTGCCGCTGACCACCTGTGTACCACCTTTGTGGTAAGCGGTGGTGAGCGACGGTGTCACCCCGCGCTACGATCGCGCATTGGTATTTTTACCAATTTGGGGACGCGAGTATGCCCCAGCACCGGGTACCGGGCAACGGATTTTCACAAAATATTCATGCCTTTTTGTTACCAAACGAAGCAGTCTTATGCTTCTTTTTGGAGTCATGTTACCAAAAGAAATGAAGTGAGTACTTACTCAAAAAGCCTGCGCGGCGACCAGCGAAACGGGATGGGTGCGGCTCTGGAGCGGCCTGACAGGCAGTGGATTAGGCCAGGCGCAGCCACAATCCGCGCAACTGGCCGGCGTCTGGCCCCCGCGATGCAGTGGCCCCTGCAGTCGTTGCCTACTCGTAACCGTGTTGGGGCTGTGGGTAGTCGCCGGATTTCACGGCGTCAACAAAGGCTTTGAAGGCAGCCTGGATAGAAGGCTGGTTTTCGAGGAAGTTCTGTACAAATCTGGGCGTATGGGTGCCTAATCCCAGAAGATCGTGCATAACAAGTACCTGCGCGTCGGTGCCGGGCCCCGCGCCGATGCCGATCACGGGAATATCCAGTTTGCGGCTTATGTCTGCCGCCAGGGCAGAGGGTACGCACTCCAGCACCAGCAGGGAGGCGCCTGCGTCCTGAATTTCCACGGCATCGGCCAATATGCTCTTGGCCCCCTTTGCCGTGCGACCCTGCACGCGGTAGCCGCCAAAAACATTGACCGACTGGGGTGTCAGCCCAAGGTGGGCACACACCGGCACGCCGCGCTCCACCAGCTGGTGTATGGTGTCGCTGAGCCAGGTGCCGCCCTCCATTTTCACCATGTGCGCGCCCGCCTGCATCAGGGTCGTCGCGTTGCGGATGGCCAGTTCGGGCGTGGCATAGGCCATAAAGGGCAGGTCTGACAGGATCATTGCGCCGGTATTGCCCCGGGCAACACAGGCCGTGTGGTAGGCCATGTCTTCCGTGGTCACTGGCAATGTGTCCCTGTGGCCCTGCAATACCATGCCCAGCGAGTCACCGACCAGCATGGTCTCGGCGCCGGCTTCGCAGATAAGCCGGGCAAAGGTGGCGTCATAGGCAGTGATGCAGCAGAACTTGTCGCCGGCCCGCTTCAGGTCGCGCAGTGTGTTGATAGTCACCATGCTCATGCGAGACCGATCTCCTGGCCAGTTCCAGCGCCCGCGGGTCCGGCGGGTGCCGGGTCCTCAGACCCTGTGTGCAGATAGACCCTCGGGCCTTTACTCAAATAAACGTGGGATTGAAGTAATGGCGACCCTTGCGGATGTCCAACAAGTAGTCAACCAGATGCTGATAATCCCTGTCGCTGTTGACGAGGTCGATTTCGCTAGCGTTTACGATCAACAGCGGCGCGCCATCGTAATATAGAAAAAATTCGCTGTACACTTCGTTCAAAGACTCGATATAGGCGCGGTCAATGCGCTGTTCGTAGTCGATACCCCGGTTTTCAATGCGCGATAGCAGCACATCGGTGGAGGCCTGCAGGTAAATGACAAGGTCGGGGCTGGGTGCGTCGATGGTCAACTGCTGGAACACTTTCTCGTACAGCTCGTATTCGTCACTGTCGAGGTTGATGCGCGCGAACAACGGGTCTTTCTCAATCAGAAAGTCTGCCACACGCACAGGCTCAAAGATGTCTGTCTGGCGCAGGTCCTGTATCTGCTGGGCACGCTGGAATAAAAAGAACAGCTGCGTTGCCAGCGCACCCTGGCGCCGGTTCTGGTAGAAGCGCTCCAGGAACGGGTTCTCCTCAGCCCGCTCCAGCAGGGCCTGGTAGTTAAAGGTATCGGCCAGGCGCTTCGCCAGGGTTGTCTTGCCCACACCGATAGGACCTTCAATGGCAATGAAGGAAGGCGGCGTCCGGCCCTTCAGGTCCAGGCCCGGTGACTCTACCGGGGAGCTATTGCGGTCCTGCTTCAATGGCTTCTCCTAGCGGCGACAGCTGCCCGCGGGGGCAGCGCTGCAATAATGACGCAAGCGTGGTACCACAGGGAAGGGCCAGCTCCGGGTCCAGGTCAGCCAGCGGTACCAGCACAAAGTCGCGCTGTGTCATACGCGGGTGGGGCAGCGTCAATTCGGGCTCGTCTCGCACCTCATTTCCATACAGGAGCATATCCAGGTCCAGCGTGCGGGCGGCCCAGCGCTGTCGGCGCTCTCGGCCGTGATCCCGCTCGATCGCCTGCATGGCGCGCAGCAACGCTGCAGGCGGCAGGCGCGTCTCCAGCAGTGCCACCAGGTTGATGTAGTCCGGCTGCTCGCCTGGCCCTATCGCGGCGCTGCGGTATGCTGGCGACACGCTTACAAGCTGCGTCTCGTCCAGGCCATCCAGCGCGGCCAGCGCGGCACTGAGTATGCCGCGAGAGTCGCCCAGATTACTGCCCAGGGCGATATACGCCCTGGTCATTGCGGCCGTTTGCGACGGCGACGGCGCTTGCGCGGCCTGGGATTGGCCTCGTCTTCCGGGCGCGTGTCGGGCTGGATCTCGGGATGCTGCTCCTGCAGCTCGGTCCAGTATTTGCCGAGCCCGTCGAGGTCTTCCCCCGACTGCTCCCGCAGCAGCAGAAAGTCGTAGGCGGCGCGGAAGCGCCGGTGCGCCAGCAGCTTTGTGCCGCCGCGACCGCGCCGTTTTTGCAGCCGCAGCTGAAAATCCCAGATTTCCCGCATGGGCGCCGTGAAACGGCGGGGTATGGCGATATGGTGCAGTTGTTCCATCAGCAGGGACTGGCCGGCCTCTGCAAGGGCTTCAGGCGTGTCCATGCCGTTGTCCTCCAGATGCTTGCGCAGTTCCACCACAGGTGGCCACAGCAGCGCCGCGAGAATAAACGCCGGCGTGACCGGCTTGTCGGCGGCAATCCGCTCGTCGGTGGATCGCATCGCCGCCTCTATCAGGGCAACGGCCTGCGGTGATTCCTCCAGCTCTCCGGCGGTGGCGGGGAACAGATGCTCTAGCAATTTGTACTCGCGCAATAACTGGAAGGTCCGCAATGCGTAGCCGGCCATGAACAGCTTCAGCATCTCATCGAACAGCCGCGCCGCCGGGATCGCCTCCAGCATATGCGCAAGCGCGGGTATGGGCGCTGCCGTGGATTGTGCGATCTGGAAATCCAGCTTCGCTGCGAAGCGGATAGCGCGCAGCATGCGCACGGGGTCCTCGCGGTAGCGTTTTTCCGCGTCCCCGATTATGCGTATTTCCCTGCGCTCCAGGTCGCCCAGGCCGTCGAGATAGTCGTAGACGCAAAAGTCGGCGCTGGAATAGTAGAGAGCGTTGACCGTGAAATCCCGCCGCGCCGCGTCCTCTTCCAGGCTGCCGTACACGTTGTCCCGCAGCAGCATGCCCGAGTCGTTTGTGCGGACAGCGGGCTTGTCATCGTCGTCCTCTGCCTCGTCGTGGGGGCCACGGAAGGTTGTTACCTCAATGATTTCGCGGCCGAATCGCACGTGCACAATGCGGAAGCGCCGCCCGATAATGCGTGAATTGCGGAACAACGCATGCACTTCTTCCGGCGTCGCGTCTGTCGCGACATCGAAGTCCTTGGGGTGGCCGCCCAGCAACAGGTCGCGCACGGCGCCGCCCACCAGGTAGGCCTGAAAGCCCTGGCTCGCCAGCCGGGACATGACCTTGAGTGCGCTGTCGCTGATGTTCTTGCGGGATACAGGGTGAGCGTCCCTGGGGATCTGGGTCGCCACCTGACTAGCGGATGTCATTGAATACGAGATACTCCTGCAAAGGCCGGCAGTCTACCACAAGCCGCGACTATCAAGAACGCGCGCAGGCTGCATTCCGGGCGGGTTAGAGCCTTCAGCCAGTAAAGAGCCTTCAGCCAGTAAAGAGCCCTCAGCCAATAAAGAGCCCTCAGCTCACAAAGAGCCCTCTGCCGATAAAGAGCCACCGGCCGAGGCCGCGCAACCGGAAGACAGCGAGCCCGAAGCCGACGCAAAACCGGTGCCTACGGACAGCGATCAGCAGGCTCAGGGCGAGCTGCCGGTGCTGGTACCCGACATCGGCACCGACGAGGCGGTGGAGGTAATTGAGTTATCGGTCGCGGTAGGTGATTCCCTGGAGGAGGGCGATACGATCCTGGTGCTGGAGTCCGACAAGGCCTCCATGGAACTGCCGTGTCCCCAGGCCGGTGAATTGCTGAGCCTTGCGGTGAAGGAAGGCGACCAGGTTCGCCAGGGTGACCTGATTGGCACCTTGCGCGCAGCCGGCGCGCCTGTCGCCGCCAAAGCGCCAGCGGTGGAAGCGCCTGCAGCAGAGCCTGCTGCACCTGAGCCACCGCCCCCCGAGCCCGCACCGGCGCCCGTGACCCCGCCGCCCACCGCCGCAACCGATACGGCCCCACGTGCCGGGGGCGATATCTACGCCGGTCCCGCCGTGCGCAAGCTGGCCCGTGAGCTGGGTGTTACGCTGGAGACGGTGCGCGGTAGTGGACCCAAGGGCCGTATCCTCAAGGAAGATGTACAGGAGCACGTGAAGCGGGCCCTGCAGGGTGGCAGCGCACCGGGCAGCGGTGCCGGAATTCCCGCGGTACCCGAGGTCGACTATGCCGCCTTCGGCAACGTGGACGTCCAGCCGATGACCAAAATCGACAAGGTCACGGCGGCGAATATGCACCGCAGTTGGTTGAACGTGCCCCATGTCACCCAGTTCAGCGAAGCGGATGTGACGGCGCTGGAGGAGTTCCGCGGCGGGTTGAAGCAGGAGGCAGAATCCCGTGGCACGCGGCTCACCCCATTACCCTTCCTGCTGTTGGCCTGCGCCAAGGCACTGCGCGATAACCCCAGGCTCAATCGCGCGGTCAGCGCCGACGGCGAGAGCTTCGTGTATCGCGACTACGTACACATCGGCATCGCGGTGGACACTGCCGCGGGGCTGGTGGTGCCGGTGATCCGCGACGTGGATAAAAAAGGCCTGTGGGAGCTGGCGGCAGAAGCCGCCGACCTCGCCAGCCGTGCCAAGGATCGCAAACTCAAGCCAGCGGACATGCAGGGCGCCTGCTTCACCATTTCCAGCCTGGGCGGCCTGGGCGGCACCGGCTTTACCCCGATTGTGAACTCGCCGGAGGTGGCGATCCTCGGGGTGTCAAAGCTGGAGATCAAGCCCGTGTGGGACGGCGAGAGCTTTCAGCCCCGCAAAATGCTGCCCCTCAGTCTCTCCTACGACCATCGTGCGGTTAACGGCGCCGACGGTGGGCGTTTCTCTACCCAGCTTTGCGAGCTTTTGGCGGATATTCGCCGGCTGCTACTATAACGCCCCGGAGCCGAACGGATTACGACTATGGTTATCAAGCCGCGTGTACGTGGTTTTATGTGTATTACCACCCATCCCACGGGCTGTGAGGCGAACGTGCGCCGGCAGATCGATTACGTCAGGGAGCAGGGTCCGCTGGACAATCCGCCAAAGCGCGTATTGGTCATTGGTGCCTCGACGGGCTACGGGCTGGCCTCACGCATCACGGCTGCTTTTGGCGGTGGTGCCTCCACCGTCGGCGTATTCTTTGAAAAGGAAGGCAGTGAGAAGAAGCCGGGTACGGCAGGCTGGTACAACTCCGCGGCCTTTCACAAGTTCGCTGACGAGGCGGGCCTCTATGCGAAAAGCATTAACGGCGATGCCTTCAGCCACGAAATCAAACAGAAAACCATAGAGCTTATCAAACAAGACCTGGGCCAGGTGGACCTGGTGGTGTATTCACTGGCGTCGCCGCGACGCCAGCACCCCGATACCGGTGAGTTGCACACCTCCACGCTGAAACCGATTGGTAAAACCGTCACCTACAAAAGCCTCAACACCGACAAGGAAGAGATCGGCGAGCTGACGGTGGAGGCCGCCAGCCAGGAAGAAATCGACAACACCGTCGCGGTGATGGGCGGCGAAGACTGGCAGATGTGGATTGAAGCCCTGGACGCAGCGGGTTGCCTCGCGCCGGGTGCGCGCACCACCGCGTACACCTATCTCGGGGACAGGCTCACCTGGGATATCTACTGGCACGGGACCATCGGTGCAGCCAAGAAGGATCTGGATAAGCGGGTGCTGGCGCTGCGTGAGCGACTTGCCGCAAGCGGTGGCGATGCCCGCGTGTCGGTGCTGCAGGCGGTGGTAACCCAGGCCAGCTCTGCCATACCTGCGATGCCGCTCTACCTTGCACTGCTCTTGAAGGTGATGCAGGACGACAATGCCTTCCAGGGCTGTATTGAGCAGATCGACAGCCTGTTTCGGCACAGTCTGTTAAGCGACTCGCCCGAGCTGGATGAAGAGGGCCGGCTGCGTGCTGACGCCTGGGAAATGCAGCCCGACGTACAGGCCAGGGTCGGTGAGCTGTGGCAGCAGACGACCACCGAAAACCTCTACGACATCTCCGACTTTGCCGGTTACAAGCGGGGCTTCCTGCAGTTGTTCGGCTTCGAGATGGAAGGTGTGGATTACGAGGCCGATGTGGACCCGGTGGTGCCTGTTAGCGGTCTTGTATAGCGATACATTGTTGCCACAGCCCCGATGGCAGGTAGTAGCTCATGAGCGATGATTTCACACCCGGTCGTGCGGTCCGACTAAATTCGCGGGTTCGCCGCGTTACTGCGCCCAACCCCGGCGTCATGACAGGGCCGGGCACCAATAGCTACCTTCTTGGCGACGAGCAAGTGGCCGTGCTGGACCCGGGCCCGCTGCTCGATAGCCATGTCGAGGCCCTGCTGGAGGCGGGCGCCGGTAAAATTCGCTGGATTGTTGCTACCCATACACACCCCGACCACTCGCCTGCCTGGCTGCCGCTGAAAGAAGCGACCGGCGCCACTGTGATCGGTGCCGTGCCCTGGGATGACATGTTCCAGGACGATACCTTTGCACCGGATATCGAGGTCGCGCACCACTACATGCTGCAAACCGAGGAGTTCAGCCTGCGAGCGGTGCACACGCCGGGACACGTCGGCAATCACTACTGCTTCCTGCTGGAAGAAGAGGGCATGCTGTTCACCGGGGACCACATCATGAGCGGCTCCACCGTGGTCATCGTTCCGCCCAGTGGCGATATGAAGCTGTACATTGAATCCCTGCAGTTGCTGCGGGAGTACCCCCTGAAATGCCTGGCACCGGGTCACGGTGAGGTGATAACCGATCCTGCGGCAACCGTGGACTGGCTGATTGGGCACCGGCTCAAGCGGGAACAAAAGGTGGTGGACGGTCTCGCACAGCTGGGCACAGCGGGGCTGGATTCCCTGGTGAAGGTGGTCTACGACGATGTCGATCCCGGCATCCATCACATGGCCAAGCTCAGTCTGACGGCGCACCTGATCAAACTGGAACAGGAGCACCGGGCCGGCAGGAACGTCGATGACGAGTGGTCGCTCACAGCGGCCTGAGCGTATCTCAAACACGTAGTAAGAACGATAAACGGGGCGGCTCAGCGCTGTCTGTGCAGGTCGCCCCACGAATAAGAATGGAGGAATGGCGCAGATGCAAGGCTTGATGATGGACCAACCGCTGTTGGTCAAATCTATCGTGGAATTCGCTGACCGGGTTAACCCGGGCGTGGAGATCGTCTCTTTTACGGCGGACAATCCGCGGCATCGCTACACCTATCGCGATGCCTTCAACCGGGCGCGACAGCTCGCCAACGCGTTGGCGGACTGGGACCTCAGTATCGGCGACCGCGTAGCCACGCTGGCCTGGAACGACTACCGGCATTTTGAGGCCTACTACGGCATCAGCTGCTCCGGCTTCGTGGCGCACACGATCAACCCTCGCCTGTTCCCCGAGCAAGTGGCGTATATCGTCAACCACGCCGAGGACCAGCTGGTTTTCGTCGATCCCATGTTCATGTCGATTATCGAGGGCATTGCGTCCCACTGCCCAGGCGTGCGGGCCTGGGTGGTGCTTACCGATGCGGCACATATGCCGGAGACGTCACTGGAAAATGTGCTGTGCTACGAGACCCTGTTGGAGGGCAAGAGCACAGAATTTGACTGGCCCACACTCGACGAAAACGCGGCCTGCGCCCTGTGCTACACCTCGGGCACCACGGGCAATCCCAAGGGTGTGCTGTACTCCCACCGCTCTACGATTCTGCACGCTTACGCCTCGGTCATGCCCGACGTGCTGGGGTTGTCCGCTCGCGATACCGTGCTGCCGATTGTGCCGATGTTCCACGTCAATGCCTGGGGTAATCCCTACGCCTGTCCCATGGTCGGCGCCAAGATTGTGTTTCCCGGCCCGAAAATGGGCGACGGTGCGGAGCTGACCAGACTTATCAACGAGGAGCAGGTCACCATGTCTGCGGGCGTACCCACCGTGTGGCTGAACCTGCTGGCACACCTGCGTGAATCCGGTGACAGCATTGACAGTCTCAAGCGCATCATCGTCGGTGGTGCCGCCTGCCCGCTGTCCATCATGGAGGAAATGGAAACCCACGGTGTCGAGACCCGTGTCGGCTGGGGCATGACCGAAATGAGCCCGCTGGGCAGTATCAATGCGCCTACCCCCGCGGTTGCCGGGCTGACGGGCGATGCTGCCGATCGACAGCGCGTCAAGGCGGGACGCCCGGTATTCGGCGTCGACATGAAGATTGTCGACGAGGAGGGCAAGGAACTGCCCTGGGATGGCGAGGCCTTCGGTTCGCTGATGGTGCGCGGCCCCTGGATCTGTTCGGGCTACTTCAAGCTGGACGCGACCGACTCCCACGTCCACGACGGCTGGTTTGAAACCGGCGATGTGGCCACTATCGACCCCAATGGCTACATGGCTATCACCGATCGCACCAAGGACGTGATCAAGTCCGGTGGTGAGTGGATCAGCTCGATTGACGTGGAGAATGCGGCCATGGGCCACCCGGGGGTGGCGGAGGCCGCCGTCATCGGTCGTTACCATCCGAAATGGAGCGAGCGGCCGCTGTTGATCGTGGTGCGGGCGCCGGGACACGATGCTCTCTCCGCAGAGGATGTCCTGGCCCATCTCGACGGCAAGATAGCCAAATGGTGGATTCCTGAGGCCGTCGAATTCGTCGAGGAACTGCCCCACGGTGCCACCGGCAAGGTGCAGAAAGTGGAGCTGCGCGAGCGCTTCAAGGATTTCAGCTTCCCGGAGTAGCCCAATCTGGGGTTACGCCGGCCCATGTGGTTCAAAAGCCTGTCTGCATGCCGATATTCGTAGATTGTTAAACTGAATTCTACGAATATCGGTTGCGTAGGCGCGTATGTCCGCTATTCTGTGGGAACGATAAGAATGTAACCCGCATTGAAAATGACTCCTGTGGAGTCGACGAGACGTCATGGCTGAATCCACCCTGCCCGCAATGATTCGTAGGTCCGTCGATCTGTTCGGCGACCATCCTGCCCTGCGCGACGGTGCTATCACGCTGGATTACCGTGAGCTGGACGCCCTGCGACATCGCGCGGCAGCGGCCTTTCTCGCAGCGGGACTGGAGCGCGGCGATCGCATTGCGATCTGGGCACCCAATATCTACGAGTGGATCATTGCGGCGATTGGTGCTCAGAGCATTGGCGTCACCCTGGTGCCGGTCAATACCCGTTGGAAGGGTGCAGAAGTCGCCTACGCACTGAATATGAGTCGCGCGCGCCTGCTCTTCACCGTGGGCGAATTCCTGGGTGCAGATTACCCTGCCATGCTAAGTGAGCAAGCGCTTACTTATATCGAGAGAATAGTAATTCTCAGGCAGCACGCTGACGAGCCGGACGTTGATACCGGCGACCAGGTTGCTGACAGCTGGCATGCCTTTCTCGCCGCCGGTGATGAGGTGGCGCCGGCGCGCGTCACTGAGGCCATGGCCGCGGTGCGCCCCGACGACATTCTCGATATCGGTTTCACCTCCGGCACCACCGGGGCACCCAAAGGCGTTGTGACCACCCACGAGCAGAATTTGCGCGTGTTTGAGACCTGGAGCGCGACTGTGGGGCTGCGGGAGGATGACGTTTATATGATCATCAACCCGTTCTTTCACTCCTTTGGCTACAAGGCAGGTTGGCTGGCGGCGATTATGCGCGGTGCCTTGATCCTGCCCGTGTTGAGTTTCGACCTGGACGCGGTGATGGCGCAGATCCAGCGCGACGGCGTTACCATGCTGCCCGGCGCGCCCACGATCTACCAGTCCCTGCTTGCACACGCCAATCGCGACCAGTACGACCTGTCCAGCCTGCGGCTTGCCGTTACCGGCGCGGCACCCGTGCCGGTCGAGCTGGTCAACAGGATGCGCAACGAACTTGCGTTTGAGGTTGTGGTCACCGCCTATGGCCTGACGGAAACCAGCGGCGTCGTTACCATTTGCCGCCCCGACGATCCCGCTGAAGTGATATCCGGGAGTTCGGGCCGGGCCATGGACGGCGTGGAAGTGCGCACCGTGGATACAGAAGGTGTGGACGTGCCGGTGGGGGAGCCCGGTGAGGTCTGGGTGCGAGGCTACAACGTGATGCAGTGCTACCTGGACAATCCGGAGGCCACGGCAGAAACCATTACGCCCGACGGCTGGCTGCGCACGGGCGATATCGGTGTGCTGGACGCCGATGGCTATCTACAGATTACCGACCGGCTCAAGGACATGTTCATTGTCGGTGGCTTTAACTGTTATCCCGCCGAAATCGAAAACCTGCTCTGTTCCCACGCGGCGGTGGCCCAGGCTGCCGTGATCGGCATGCCGGACGATCGACTCGGTGAGGTTGCCTGCGCCTTCGTGGTATTGCGGCCGGGTGCTGGATGCGGCGCCGATGCGCTGATCGCCTGGTGTCGGGACAACATGGCGAACTACAAGGTGCCCCGGGCCGTGCATGTTCTGGAGAGCCTGCCGGTGAACGCCTCCGGCAAGGTGCTGAAGACCGAGCTGCGCGACAGGGTGGCGGTATGAGCGACGTCGAGCTGGATCCGGTGGACGAGCGCATTATCGAATTGCTGCGCGCCGATGGCCGCCTGTCCTACCGGGCCATGGCGGCAGAGTTGGGGCTGACGGAATCCACCGTGCGCTCCAGAGTGCGCCGGCTGGAGCAGAGCAATGCCATGCGCGTGGTCGCGGTTACTGACTTTCAGGCTGCGGGCTACGAATTGTTGCTCGCGGTTGGAATTCAGGTCAGCGACCGCAGCCCCGTCGAGGTCGCGGAGGCGCTGGCCGATATACCCGAAATCTTCTCCATCAATATCATGATCGGCGCCTACGATATCGAGGTGCTGGCGGTTGCCGAGGACCAGGCGGCACTGTCTGCACTGATCTACCAGCGGCTTGCACGCCTGCCCGGCGTCAGGCGGGTGGTGCCGTCGATGGCCATGGACGTCCTGAAAAACCAGCCTGACTGGGTGCCCCTGTCGGCTCCGGTAGCGCAGACCGTCCAGGCAGAGCGTGTGCCGGCAGCCCAGTCCGGCGCGCTGGTTGCGGAGGAACTGTCGTGACGCGACCGCTGGACACCGTGGATCGCCAGATTGTTGCCCACCTGGGCCAGGATGCCCGCACCAGCAATCAGCTGATTGCCGAGCAGGTGGGCGTCTCCGAGGGCACCGTGCGCGCCCGCATCAAGCGCATGGAGGAGGAAAAGCAGATTCGCATCACGGCGGTCAGCAATATCGATCGCTACCGGGATGCGGCCATCGCTTACGTTTGGGTAGAGGTCGAGCGCAGCGAGCAGGCGGCCGAGGTGGCCCGCGAGATGGCGGCGATGAAAGAGTTTGGCTTTGTCGGTTTGATGCTGGGTCGCTTCGACATTCTCGGTATTACCATGGTGCGCGATACGGAGCAGCTTGCCCGTTTCGTCCACCGTCATATCAGCACACTGGATGGCGTGCGCCGCACAGAAAGCACCCTGAGTGTGAACTTTGTAAAACACGATTACCGGATGAGCCGGATCGTCGGTTAAGGACTGGACTATGGACAAGCAGATGACGGCGCGCGAGGTGGTGGGCCAACTGAAAGACGGGATGACCGTTGGCATCGGTGGCTGGGGACCCCGCCGCAAGCCCATGGCGCTGGTGCGGGAAATCCTGCGCTCTGATCTCAAGGATCTCACGCTGGTGGCCTACGGCGGTGCCGACGTGGGCATGCTGTGTGCAGCCGGCAAGGTCAAAAAACTGGTATTCGCCTTTGTCTCACTGGACTTCATTCCGCTGGAGCCGTATTTCCGCCAGGCCCGGCAGGCGGGCACGATTGAAGTCTCGGAATTGGATGAGGGCATGATGCTGCTGGGCCTGCGCGCCGCGGCCTGGGGGCTGCCCTTTATCCCCACGGAGGTCGGTCTCGGCACCGATATCGTGCGGGTAAATCCCGACCTCAAGATAATCGACAGCCCGTTTGATGAGCGCGAATGGGTGGCGGTGCCGGCATTGAAGCTGGACGCGGCGCTGATTCACGTCGACCGCGCCGATGCCCGCGGCGTCTGCCAGATCGCCGGGCCAGACCATTACATGGATGACCTGTTCGCACGTGCCGCTGCGCAAACCTATGTGAGCTGTGACGAGCTGGTGGACACCAGTTACTTCCATGATCCGGAGCAGGCACGCAAGGTGTTCTGGGAACGCTCTGTGACAACCGGTGTGGTGCCCATCCCCGGCGGTGCGCATCCCTCCTCCTGTAATCCCCTGTACGGCTTCGATGTTGCCCATTTCAAGGCCTACGCAGCGTCGGCCAAGGACGAGGCAGGTTTTGCCGGGTATCTAGAGAAGTACCTGGGCGAAACCGAAGAAGACTACCAGGCCGCCGTCGGCGGTCTGGACGCCATTCGCCAACTGCCCATGCCGGTTTATTGAGGAGCGTATTGTGACCTACAGTCTTGCTGAATTGTGTATTTGCGCCGCATCCCGGGCATTTGAAAACGATGGGGAAGTCCTCGCCACCGGGATAGGTGTCATCCCTCGCCTGGCTGCAAGCCTCGCGATGAAGACCACCAATCCCGACCTGATGATGACGGATTCCGAGGCCTTCATGCTGGCAGAGCCCAATCCGCTGGGGGCGCGTGACGCCGACTTCGTGCAACAGAACGAGAGCTGGATGGGTTTTTCGCGCATCTTTGACAACGTCTGGTCGGGCAAGCGCCACGCGATGCTGGGCCCCACCCAGGTGGACCGCTTTGGGCAAAGCAACACGTCAGCCCTGGGCGGCAGCTATGCGCAACCCAAGGTGATGATGCTGGGCGCGCGCGGCTTCCCCGGTAACTCCATCAGCCATCCCAACAGTTTTTTTGTGCCAGCCCATTCCGACCGGGTGTTCATTGAGGGCGAGTGTGATTTCGTGTCCTCAATTGGCTATAACCCTGAGAGGCTGCCACGCGGACGCAGCCTGGATGACGTGGATATCCGCCTGGTGGTCACCAATCTCTGCGTTTTCGACTTCGGTGGCCCGGATCACCAGGCACGACTGGTGTCCCTGCACCCCGGGGTGACGGCAGAGGATGTGCAGGCGAACACGGGTTTTCCGCTGCTGGTTGAGGGAGCGGTACCCACCACGGCCGCGCCGACCGAGGAACAGTTGGCCATCATTGCGGCGCTTGATCCGCACAACCAGCGCGCAGCGCAAATCAAGGACAATCCCCCCGGGGATCCGTCCGCCTAGACGTCGAGGTTACACCATGCTGGAGACACGCCTGACCAAATTGCTTGGATGCCGCTATCCCATCGTCCAGACGGCGATGGGCTGGGTCGCCGATCCCGGGCTGGTGGCCGCCACCGGTAACGCCGGCGGCTTCGGCTTCCTCGCCGGTGCCACCATTCCGCCGACGGAAATCGAGCGGGATATCCTGCGGGTCAAGGAGCTGACCAATGCCCCCTTCGGCGTGAACTTCCACATGTACCAGCCCAATGCGGCGGAGATCGTCGACCTGGTCATCAAGCATGAGGTGCGGGCGGTCAGCTATTCACGCTCGCCCGGGCCCGACTTCATCCGACGACTCAAGGAGGCGGGTGTTGTGTGCATGCCCACGGTAGGACTGCCCAAGCACGCCATCAAGGCCGTAGAGCTGGGCGCCGATGTGGTTACAGTGCAGGGTGGTGAAGGTGGCGGGCACACCGGTGCTATTCCCACCACTATCCTGTTGCCACAGGTCATCAAGGCCGTGGGCGACAAGGTGCCGGTGGTCGCTGCGGGCGGCTTCAAGGACGGCGCCGGCCTCGTTGCCGCCATGGCCTGGGGTGCTGACGGCATCGCCATGGGGACGCGCTTCCTGCTGACAAAAGACAGCCCGGTGCCCCCGGCAACCCTGCAGGCCTATCTGGACTGCAAGGACCCCGGCGTAATTATCCGCTCCACGGCGATGGACGGCTTGCCCCAGCGCATGATCATGAATCAAGTGCTGGCCGAGCTGGAGCGAGCGGGCCCGGTTAAAAAGCTGTGGCTGGCGATGCGAAACGGTCTGGCCTTCCGCAAGTACACCGGCGCCAGCCTGTTCGGCCTGCTGAAATCCGCCCTGGCGATGCAGCGCGAGGACGGCCTGACGCCGGCCCAGGCGATCATGTCGGCCAATGCGCCCATGATCATCCAGCGCGCGATGGTCGATGGAAAACCGGGCGACGGCGTGCTGCCCAGTGGCCAGGTGGCGGGGGTCATTGATGAGCTGCTCACCTGCCAGGACCTTATCAACCAGATCGTCGCCGAGGCCGAATCGCGGTTGCAACAACTCACGGGTGTGCCTGGCGAGACCACTCAACAGGAGGCCGTTTAATGAGCGATGTTTTTCGCACCCGTATAGAGGCGGGTGTCGCCGAAATGATTCTGGACAAGCCCCCGGTTAACGCGTTCGATAGCGCCGGCTGGTTTGCCATCGCGAGGGAGATTGACCGTCTTGGAGCCGACGACGAGGTGCGTGTCATCGTTATTGGCGGCGAGGGCAAGGGCTTCTGTGCCGGCGTCGATATCAAGGAGCTGGCTGCAGACAGCAGCAAGATTCTTGACGTTAACCGCGGCAACTACGAAACCTTCCGCGCCATTCACCGCAACCCGAAACCGGTCATCGTCGCGTTGCACGGCTTTGTGCTGGGCGGCGGTATCGGCATGGCGGGCGCTGCGGATATCGTGGTGTGCTCGGAGTGCGCGCGCTTTGGCGTGCCGGAAATCGACCGCGGGGCCATGGGCGGGGGTGCGCACCTGCAGCGCCTGTTCCCCGTGCAGAAGGTGCGCTACATGTACTTTACGGGCGAGTTCATCGATGCCGCTGAGGCCTACCGGCTGGGCGCGATTGAGCGTGTTGTGCCGCGGGACCAGTTACTGGACGCGGCCCACGACATTGCGGCCAAAATCGCAGAGAAGTCGCCGGTGATGGTGAAGATTGCCAAGGAATCCCTCACGGGTATCGAGGATGGCAACCTGGAAGACAAATACCGCTGGGAGCAGGGCTTCACCTATGAGGCCTACACCCACGGAGACTCCCAGGAATCCCGTGATGCGTTCGTCGAGAAGCGGGATGCGAAGTTTGATGACTAGTTTTCCGAGTTGGCCCTGCCGATGCATACCGTCTATTTCCGAGACTCGCCGTAAACCCCTCCCTGGGGGCTCGAGCGCGCCGGCCATGGCGCGCACGGTCTCGAAAATAGACGGTATGCACCGTCAGGGCCTCGAGATCGAGGCACGAAATGGCCGAATGAGTTACGCGGGTCCATGCAACGATGGTTGCTGTTGTACGTCCACGCGGTTGTCCTCGGCTGTTATGGGCATTGCGCTCGACGTGCCTGCGATGCTAGCCGAATGCCGTGAGTGGGGTTTTCAGGACTGTGGCGCGCATGGATGCG
>JAZBPS010000223.1:0-8007 GCA_036353375.1 Halieaceae bacterium | reverse complement strand
TAGCGCCGCGAGTTTGCGTAGACGGAGCCCGACGCGCCCGCCGTCGTGCCTCATCTTAACTCCCACGTGCCAGCACCCCCTGTGAGGCCAGGCAGCGCCAGTTCAATCCATGTGCCAGCATCAGCACAAATCCGCCAGTAATGGTCAGGGGTGCTTCAGCCGCCCCGCCGTACATAACTCCCATCAGCAGAAGTGGCACGCCGATAGCGGCGAGCACAAGCGGCGCCCTGTGCCGGTGGGACAGGAAGGCCGGCAACAGACTCCACAGCGCAACCACGGCCACCAGCACCAATAGCACGCTGTGCAGCCATTCTTCGCCGAACAAAGCGAGCCCGGCCAGTGACCCACCTGCAATCGCCAGTATCAGGGGCGCCGCGCAATGTACGATACACAGGGCGGATAACGTTATGCCTAACCAGTCGCGTCGCGTCGCGGACGTTGCCGATTGTTTCCTCATGCTCTCGCTGCTTCCTGTCGATACCTCTATGGCAGAGGCAAAAACATCGTTTGAATAAATGATACATTATATCATCTTGACAGAAAGCGCCAGAGCAGCACTGGTTTGTGCGCGCCCCAGGGCTAGAGCTGGGAGAACTTAACGAGCGTGAGCGTCGGCTTTTCGCTGTCGCGCGCCAACTGGTAGCGAATCGCCAGCAGGCCTTCCCGGTGGCCTGCGGTATCCAGCCAGTTTCCGGCCGGCGGCTTACGGTGGGACACAACGATCCGATAGCGACCGTCCTCGGTTTCGATCTGTTGATCGTTAAGCCCCACCTGGTAGTGCTGGTAATCCATGGATTGCAGCCAGCGATTCTGCAGCGACACACCCCAATAGGGTGCATCGGGGACCTTGCCCTCAATCACCAGGGCTTCGTCATCTTCGAGTCGGAACCAGCCACCGTAGTAATCGTTATCAAAGGTGGGATAAAAAGCACCGCCGAAGTCCGCGCTGTAGCTTTTGGGCGGGTCAATGGAATTGGGTGCCTGGGCCATCATGTCGGCCAGGGCTATCGCGCCGTCTACGGTTTCGTTGAAGAAGGTGGTGGCTGAGCGCAGGCCGCGGGCAGTGTCCACGGCGGTTGCCGGCGCCCAGGCCGGTGCGTCCAGGTTGCGCAGCACGAAACGCGCTCGCTCACTGCCCTCCCGCTCATGGAAATACTGCCGCACCATGAGCATGTGAATATCATCCTCCAGCTTCAGCCAGTTGGCGCTGGCTGCCTCGGGCTTTTCAGCGCTTAGCTGGATGGTGAAGTTTCCCGCCTCGTCAAAGGAAAGATCCTGGATGGAAAGATTCGCCGCGGCACGGTTCCAGCCGTTCAACTGCTTCCCGTACAGCATAAACCCAAGATAGTCCGCGTCGCCGCGGTTGCCCGACAACTCGTATCGGAACTCAGGTGAAAGCTGCGCTGTGTGATAGACCGCGTCCTGTGTATCGCCCAGGAACTTGCGGTAGTCCGACATCCAGTCGGTAAACGCAGGCACTGACTCGCTGCCCTTGGCGAGCTTCATCTCCAGGGACGCGCCCGCCAGCTGTGCGAGGTATTCAAGACCTTCCCGCCGCTGCAGCGGGTCATTCGTGGCCGCGAATACCCGTGCACCGGCGGCTTCCAGGCTTGTCGTAAATTCCCGCCAGGCCAGCGCTGCATCACTGTCTCCGGTCCAGGCGGCCTCTGGCAAGGTGATTACCTTGCGGGTGTTCAGACTGCCCAGCACGAAGCCGCAGGTTGCCGCAACCACGACCAAAAGCACCGATAAAAAGCGCCTCACGACGATTCACCCCTTTCTCTCTGCGTGGCCGAATCCTAACACCGTGCAGCAGCAGCCCAAGCTGCCGCCGCAGATGCGTTACAGCCAGCGCAACTATTTATACATCCACGCGGCAGGCGGCACTCACATACGCGGGCACCGGGCCTTTGCAGCGTGGCTGCATGCAGGTGAGAATGCAGCAGGTGCAGAGACACGGGTGCGCTCATGAAAAAAGCAGTGATCGCGGTGGCAGTTGTGTTGACTGTCCTGGGACTGGCGTATTTCCAGCGCGCCCAAATTGCCGAGCGGGTTCTCGCGGCAGGCCTGAAGTCGCGCATGGCCGCAAACCGCCTGGCGTCGCTTCCGGACGGGCTGCATCTCGCCCTGTGTGGCGCCGGCGGCCCACTGCCAGCACCTGATGCGTCGGGGCCCTGTGTGGCCGTGATCGCGGGGGCAAAGCTGTTCGTTGTCGATACGGGTACTGACGGTGCGCGCAACCTGAATCGCATGGGGTTTCCCGTCGGCAGCGTACAGGCGGTATTCCTGACCCACTTCCATTCCGACCACATCGACGGATTGGGTGAGCTTGCCACACTGCGCTGGGCCGCTGGTGACAATACGCTGCCGCTTCCCGTCCACGGGCCCAGTGGGGTTGAGCAGGTGGTCGCCGGGTTCAATGCCGCCTACGCACAGGATGCCCTGTATCGGCAGGCGCACCATGGCGACACAGTGGCGCCACTGTCCGGTGCGGGCATGGTTGCGGCGCCCTTCCCGCCTCCTGCTGACGCTGCCCTGACGACTGTCCTCAACGACGGTGACCTGATCGTGGAGGCATTGGCAGTGGACCACGCACCAGCATCTCCTGCAGTGGCGTACCGTTTTCGATATCGCGGACGATCCCTGTTAATCAGTGGCGACACCGCGGCAAGCGAACACCTTGAGGCGGCAGCAAAGGGTGTCGACCTGTTGGTGCACGAAGCGCTTTCCCCAGGGCTCGTCGCCATGATGCATGATGCCGCGGTGGAAAATGGCGACAATATTCTGGCGAAGATAACCGGGGATATTCCCGACTATCACACCAGCCCCGTGGAAGCCGCTAACATTGCGCGCAGCGCCGGCGTCGGGCATCTGCTCTACTATCACATCGTGCCGCCACTGGTCGTGCCCGGACAGACAGCACTGTTCCTTGACGGTGCCGGGGCCGTATTCCCGAACTACACGGTGGGCAAGGACGGCGTGGCATTTTCACTGCCCGCAGGATCAGACGAGATCCTGAAAACCCACGCAGGGCTATAACATCCCCGCTCAGCCTTCGCTGGGCTCCTGCGCCACGCGCTGCCCGGCCAGCCGGCCAAAGAACGTGGCGTCCCCCACCGACATGCCGCTGGCATAGCCTTTCGAGGTGCGGGGTAACCCGGCGGTGGTGCGTCCGGCAGCGAACAAGCCGGGTACGGGTTCGCCCTGGGGCGTGAGCACTTCGCCATCGACACTGGTCTCAAGGCCGCCCAGCGTAAACATCAGGTAGCCCGGGTTTTCGCCGAAGTGATATTTCATGTCGGCGGGCGCGTAACTCACCAGCGCAAACGGGCCGTTGACGATGGGCTTGAGCCAGTCAGCGGACTTGTGAAACAGTGGGTCTTCACCCTTTTCGGCGTGGGCGTTGTAGTAGGCGACTGTGTGTTGCAGGGTACCGGCCGGTAACGGGGATTCGGCCTCCACCTCCTCGATGGTATCGCCGGTGCCGACGATGCGCGGCGGCTCCAGGTAGGGCGACATTTCGAAGTCTTCATTCTGTACCAGCAGGTAGATTTCCTGACCGTCCTGCTGCGCCGCGTAATGCGCCAGCCGCGCCAGATACGCATCCTCATTGACGAAGCGCTGGCCGTAGCGGTTCACCAGAATCCCGAAGGTCGAGCAGGCCGGTGGGTACAGGGCCAGGCTAAGAAATACCTCGCTCATGTTGATGGCGTGACCACCCGCCGCCACCCCCATCTGGATGCCGTCGCCCATATCGTGGGGGCTGCCGTAGGGTTCTGCGTAGTCAGTAACCTGCGGCGCGTGGCGCTCAATCATGTCGCGGTTCATCACGAAGCCGCCAGCGGTCAGCACTACACCCCGGCGTGCGTGTATGGCTTGCTCCTGTCCGTCGATGCGGGCAATGACACCGCGCACGCGGCCGCTGGCGTCCTGCAGCAGTGCCACCACCCGGGCGTCGGTTTGCACGGTCACACCCTCAGCTTCCACGGTGGCCATCAAAGCCTGCATAAAAATGCGGCCACCCTCGTTACCTTCCTTGGAAGGCACATGGCCCCGCGGCACCGGCGGAATGTGGTCGCAGAAGGGCCAGGCCCGCTCATTACCGGTGTAGAGCAGGGACTCATCACCGAAAGGCTCCACCACACGCTCGTATATCGCCTCGCGCTTGTAGGGCACGCCCAGGGATTCCACCCAGTCAAAATGCGCGGCCGCGCCCTCCGCATACGCCTTGATTTTTGCCGGGTCACCGTGGGGGCCGAAGCATTCCGTCAGGTAGGCGACAAAGTTGTCTGTGCTGTCTTCGAGGCCCAGGTCTTTCTGCAAGGCGGTGCCGCCACTGCCGCCCAGGTACATCTCGCAGCTGGACATAGCGGTTGCACCGCCACCACCGCTGGCCCGCTCCAGCACCATCACCTCGCAGCCCGCTCGCCGCGCTTCCAGCGCTGCGGCGGCACCGGCACCGCCGTAGCCACACACAATGACATCCGTTTCGGCGCTGGGCGCCGGGCTGGTCTCAAAGGATCGACACCAGGTTCGAGGGTGGGATGTTGTCATGGCGGGCCTCCAGATGCTTTGTGGTTGTCAGGCGCTTCTCAAAGGTGTGGGCTGGCCGTCATCGGCCACGTTGACAAAGGTGATCTTGGTGACGAACAGCGGCGCACGTGTATCGGCGAACTTCTCCCCAATCACGTCAACGCTGTAAGTGACCGACGTATTGCCTTTCCTGACCAGTTGCACGTCGAAGCACAACAGCTCACCGGGGTGTATCGGGTTCTTGAATACCACCTCGCTGAGGGACACGGTCACCAGGCGGTTACCCGGGAAATCGAGACTGGCCGTGATATAGGCGGACTCATCCACCCACTTCAACAGATTGCCACCGAACAGGAAGCCCTGGTCGTTGAGGTACTCGGGAAGAACCAGTTTTCGATGTTCCACGTGTCAGCCCGGTGCTTGGTTTACCTGTACAGCGATGTCTCATCGCCCACGGGGGCAAGTGTATCGAAGCTATCGCGCCTGAAAGCCCTCAGGCCTTAAAGTCGTTGAACAGTTTAAAAGACGGGTCCGTGCTGTCCCGGCTTGAAACCTGGCTGGTGAAGCCGCGCTCCAGCGGTGTAACGGTCTGCATATCCAGCACGTGCTCCCGATGATCGATGGCCCAACGCCCGTCGCGCTGCGACCAGCGGTCCAGGTAGCGGCCCCGCCCGACGATTTCCTGCTGCGCCCCCGCCTCGTCCGGCAGGGTCCACAGGCAGACCGTGACATAGGCCTCGCTGACAGCCCGTTGGCCGCTGACCTCAATCAGGGTGTTGGCAATCTGGTGAGAGTGGCGCTCCATCGCAGCGTGGGCCTCCCACACCCAGTCCACAAAACCGTGGCCGGAGCCCTCGTAGATATCGTGGTAATGGGCGGTGCCGTCATCGTGCCACACCGCGTAGGCCATGGGCTTATCCATGCGATCCAGGCTGCGGCAGTACTGGCATAACACGGCGTAGATCTGCGCTGTCGCGTCGGAGGTCGGCATAGGTCGCTGCTTCTCTGTTATGTTTTACCTGACTATAGCAGCTGCACATACGCGCGGAGACTCACCCGCGTTACATGGCATAACGCTGGCAACAGACGAGGGTTGATGTATGGACGGCAATTCAGTGATCGGGGCCATACTGGATTTCTGGTTCGGCGCACTGGATGACAGCGGCCTGCCCCGGGAATCCCGCAATGCGCTGTGGTTTCGGGGAGGCGAGGCCGTCGATAACGCCATCCGCACCCAGTTCGCAGGCGACGTTGAAGCCGCCATTGCGGGGGAGCGGCAGCACTGGGCGGAAACGCCGGACGGCACCATCGCCCTGGTGCTGCTGCTGGACCAGTTCACCCGCAACATCTACCGCAACACGCCCGCAGCTTTCTCAGGTGACGCAGCGGCACTGGCGCTGGCGCGGGAAACGGTCGCGCGAGGCGCCGATGCGGCTATGCCGGTCATACACCGGGTATTCCTGTACGTGCCCTTCGAGCATGCCGAGGACCGGGTCGCCCAGGAAGAGGGCCTGGCCTGTTTCGAGCGCCTGCTGAGGGAGTGCCCGGAGCCCGCGCGTGAGATGGTCGAAGGCTTCCAGCGCTATATGGTTGCCCACCGCGATGTCATCGCCGCCTTCGGCCGCTTTCCGCACCGCAACGCCATACTGGGGAGAACATCCACAGCGGCAGAGGCGGAACACCTCGCCGTTCACGGGGGTTTTTAGCGGACCACGGGATCAATGCCAGTGGGCAAGCCAGTTGCGAAGCTCCAGGGTTCGGCGCCCAAACGTGAGTTCATCCGGACCCAGCCCGAAGTAACTGGCCGCATCCGCGTGTGCCTCCACCCTGGCAAGGTGCTCTGCGTCTGCGGGCCGGAGACGCTGGCGGGACACCAGGTAACCCGCAAGTGATGCGGGCGAGAGTTCCGGAGAGTTCCCGGCCAGTGTTGCGTCGCGCGCATGGAGCAGGCTTGCAGGGGTATCGGGGCTCCAGGGCGTAGAGTAAGCTCTCGTTGGATAAAGTAGAGTAACTCGTCACCAGAGCTCGAGGGTTTCCATAGCAATGAAAGCCTGGATCAGGAATCTGATTATCGGTACGCCCCTGGAAGGCCTAGCCCGCCGCATTATGGGCAGGCCCAGAGTAGCGTTCGAGAGTTCTCCGCAATACTGGGAGTCGCGGTATCAATCCAAAGGTAATTCAGGCTCTGGGAGCTATGGAAAACTTGCCGAATTCAAGGCGGGCGTCCTGAACGATTTTGTATCGGCACGCAGCATACAGTCGGTTATTGAATTTGGGTGCGGCGATGGTAACCAGCTCGCCTTGGCCAATTACCCGAACTATATCGGCATTGATGTCTCACATACCGCCGTTGATCTGTGCACCGAAAGGTTTGCGGGAGACGCGTCGAAGCGCTTCGTACACTCTTCTGATTACGGGGCAGAAAGGGCAGATCTTTCCCTGTCGCTGGACGTTATCTTTCACCTTGTTGAAGAGCAGGTATTCGAAACCTACATGGCTGACCTGTTCGAGGCCGCGTCGCGCTACGTGATCGTGTACTCCTCAAACAGCGATGTGGATGGCAAATTCCTTGAACATGTCAGGCACAGAAGATTCACCGATTGGGTAGAAGCAAACAGGACGGATTTCCAACTGGTTGAACATATACCCAACCGTTTCCCTTACGATGACAGCGATCCGGATAACACTTCCTTCGCCGATTTCTACATCTTCGAGCGGATATCCTGAGCGCGTCAAGAAACCGTCATGCACAGTATTTATGAAGCGGGGATGAACAAGGCATCCTTTGAGACGGTCGGCCAGACGTAACCTGGCCCGACGAGCCGCCGGGCAACTCCGAACCCTCCCCGAGGAGAGGGATTCAGAAATGCTTGTCAATCAACGTGGTGTCCAGATCTGCGAAAGCTGCTCTGCATTGCCCTCGTTCGGTTAACGTGACGGAAGCTGCTCCTTACGTCGGGCGGCATCCAGCGCGTCCAGTTAAAGCTGGACACAGCAGCCCAGGGCATAAGCCGTTACTCCGCGCTGGGGCTGCGGAACGGCGGGCACCGCAGCTGCCGCTACCAAGACAGGCTGGGGTCGTTCTCGATACCCATCTGTTCCTGCGCGGCGTGCGGGGAATGCAAGTTCCAAATACCACGTCCCAGAAAATCACCGTGGGCGCGAAGTTGCCCATCGGCGCGCTGTTGGCACCACAGCCCTACTGGGGAGAACATCCACAACGGCAGAATTGGAACATCTGGACAGGCATGGCGGTTTCTAGCCAGCCAGCCGTCTGTAACAGATGCTGAGTCTGGATTTTTGCGCCTGCCACGAGCGCCGCTTCTGCTACCATTTACGCCCTTGGTAATGACTTCTCTTTTGAGGACATAACATATGAAGCCCGAAACGATTGCCCTGCACGCCGGCTACGACGGTGACCCCGTCAGCCGCGCGGCCACCACCCCTATTTACCAGACCACATCATTTACCTTT
>JAZBPS010000222.1:0-6818 GCA_036353375.1 Halieaceae bacterium | reverse complement strand
GAGTGGGAGTGACCAGACACTGTCTGGTAATGCCCGACACCCTGGCCGACGCTAATTTTCTGGCTACTGGAAATGCGGCGGTCTCCAACACGGCATTTGCGAGCATCCTGCAACACTTGCCAAGCGCTGCGCCTGTTCGCCTTATGGTGTAAAGAGAATAAGACTGCGCTTTGAAGGTCCTGGGGCGCTGGTAAATTATCGTTTGACCGGCTCGGAAAAGGCCGTTTACCCTTCCCGATAGACACGCCGCCGAGGCCAACCTCGAAGGCTATATCCTGGCGAAAGCGCTGCGGATGCTGGACAGGTGGGCTGGCACCTTCCCTAATGCTATCAGGCCGCGCCATGGATTTTGCTCGAGTCCTTTCTTTGCTACTGCTGTCATCCCTGATGGCTAGCTGCCGCATTATCCAGGAAGTACCCGCGGGAGGCAGGGTTGTCTCCCGCTCCGGTGCGGCTGACTGTGGTCCACTTGCGTCATGCACCGTTCACATTCCGTCGGGGGTCTCCTATGCGGAGACATTTACGGGTGTACCTGATGAGGGTTACAGCTTTGTCGGTTGGAAACCCGCGGTGCCCGGTGAATACGCCTCCCTGTGTGGCGGTAGTACCGGCGAGTGTGTTGTAACGGTGCCCGCCGATTGGACCTCGCTGTCCGTGGATACCTATCTCTTACCTGTGTTCCGTTCGCTCAACAACCCGCGCACCATGTCAGAGTTGGTGCTTGCTGAGCAGAATATGATCTGGCAAGACATTACCGGCATGGACCTGAACGGGGATGGCTTTCGCGATCTGATCGTGCAGGGAACCGCTGCAGACCCTGCCTATGAGGGTAATTATATTTTTGCGCTGTTGAATAACCTGGACGGGACGTTTACTGACGTGAGTGACAGGTACTTTCCGGGTTATGACGGGTCCCGCTGGAACTGGGCGTCGCGCACCTTTCTTGTCGATCTGAATAACGATGGCAGGTTAGATCTTGTCCCCTATGGTACGGGGACGGTGCCGCCCCTGATACGTCAGGCTTCGGGCGCGTTCCTGCAACTTGGTGGTACCTCAGCGGGCGAAGAGAACAGCGCCTCCGTCCCCATGGATATCGATAGCGACGGCGATATTGACCTGCTGAAATTGACCTTCGGCTGGGACGAAGAGCTGGATCCCGACATAGAGTTGGAGACGCTTACCGCTATTCGACTGCTGGAGAACATTACCACCAGCAGCGATCGGCCGACGTTTATCGAGCGGCCTGGCGCAATCAATGATGACCTGCTGGCGGGGTGGGACAACAACACCCTGATGCGTATGCCTCTGGTAAGCGACATCAATCAGGATGGCTACCCCGACCTTATCTACCAGGGCCCGCACTATGAAGATGGCTGGACAGGGAGAGAAATGCCCGTGATTGTCTTTCTCAATAGTGGAGATAAGCGGCTCATTGAAAGTGGTGAGCAGGTGTTTGATGGCGCTGTTCCGAAGCTTATTCACAATGCAGATATTGAAGCGGCAGATATCGATGGCTCAGGCTTTGAAAGCATCATCCTGGCTAACCATGGATTCGATGTTTCCCCCTGGCCTGGAGAGCCTAACCTGGTGCTTCGGAACCGCGGTAATGGCAAGCTGGAAGCAGATGCAGGCACCGCAGATAGTCACGACTATGTTGGTTATACCCACTCAATGTCGGTGGGAGATATCGATAAGGATGGCGATATCGATATTGTCTATGTCGGGCCTGGCCAGGATGTGGACGAGTATGTTGTCAGCCTTGGCGAGGGGATGGGCACCGCAATTCGCACTGAAGCTATTCGGATCTTGCTCAACGATGGCCAGGGCACTTTCACTAACCAGAACTTTATCTGGGAAGGACCTTTTAACTCCGGCGATGGCTGGACCACCAACGCGCTGATTGACTTGAATAACGATGGTTTCCCTGAACTCATCCTGGGGGAAAGCCACCCCGGCGCCAGGAGCTTTGTGCTGTGGAACCAGGGTGGCAGTTTTACAACGTCCTTAACGCCTGAGTCTTAACGGTGCCAGGCGGCGTGTCGCGTGTAGGTCAAAGAAATGGCCTGATGGGACCCATTTCCTAACCGGAGCGGCCTATTGCCAGGAACAAGTGTTGTCTGTGGTCCTGGCGCCAGGGTTTTCAGTGGGAAAACGTGTAATCGATATTTCCGCACGGATTTTTTTATAAATATCGTTTTATCGATCAAGCTGCGCTGCCTATACTGTGCTCATCAGATGGGTATTCGCAGCGCTCGGCGTTTTGAGCCAGGCATACCAGGCGCGGTAAAAGCAGCCAGGTTACGTTCGCTCGACGGTCTACAGCGCCAATCGTTATGGCGCACGGACGGTGGCACCGCGCGGACGCAGGATGTCGGGGCGTCTGAATGAATCCACTGGAACCCATTAATCGTAAATTGCACACAAACCAAGGAGAGCATTATCGTGATTACCAAAGTACCTCATACCATATTCAAGACCCGCGTACGCGACGAGTCCGTAGGTGGCGATAACCCCTATCGCTGGGAAGACAAGAGCACCGACGATATCTTCGCAGGCAAGAAGGTGGTTGTATTCTCGCTGCCCGGTGCGTTCACGCCCACCTGTTCCTCCAACCACCTGCCGCGCTATGACGAGCTTTACGACGAGTTCAAGGCCCAGGGCGTTGACGAGATCGTCTGCGTTTCTGTGAACGATGCCTTCGTCATGTTCAAGTGGGGCAAGGAGCAGGGCAACAAGAATATCTTCCTGCTGCCCGACGGTAACGGCGAGTTCACGCGCAAGATGGGCATGCTGGTCGACAAGTCCAACCTCGGCTTCGGCATGCGCTCCTGGCGTTACTCCATGCTCGTGAACGACGGCAACATCGAGAAGATGTTCGTTGAGGCCGACTTTGGCGACAACTGCCCGACGGACCCCTTCGAAGTGTCCGACGCGGACACCATGCTTGCTTACCTCAAAGGTACGGAAGCGTCCGGTCCTTCCGAGCCGCGCAAGGCGTTCGTAGGTTAACTGCCTGCACGACCTTCGGGTCTGGCAAAAACGAGCCCGCTGCGGAGAGCCGCAGCGGGCTTTTTTATGCCGCCTGGTAACAAGCGCGTAGCCGGTGCGACCAAAGGCGCCCGACTGGCGGACAGGTCGCCCAGTGCGCTTTTTACCTCAGAAAAGCCGTGAGAAGCCGATCCCGAGGCGCCAGTCACCGGCGGCGTCGTTCAGCCCGGCACCCGCGTTGAAATCCAGCTGCAGGCGCTCGCCCAGCAGGTACTGGTAGCCACCGTTCAGCCAGTGGCTGTCATCGCCGTTTTCCGGGATGTTTGCTTCCCACTCCAGGAACACGCTGTGCGGGCCACCCAGGGACAGAGGCAGCTTCAATCCATTGTCGAAACGCCATTGATCGTCCACGTAGCTGACACGTGCGGTACCGGCCAGGGGCAGGACGCCGTTACGGGTCCAGACCAGGCCGGCGCCAGGATCCCAACTGTCGCTGCTGAACTCGCTGCTGCCCACCGGCACCGAAAGCGTCAACAGGAGAGAAGCCTTCCAGGCCGTGTCGGCGGAGGTGCTACCGGCCGAGGCGCGGGTCGGTAAGGCAATTTTTGCGCCCAACAGCACGTCTGCCAACCCGTCAGCGCTTGCGCCGTCGCTGTCGCTGCGGGTCCAGCTCAGGCCCGACAGGAACACCTCGCGACCGGCTGCAAGGCCATAGCGCAATTCCGCGAGGGGCAGGGTGGTGGCCTCGTCCCGGCTGTTCGGCCGGTCGTGGGCAATGCCGGTTTCCAGTTGCCAGCGCCCGGCGGGCACCGTACCCGGGGTGAAGGAGAATCCGGGTCGGTTGGTATCCACGGTCTGTCCGCAGGTGGTGGTCGCGAAAATCGCCAGCCAGACAGCCGCGAATGCCTTACGCATAGGGTCTCCTTGATGAGCTTATGGGTGCGCTGCCGCCCTTCGCCCGGGCAGTAGGAAGCAGGGCTTTAATCAATCCAGGGCTGACCAACGCCGCTCGGGATACAGCGCCGCTGCCGGCGCATAGAGCCATTCATCCCGGTAGGCGCGTCGCGCCAGGTATTGTAGCAGTGGTTCGTCCTCAAGCTGGCGCGCGTTGATCGCATTGACCAACGCTGCATTGCCCTGCTCGACACCATTGATTGCAGTACCCAGCAGCTCAGACATCTCCTCGCATTCGATAGCTTGCAGCACAGGCCCCAGCTGACGCTCGCGCCGGGCACAGCGCAGCAGAATGCCTGCATCGCGGGCCCGTGAGCGGGCGAAGGCGTCATCAAGCTGAGGTTCGATGTCACGCGCCAGGGTTTGCGCCGCGGCCTCCAGCAGGACTTCCTCTCCAGAACCCGACTCCTCGGGCATCTCAGGCACGGTAATGGGCACATTCATGGCCTCTGCCAGTGCCTCTGCGGTGGCGCGATCCCCGATGTAGCGGTAGCACAAATACCAGGCCAGGGACTCACCCATCGAGGGATTGCTGCAGGCAAAATGGATGGGAATCATGCCGCGCACATTCTGCTGCACACGGTAGTACTGCGCCGAGAAACGGGTGTAGGGAATGCCCGATTCGGCTTCGTATAAACGAAACAGGCCGTCCAGGCCGCCGCTGGGGTTCCAGAATTCCCGCACGCAGATGTTGCCCAGGTCTTCCATCGGGTCGCCCCAGTGGCCCCATTCCCAGTCCACCACGGCGCTCACCCGGTCCTGCTGGAACATGAAGTTCACCGGGCCCGTGTCACCCTGCACCAGGGAAACCCGCGCGACCTGTTCCGGCACAAAACGTCGCAGCCAATCGACGCCGTAGGCCAGCAAGGGGTCATGGTGTTTCTTCAGGAAGCCGGCAAAGCGCTGAAGCTGCACGTTGAGGTCGCCCAGCGCGCTCTCCGCGGGGGAGGTCGGGCGTGGGCCCAGGATGTCGTCCAGCCCTAGCGTGTCCAACTCCAGCCGATGCAGTCTCGCGATCACCCGCATGAAGTCTTCCATGATGGCGCGCTGTTGCCTGGGGTCTTGCACTGCGGGCAGGTCGGCGCTGCCGGGATCCCGTGTGAACAGGGCCGCGTGGTGTTCTTCATTCCAGCCCAGCAGCCCGGGCGCAGGTATATCGGTTGCCATGAGTGCCTTGCAAATCCGCGCTTCCTTGCGCAGGGACACGTTGCTGCCTTCTACCGGTGCGCGGTCGATGCGCAGGAATCCTTCCAGTACGCTTCCGTCCTCCCGGCTGATGTCCACCACCCAGGCCTCGCGACGCGCCACGTGCCGCTGCAGGCGAGTCAGCTGGCCGCTGCCCAGGTTCTCAAGCCAGGGAATCACTCCCGCGGGAAGATCGTGTTTAAAGCCTGTCATGACAGCTCCCTGCCAAAACCGTCACCATAGCCGGGGATCGGGAACTCTGCAAAAACCGATTCCATGCTGCGGGCGGGAGCCGCCAACCGGCACAACACGCTGTTGGACGCACTCGCCGTGGCTGTTTATGCTCCGGATGCCGCCGGTGAAGAGGAGACGCTGGAATGCTTTCGCTAGGAGCCGTTGTGCGCCGCGCCGCACAGATCAATCCCGAGGGTCGTGCCACTGTGCATGAAGGTCGCGAGCTTTGCTGGCGCGATTTTCCCGAACGGGTGGCGCGCCTTGCTGCAGGGCTGCGCTCGCTGGGTGTCGAGACGGGCGACAGGGTCGCCATCCTCTCTCTCAACAGCGACTATTACTACGAGTACTACTTTGCGACCGCCTGGGCGGGGGCGGTTTTCGTGCCAATTAACACGCGCCTGGCCGGCCCCGAGATTGTGCACTGGCTCAATGATTCCGGCGCAAAAGTCCTGTGTGTCGACGCCGCGTTCCTGGACACGGTGCTGGGCCTGCGCGACCAGCTGCCGGCCCTCGAGACGTTGGTGTATCTGGGAGCTGATGCCCCGGAAGGAAGCGTCGCCTGGGAGGCGCTGGCTACAGAAACGGCGCTGGACGATGCGGGCCGCGGCGGGGATGACCTGGCGGGGCTGTTTTACACCGGTGGAACTACCGGGCGTTCCAGGGGCGTCATGCTCTCGCACCAGAACCTGGTGGTGAATGCACTGCAGATCTCGCCCCATATCGGTGTACAGCGCGATGACCGCATCCTGCATACTGCGCCCATGTTCCATATCGCCGACTGGGTACTTTGCATGTCATCGGTGATGTTCGGCGGCAGCAATTTCTTCCTTCCAGGCTTTGACCCTGTGGAGGTTATGGCGACGATTGCAGAACAGCGCATACAGAAACTGCTGCTGGTGCCAACCATGATCAATATGCTTGTGAATCACTCATCGCTGCCCGAGTACGACCTGTCCAGCCTGCAGCGGATTATGTACGGCGCATCGCCCATGCCCCAAGCCGTGATTGCAAAAGTGCTGGAGGTTATGCCGGCGGTGGAAATGGTGCAGGCTTACGGGCAAACCGAGGCTGCTCCCTGCGTTACCATGCTGGCGCCGCAGTACCACACGGTGGACGCAGACAGCCCCCATGCCGGCAAGGTTAAAGCCGCTGGTCAGGCGGTCCCGGGGGTTGAGATCGCGGTATTGGACGAAGACGATAAGCCGGTACCCGTGGGAGAGGTAGGCGAAGTCTGCTGTCGGGGCCCCAACGTGATGCTGGGCTATCGCAACCTGCCGGAACAGACCGAGGCGACCCTGCGCAACGGGTGGCTGCACACGGGAGACGGCGGCCGCATGGATGAAGACGGCTTCCTGTACATCGTAGACCGGATCAAGGACATGATTGTCTCCGGCGGCGAAAATGTGTATTCGGCCGAGGTAGAAAATGCCCTGTCGTCCCACCCCGCGGTGGCACAG
>JAZBPS010000221.1:0-4135 GCA_036353375.1 Halieaceae bacterium | reverse complement strand
TCGTAATCGGTTGAGTTTGACTGGTCCTCAGGCAAGGTGGCCTCGTTCCTCTGGCATAGGTTGGAAATAGTCCATATCGCAGCTCAGTATACGTAACGTGTCAGGGGAGTACTGAGACCCGAGCATGCCATAGACACATTTCCGGTTCGATAATCTGGTCGCCGGAGTCAGGCGCGCGCATCGAGCCCTGCAGGCCAGCCTGCGCGCAGGTTTCACAAACAACCACCGCGCCGGGTGAAACTGCTAGACTGTTTCCAATCCAGACAGCCATCCAGGAGAGCCCTCCCAATGGCCCAGCACCTTATCACATCAGTAGCAGATCTCAGGGCCCTCATGGGAGACCCTGTTCACGAGCTGATTCTTGTCAAGAGCTTAGCCTCGTTGACCTCGCCAATGAAGCAGTACATCAAACTCTCACCGTTCCTGTGCCTGGCAACCCACGGGAAGGACGGGACTAGCGACGTCAGCCCGCGAGGAGATGCACCGGGTTTCGTCCATGTGATGGATGCCAAGACCGTGGTGATACCCGACCGCAACGGCAACAAGCGCCTGGACAGTATCGTCAATATCATCAATCAGCCCAGTGTGGCACTGCTGTTCATGATCCCCGGAGTTCTGGAGACGCTTCGCGTCAATGGGAGGGGAGCTATCAGCACCGATCCGTCTCTGCTGGAGCGCTTCGATGTGAATGGCAAGCTGCCCGCCCTAGTTATCGTCGTCACGGTCGAAGAAGCTTTTGGACATTGCTCCAAGGCATTCAGGCGATCAAAATTGTGGGAACCGGATTACCAACCGGACACCAAAGTACCCACTCTGGCTGAACTGATGTCCGGGCATTTGCAGTTGGATCAGGACACGACCAGCATGCTTGAGGCCGCGATTGAGCACGATGCACAAAACAACATGTATTAACGAAAGAGCCCTGTTTTTTTAAAGAGCAGCAATTGATCACCGGAGTTCGTCAGGCAGCCTATTTCATTGCGACAATCCACTCAACCTCAACGAGCCCCAAGGGCAAAGGGCAACTGGCGCAGCCCCGGTGGCGCCCGCCCGATGCGAGCACTATCATCTTCCCTCACGCTGCCCGTGGGCGCTGACGTGCTCGATGGCATCACGCATCACGTCCAGCCCGTCGGCCAGGGTCTGCGGGTCCATATTGAGCGCCGGATACAGGCGCACGGTGTCCTCCCGGTCGCTGATCGCCCACACGCCGTGCTGCAGCATGCGGCTGCGCACGGAGCGCGCGAACCACCAGTACTCTTGGTCCTTCAATGGGCTTTCAACATCAATGCGGTGACTACGGCGCCTGTTACCTGGACTAAGGTGACCTATTTTTCGCACATCAATCTCTCCTCACCCCGATTGCGGGTGCTCCGTGTGAGATCGAGTAATCACTGCTATCCTGAATAGCGTGTCATGCCGCGCGTGACGTACATCCTTGTCAGTGATTTCAGGCGCTGCGCGGCTGATGTTCTGACCCAGTAGAGTGAGACTACCTGCTACTGCTGGCCTTCTTGGATCGGTTGAGGATGTAAGAAAATGAAAACACTTTTGTCGGTTACTGCCCTGGCGGCAGCTTTGGTATTCAGTGCGAGCGCAAGTGCGAAGGAGCACATTGAGGAAGTATGGGAATGCACTCTGGTTGAGGGCAAGACCGTGGACCAGGCGAACAGTGTCAACGCCACCTGGTTGAAGTACGTCAATGACAATGTCAAGGGTGGCAACATCAACTCGCGTGCCGTAGTTCCGCTGGTCGGCGACATGGGGTCTTTCCTCTTCGTGGATTCATTCCCGAGTTTGGTCTCCTGGGCCGAAACCAAAGAGGTGATGCGGTCTGGCGAAGGCCAGAAAATAGAGGCCGCACTCGAAGAAGTTGCCGAATGCACATCCAACCGTCTTTACGCTTCGATGCAGTAATCCCGCTGCGAACAAATGAAATGTGGGGTTGGCTGGTTCCAGCTGCCGGCTGCCGAGGTACTTGCGCACGGTGTTGAGGGAGAGCCCGCTCCGGCGGGCGATTTTCTAAATCGGCATGTCGTCTCGCGGGTGGGTAGTGCACCATTCTTTCTGTAGTTTCCCCGGTGGCGTAGAAGAGCTGAACCACCCGGGTATCCTTTCAATAGCGTTTTTGTCGAAGTGCAAAGGAGGGGAAACACAAGACGGCTCAGCCTTTACAGCGTAGTGCGATTTACGATGCGGTGGAACTGCTCAAGGATAATGGCTTCGACGCCCTTGCAGAGGCGGTCACCGTGCTGCTGAAGACGGCCAGACGCTCCGCCAGGTCGCAGCACAGTAGGTGGTCGTAGTGGAAGCCGTAGTGGCCGGGATTGCACTCGTCCCCTGCCAATTACCGCCTGCGATCCCGCAGTATCCGCCGCGCCGCATTGTGGCCCGGTGCGCCGGTCACGCCACCGCCGGGGTGCGCGCCCGAGCCGCACAGGTACAGCCAGGGCAGCGGCGTGGCGTACTGCGCCGCCTCCGGATGCGGCCGCATGCTGTAGAGCTGGTCCGGTTCCAGCCGGCCGTGGCAGATATCGCCGCGGGTCATTCCCAGCAGGCGCTCCAGGTCCAGCGGGGTCAGGCACTGGTGGGCTACCAGAATATCCGGCAGGTTGGGGATGAAGCGCGCCACGTGGTCGAGGATGTTTTTGACCACCGCGGGCTTGCGATCGTCCCACGCGCCCGCTGCCAGGTCGTAGGGCATGTACTTGCACAGCAGGCTCATCACGTGGTGCCCGGGGACCTCGCACAGACTGTCGTCGATGGAGCTGGGAATAATCGCCTCGATAATGGGCGGGTCGGCGGGCACGCCCTGGCGGGCGCTCTGGTAGGCCTGGTCGAGATGCCGCGGGCTTTCGATGAAGGTAATGCTGCTGCGGTGCTGGGGGCCGATGCCCTCGCCGGGGACGGCCGCGAACTGCGGCAGGCCGGAGAGCGCCAGGTTCATCCGCAGTGAGGCGGACTCCTGGCGGAAGGCGCCGATATCGCGGGCGAAATCCGCCGGCAGGTGCTCCTGCCCCAGCAGCTTGAGGAAGGTGCGCTTGGGATCGGTATTGGCCGCGACCACGGGGGCCGCGAAACGCTCGCCGTTCTCCAGCAGAACGCCGGATACAGCACCCGATTCCACCTCGATCCGCGCCACCGCCGCATCGGTAACGATCTCGACCCCGCGTTCCCGCGCCGCCGCCGCCATGGCCTGGGTAATGGCGCCCATGCCGCCCCGGACGATGCCCCAGGCGCCCTTGCGGCCGGCAATCTCGCCTACCGCATGGTGCAGCATGGCGAGGCTGGCGCCGGGCTGGGTCAGGGGCGCGTAGTTCGCCGGCATGATGTGCGCCGCGACCATGGCCTTGACCTTGTCGCTCTCGAACCAGCGCTCGATGATGGTCTCCGGCGCGCCGATGAAGAACTGCATCAGGCGCCAGCGGGCCTCCCGGTCGAGCTTGTAGACATCACGCCCCAGGCGCAGCCCGGCGACGATGTCGCCCATGCGGTCCAGGGCCAGCTTTGGCGGCTCCTGCAGCCACTGCTTCGCCAGCAGGTCTCCGGCCTGTTCCACGGTCGCCTCGAAGCCCAGGTAGGCCTCGTAGTCCACGGCCGAGAACTTGCCGAACTGGGCCCGGTCGTGGGCCTCGTCGCCGGTGAGCAGCAGGTAGTCGCCGCTGGAATCCAGATAGAGGGAGTTCTCCAGCAGCATCGGCCGATAGCCGTGGCGCTCCAGCTCCAGGTCGCGGACCACTTCCGGGCGCAGCAGGCTGACGACATAGGAGAAGATCGAATTGCGATAGCCGGGGTGAAATTCCTCGGTGACCGCGGCGCCGCCGACGATATGACGGCGCTCCAGTACGCAGACCCGCATACCGCCCTTTGCCAGGTAGTTGGCGGTGGTAAGCCCGTTGTGACCGGCCCCGATCACGATGGCGTCGAACTGTTTCAACGGCGAGACCTCATGATGCCACTGGGAAGTCTAGTCGATCCGCCGGGGCGGAATTTCCCATCCTGTAGGGAGCGTGGCCTGTAGAGAGCATGGCCTGTAGGGAGCATGCCCTGTAGGCAGAGTGGCCTGGCCGGATGCGACGTTTGTCGCGGCTGAAGCCGCCCTCGCAGTGGCATGGCCCGAGGGGGGCAGGAGCGG
>JAZBPS010000220.1:0-10468 GCA_036353375.1 Halieaceae bacterium | reverse complement strand
TGCTAACCTATCTGACAGGGGAGGAGTGTGATACCGTCCACGCATGGTCGGGCTATGCCATTCTTCTATTGCTGGCACTGCGCGTTGTCTGGGGGGTTATAGGCAGCAGGCACGCGAGATTCAGCAGCTTTGTCTCCTCGCCTGCCGCAGCCGTGGCTTACCTGCGCGGGCTGCTCAACGGCAGCGCCCCTCGCTACCTGGGCCACAACCCCGCCGGCGGCTGGATGGCGTTGCTGCTGATAATGTCCCTGGCAGCCACCGGCGCCACCGGTGTGGTGGCCTACGGTGAACAGGGCCAGGGACCGCTGGCGGCGCAGTTCTCGGCCGCTGCACCTGCACTGGGTACGCCCCGGTACAGGTCAGGTGATGATCATCGCGATGTCGATGATCATGACGAAGATGAAACTCTTATGCTGGAATTTCATGAATTTTTGGCGAATTTCAGCGTATTTCTGATTTTTTTGCATGTCGCCGGCGTGGCTGCTTCCAGCCTTGTTCACCGCGAGAACCTGGTGCGCGGCATGATTACAGGCAGGAAGCGCGCAGAGTGAAATGCACCGGGGCCAGGTTCGCGTCCCGGATTGAGGTAACGCGAAAGGCGCAGATGGTCCTGCGCCGAAGGCGGTAGCTCGCTTCAGGATTGACGGCTGTGCCACTGCCAGGGCTGCATAAAAACCCGGCATACACCGGGTTAGCAGGCAAGAGTAAGCACAAGGGTAGAGCCGGATTCAGGTGAGCAGGCTGTTCAGCAGCCTGCCATCCAGCCCAAGATTGGATTGCAGGTGCACAGCACGGTGCGCTGGCAGCAACCGATCAATGAAGCTTTCCACGTCGGATTCTGTCTCCACCGGGTAGAACCAGGAGCTATGGCAGAGCTGCTCTGTATCGGTGTAGTGGCCGGAGAAGTCACCCAATACGTGGTCGACGAATGCGCCGTAGAGGACGAATTCAGAGAAATCCAGGCAGCGCATCACCCGGGTCATCCAGTGGGTGCCGCGCTGTTCCAGCAGGCGGTAGAGCTCAATGACGTTCTCATGACGCCAGCTGTTCAGCTGGGCGATATAGCTGCCTGAGATCGTCTGCGGGTCCTGGACGCCGCAGACATTGCCCGCGAACCGATACCAGTTCTGGTAGCGCCGGTCCCGGTACTGGTTGGGCCCGCGCTCGGCGCGGAAGTGGCGTACCCGATTACCCGAGATGATGTGTTCGGGGCTGAAGGGCTTGATGAACACCATATCTGAATCAGCAAACAGCAGTATGTCGGCCTGGAACTGCTCCGCGATGGCCAGCTTGATCACCTGTTGCATAATCCAGCCCCGCACAGGCAGGCTTTTGAGCGTGAGCCACCAGCGACTGGACAGCGGGTTGCGGCGCACCCACCAGGGTAGCAGGGATTCCTTGGTGACCAGTTGCACCGTGTCGCTGACCAGAGGTGCGAACAGGTGCCATTCAGCCTCGTCGATCAGCAGCAGGTGGGCATCCACGCCGCTGAGGTGCTGTGCTGCGCTGCGCACCAGCAGGCGGCAGCGCTCCAGGTCGGGTGCGTGGGTGGGTGTAATCAGAATCGTCTTCATATTATCGAACCTCGAAACGGTCGCCCTGTTCGGCCCGCAGCCAGCGATGGTATTCGCTGCCTGCAGGGTCGTTCAGGGGAATCAGGATGGCCAGCAGTTCATCAACGCTGGCGCTCATGCGTAGCGTGTCTTCGAACCTGCCGTTCTCGGTGGGGGTTTTCAGGCGGCAATTGGCGTAGTTCACCTGGTAGCTGCCGTCTTCCCGGGTCGCAAAATCCGCACACAGGGCAAGGTAGGCCCCGGGCATGCGCTCACTGACATCCACACTGAAGTCCAGGTCCCAGGCGCTGCTGAACACGAAGTCTGTTGGTGCCTGCAGTTCCCGGGTGGTCGTAATGGATGCGTTCAGCAAGGCCTGCAGACTGGGCAATTCCCCGGCCTGGATTGCCGCTTCCGCCGAATCGCTCGCGCCCAGCTGTTCGACTTTGGCCGCGTCGGCCGGCGCACGCAGGTAGTCGAGCTTGATAAAGCCGGCGTAGTCTCTAGGACCCTGCGGGGTGGTAACGGCCGCCGCCAGTGCATCCAGCCTGGGTCGAACCTGGTTGGCCGGAAGGTCCCTCACATCCCCATACATGGCAGTGGACAGCGGCGTTAAGGCGGCGAAGCCCGCGAGGCTGCCATCCTTGCGGCGGCTGAAGTCCCCGGAAAACAGGACCGCGTAGTAGCAGGCATCCTCTTCACAGGATTTCAGCAGATAGGGGGCGTTTGGATCCGCGGCGTCAACGGCCATGGTCAGCGGCAGGTCGGAAAAGTTCAGATCGCCGTCGAAATAGCCGTTGTATTCGTCGCTGGCGATACCCGCGCGTGTTGCCAGCGGCGTATCAAACGCCCGCCAGCCGTAAAGCTGCGCCTCGGTGCCCGCGGGAAGCGGGCTGCTGATGCAGCCGCTGAGGCAGGCTGCAGATACCAGTGCCGCGAGGGCGCTGGTGGCTTTCAAAGTATTCATGGTGCCTCCTCAATCCTTGTAGAGTTTTTCCTGCACAGCTTTTTCCGGCAGGTACCAGGTCTGGTGGGTTTTGCCGCCGCTGAGGACAAACTGGATGAAGTCCGGGTAGGTTTGCACCAGGTCCTGATACTCCCTGGGGTGTTGCCACTCCATGCCCACTTCCAGCGCCCAGGGCAGGCCCTCTTCGGTCTGGTAGGTCAGGCCTGCCTCCTCGGTGGAACGGTCGTCTGCACGGCCCAGTAATGAGCGGTCAGCGTGGATGGAGGGCGGCCGATTCTTCAGGTGAATCTCCAGCCCGCGGCCTGGCGGTGTCTTGAAGATACTGTTTCGCTGGTGACCGGTAGTGGCGAAGATGAACGGATTGAATAATCCATCGTCCAGCGGCGCCGCTGATACGGTATCGGTGAAGCGTACATTCAAGGAGAAGCGGGCCTGCACGCCGGAGCCACCGCAGTTCGCCTCGGTGCGGTAGAAGGAGCAGCCCTCGGCGGTGGTTACCTGGTCCCAGACATCACGGGTAATGCGGTAGATCGCGTCGCTGTCAGGGTTCCAGCTGTTCTCCAGCGGGTTGGTGTCCTGGGGTTCGCCATTGATTTCGAAAAACACCTCCGCATTCGCGGCGTCTGCGCGGCGCAGGCCGGGTATGGCAACCGCAAAGCCCGAGTGAAAGCTCGCGCCCACGGCCGTGAATTCGCCGCTGATGCTGATGCTGACCAGCTTCGCGTCCTCGGGTCCATCGCCGTTGTTAATGGTGCTGACGGCGGTGCGGTAGTGAAGCACCAGGTCATTCATGTCGTAGTCGCCGCGGGAGGGCCACAGGTCCTCAAAGGCGAGGGTTACGAAGCTGTCGGCACTGGGGTAGTGACTGGTGGTCACGCCGCCGTTGAACAACGTGACCGGGTGGTCTTCCACCTCACCGTCCGGGGCGCCGCCATCTGTGCCGAGATTGGCGACGCTGGAAAGGCGGAATCGCGACCAGCTGTTTCCAGGCTGTGTCCAGACGGGTACGGAAAGAGACAGCAGGTTGCTGCCCGCAGTTACTTCCTGGCCGGACGCGACCTGCTCGCCCGCGTCGAAGCGGCCGTTGCGATCGAAGTCGATCCAGGCATTGAGAAAACCTGCACCAGAGGCCGTGACCTCAATCAGTGCTGTCTCGCCCGCTGCCAGTTCGGTGATAAAGCCGACGCCGTCCTCATCATCCTCGCCCGTGGTGTCGTCGGCCAGCGGTGCCGGGTAGGCCTGGCTTTCGCCATCGGCGATTTTGCCCAGGCGCAGGGACGAGCCTTCAAGGCTGTGGCGCGCGCCATTGGCGTCAAGGGTTGTGTTGTAACTCTCAGGCGCATCGCCAAAGTCAATGGCGTCCTGGTCCACAGGTACAACAGGTGCCAACGCGCAGCGTGCTCCGTCATTGTTGGCAGAGGCCGGGCCCTGGGCGTACTTGCGTGCCGTGGGTTTGGCGCTGCTGACATCGATCTGGAAGATCACGCCATCCTGGTTGCGGCTGATGTAAAGACGCCCGTCCACATCGAAGTAAACCGCACCGAAGGTGCCGCGTTCTCCGACGTCGCCGATTATCTCTGATTTGCCGGTTTCCGGGTCAACCGTCAGCAGGCGGCCGCGGGAGTCCACCGAATACATCATTTGCTGTTCCGGGTGGAAGGCGAGGTCGAAAATGTTCAGGTACAGGGAGGACCCGTCACGGATGCGGCTGGGCGTCAGGTAGTCCTTCGCCTCCGGGTCGAGCCCGATACGCCACAGTCCATGGGCCTCACTTCCGCCTTTGTGATACATGTAGTACGCGTTTTCGACCACCGAGACATCGCCGACGTAGTAGTTGGAGTTGGGCTGGAAACCCAACTTCAGCGGTTGCACCTGGTAATCCGAACCGATGCGCGCCAGGGTCTTGTGCGCGTAGCTCCAGGCGTACAGGTAAGCGTCGTGGTAGTTAAACCCAATCGCATTGAGCTTGTTGCGCACACCCATGCTGGTGCTGAGCTTGTTGTAGTAGCCCGTTGACAGGTCCACGCCGTACAGGCGCGCAACGCTGTCCTGTACGAGGAAAGCCTCGCTGGGGCAGCTGTCGAAGGGCGCTGAGGCGAGGGCAGGGGTGGCAAGCACCGCGGCAAGGCTGCTGGCCAGGTTGCGTGGCAGCTTCATTGTTTTGACCTCCGGTTAATGTTGTCTCCAGAGGTACAAATGTCGTGCCAACACACTCAGGCCGCGTATTTCCTGGCTTTCAGCGGTTTGGGGGTGGTTGAAGGGATGGCGCGCTTTGCAAATTGCAAAGCGTTCTGCGAGCGCTCAGTCGATAGGAAGCACGATGGTGAAGGTGGTTCCCGCCCCGAGTTCGCTGGCCACAGAGATTTTCCCGCCGTGGTCTTCGACGATGCCATAGGATACCGACAGTCCCAGCCCGGTTCCCTCGCCCACGGGTTTGGTGGTGAAGAAGGGGTCGAAGATGTTGTCGATCGCGTCTTCCGGAATGCCCGGGCCCTTGTCGCTGACGCCGATGATGACACAGCGCCCCTCGGTGCGAGTGCTGATAACGATTTCCCCGCCGGGTTCCGGGTACGCCTGGTCCGCATTCATTACCAGGTTGATCACTACCTGGCCGATCTCGCTGACGTTACAGCTCACCAGGGGCAGGTTCTCGAGCTTCAGGGTAATCCGCGTCTCGGGTTTGAGTTGCTTTTCCACCAGCTTCAGCGTGGCCCGTATTTCCTGGTTGATGTCTGAAAGCGCCCGGTGCCTGGCATGCTTGCGGGCAAAGCGCTTGACGTTGGACACGATATTGCTGATACGTGCCAAACCCTCATCAATCTCGCTGAAAATCTCCGGCGTGTCCTCCATGATAATAGCGAGATCCTTGCGCATCTCGTCGTCCACCTCTTCCTCATGGGCGAGGCGCTGCTGTGCGATAAACCGCGTCAGGGTGGCGTAGAACTCGTTAAGCTGGTGAACATTGCTGGTGATGTAGGCAAGCGGGTTGTTGATCTCGTGGGTAATGCCGGACGCAAGCTGCCCCATGGATTTCAGCTTGTCGGCCTGTAGCAGGGTTTCTTCATTGCTCTGCAGCTGCTCGCGGGCTTCGGAGAGATCCTGTCGCAGGTGATACATCTCGCGATTGCGCTCCTCGATGATTTCCTCGGCGCGCTTGCGCGCTTTCTTCTCGCGCTGGTAGGCAATCTTGTAGTCGTTGTCAGTCTCGCTCATGGCGGCTTTTGAGCCCACTACAGAAGTTGCATCTCGAACTTGCAGCGCGTGGCACCGCGGTGCATGCATTCGCTATGGACAAGTCCGATCTTGCGGTTGAAGTGCTGGGCCGCGCCTCGCACCAGGCCTTCCGCCAGCAGGCACATCTTTCGCGGTGAATCGTAGTACATGGTCATCCGGTTGCGGTCATAGAACTCACAGCTCATATCGGGCACCTCGGCGTCCACGTGGAGCACCTTCATCTCCTCGTGGATATCGCTGCCCACGCTGGCCAGAAAGGGGATAAGTTCTTTGTGGCAGTCCACCAGCTCCGGGTAGAGCCTGTAGAGATCGAAGAAAAGCTTTTGCCCGAACAGGTCCAGCAGTGCGTCGGCAGGGGTATCCAGCTCCTGTTCCAGCGCGCTTACCAGTTCCAGCATTTCACTGGCGGGGTAGGTGTCGGCAAAGACGTAAGCGCCATCCACCACCGAATCTATGCGCGCCAGTGCACGATTCCAGGCAGCGATGCCAAACTCATCCTCCACCAGGTCCGCCAGTGAAGTGAAAACCATGCCTTTCACGGACACTCTCCAGTTACTTGCAGAGTGGGAGTATAGCGGTATCCTTGCGGCAGGCGGGCAGCCGTATTACACACTGTGAACCAATGCCGCTGCGCGCAACATCAGGCCATTGCAGCCAGACCAGATGCTGCATACGGATCGTTTACTTCCGCCGCGTTATATGGGCGTTTCAAGAGGTTTCGTCAGGCTTCATGGAGCGACGCAGTTTCCAGATTCATGTTTCGGGTCTGCAGGTTGGCATGTTCGTGGTCGAACTGGACCGGCCCTGGCTGGAGACGCCTTTCCTTCTGCAAGGTTTCGAGCTGCAGAATATGGCGGATATCGAGGAAGTCCAGAAGTACTGCGAGTACGTCTACGTGGAGGAGCGCCGGGCGGCGCCGCGCACCGCACCGGGACCCGTAGAGAGAGTGGCGGCACGCGCAAAACCGCGTAAGCGCCTGCTGCAGAAAACCACGCCGGTGCCAGACCTCGGGCGTGCCCGGGCAACACGCACCGCAACCCAGACGGTTACCCGATCGGTGATGGACGATGTCCGCCTGGGCAAGGCCATTGACGTAAGGAAAGCCGAGGCCACGGTCAGCGAGTGCGTGGAGAACATTATCAGCGACCCGGCCGCCATGCTGTGGATGTCGCGCCTGCGGGAACACGATGAGCGTATCACCCAGCATTCGATGAACACCATGATTCTCTCTATCACTGTGGCTCGACACATGGGCTTTGAAGAAGAGGATCTGCATAACATCGGTCTGTGCGCGATGCTGCACGATGTGGGCAAGATGAAGCTGCCGGCCATGCTGTTGCTGGCGCGCCAGCGAACACCCGAGCAGGAAAAGGAGTACCGTCGTCACACGGTCTACGGCCAGCGCATCCTGTTCAGCTACAAGGACCTCTACCCGGGTTGTGCCACGGTCGCTATATCGCACCACGAGCATGTGGATGGTACCGGTTACCCCAACGGCTACCGAACCGAAAAGCTGACACCCTTCACCAAGCTTATTGCTGTCTGTAACGCCTACGACGAGTACACCATAGACGGCGTCGACGGGACGCCGTTGTCCTCGCTGGCGGCCATGAAGCGTCTTTCCGAGTATAGTGGCCGCTACTTCGAGGAGGAGTACGTGCGCGGGTTTATCGAGTGCCTGGGCCTGTACCCCTCGGGCAGCGTGGTGGAACTGGTGGACGGCAGTATCGGTCTGGTGGTGTCACAAAACTTCAAGGCGCGCCGCCTGCCGAACATCCTGCGGGTGCGCGGGCCGGACAAGGCGCCCTGTGCCGAGCGAATCCTCAATCTTGACCAGATGCAGCGCGAGGGCAGGGGGCGCGACAGCCTGGTGAAGGATGTGCTGCCCAACGGCAGCCACGGGGTGCGCCTCGAGGACTACATCAAGAAAGGGCTGCGGCTTGACTGATACGGCAGCAAAGCTTCGGGAGAGAGCATGAACAGCAAGTTGCCGACCGTCTGTGTGGTGGACGACGAGCGCAGTATTGGTCGCGCCCTGCTGCGCCTGTTTCGCCGGCTGGACGTGAGCGTGGAGGCCTTTGTTGACCCCAGGGAGGCCCTGGCCTGGCTGAAGCAACATCCGGTTGCCATCCTGATTACCGATCAGCGCATGCCGGGCATGAGCGGCACGGAGCTGGTCGCGGCGCTGGATGGCTTCCAGGACCAGGCGACCAAATTTATCCTCAGTGGCTACAGTGACTTTGAGGAAATCACGGCAGCGTTCAACAGCGGGCAGATCCAGAAATATATCTCCAAGCCCTGGGACGACGAAGAGCTGTTGTACGCGGTTGAGCGGGTACTCGCACTCAAGGAAACACCGGGGGGCGGTTCCGACGCCTTAGGTGAGCAACCGGTGCTGCCAAACAGCCCGATGCTGGGTGCGTCGCCGAAAATGGTGAAGCTGTTTGAGCAGATTCGGCGAATGTCCACCGCCAACGTTCCCGTATTTATCTACGGCGAAACCGGCACCGGCAAGGAGTTGGTTGCGCGGGCGCTGCATCAGGAAAGCTTTCGCGCCAGTCGGCCGTTTGTGCCAGTGAACTGCGCCAACTTCTCCAGTGAGCTGATGGAGAGCCAATTGTTCGGCCACAAGAAAGGGGCGTTCACCGGGGCGGACAAGGACCGTACCGGTTTGCTGGCGACAGCCAACGGCGGCACTGTGTTTCTGGACGAGGTCACGACGCTCCCACTGGAGTTGCAGGCGAAACTGCTGCGGGTGCTGCAAGAGCGTGAATACACTCCGTTGGGCAGCAATGACCTGATTCCCTTTGATGCGCAGATACTGTCCGCATCATCCAAGCGCCTGTCAGCGGCTGTCGAGGACGGCGAGTTCCGACAGGATCTGCGCTATCGCCTGGAGGTATTGCCCCTGGATATTCCACCCCTGCGCGAGCGGGACAGCGATGCCGTGATCCTGTTTCGCCATTATCTGCGGGAAGTTCGGCAGGACACCAACTTTGACTTCTCCCGGGATTTTGAGCATTTCCTGCAGGACTATCAGTGGCCGGGCAACGTGCGCCAGCTGATTAACCTCGCCGGTTACGTGGCCACCATGGCGGACTCGGAAGAACTCACCCTGGACAGCCTGCCGGCCGAAACACGGGAAAGCTACCTGCGTGGGGAGGGCCAGACCGGGTTGCCACCTTCAGCATCTGCAACATCGATCGAATCGGTGGCAGCACCGGGGGATGAGGCTATCGTGCCGCTGAAAGATGTCGAGCGGCAGGCGATTGAGCGGGCGCTGCGGCTCTGCGACGACAACATACCCCGGGCCGCGGCCATGCTCGGCGTGTCTGCCAGCACCATCTATCGAAAGATACAAAGCTGGAACGATGAGTGATTCTGCGTTGCAAATTGCAAATTTGCGCCAGCCGGGCTCGCCCCTGAAATTCTAAAAACCCAAATAAAACAAAGGTTTGCCACCCTGAGACCAGGTTGGCACGCAACCTGCTGGTGTCTCGCAAACGAAACTGGAGAGACACCATGCAACACACACAAACACCCTCGCTGGAAATCCGTAGCAATATCGCGGTACTGGGTAGCGGTCTGGGCACGATCATTGATGCGGTCGGGTTTGCCGGTCGTGGACACACGGTACGGCTGCAGGTCGCTGGCACCGAAGAGGCGGCTGCACTGCAGCGCGGGCAGAGCGGCTTCGATGAGCCTGGCATCGTCCAGCAACTGGTGGCCACCCAGGCCGACGACTGCCTGACTTTTACCACCAGCCTGCATCGCGCTTGCCATGCTGCAGATGTGTTGTTGGTATGGGCAGATGAGCAGGAGGGGCTGGTCGCTATGCTTGAAGAAGTGGCGGCGGAATTGGCCGTCAACGAGCGCTTCCAGCTGGTCGCCATACGCAGCCTGCTGACCCCGGGCACGATGGATCGCATTGTGCTGCCCCTGCTGGAGCGTGTGTCCGGCAAGCAATGTGGTGAGGATTTCGGGCTGGCCTACAGTCCCGAGGTGATACGCCCCGGCGTGGCGCTGGCGGATTTTCGCAATCCCGTGCGCATGCTGGTGGGCACCAATGACGACAGCAGCGCCGATGCCATGTGCAGCCTGTACCGCTGGCGCACGGGTTCGATCTGTATCGAGTCTTTCGCCACGGCCGAAACCGCGCGTATCGCCGACCTGTTGTGGCAGAACACCAAACTGCGGTTTGCCGCCGAGCTGGGCTCGCTGTGCCTGGAAACCGGTGTTTCCCGCCGCGCCGTAATCGATGCCTTCAAGCGCGACAGCAAGCAGAATATCTCTGCCTGTTACCTGGTGCCGGATTGCCCGGTGCCGGAAGTGAAAGACGACCGGGTGAAAGCACTGCTGACTGCCTGGGAGCGCTGGCGCGAAATGCCCCTGCCACTGGGTAAGATGGCGCTGGTAGGCGGCTGATCACAGCCGCCCTGCAGACCTTTGCAGGCGGCCCGGTTTGACCGTGTGTCAGCACCGGGCTTGCCAAACCGGGTCCCCTGCATAACTATGCTGGCAAGCAAGCAGGGAACGGGTATGCATGCCTCATCCGGAAACGCACCGCTCGCATCGGGCGGGCTGGCTGCGCGCCGCCGTGCTGGGGGCGAATGACGGCATTGTCTCCACCGCCAGCCTGATTGTCGGGGTGGCTTCGGCCAATGCGCTCCAGGAGAGCATTTTGCTGGCGGGCATTGCCGGGCTGGTCGCGGGC
>JAZBPS010000468.1:0-1502 GCA_036353375.1 Halieaceae bacterium | reverse complement strand
TCGTTTTGGCAGGTTGCCTCCGGGACGTTTCGCCAGCGGAGGCAATTGCTTGCTGCGAAAGCAGGCGGTTCTCGACTCGGGCGGCTTCCGTGTCGATCTTGGTATGGTGGGAATGCGCAGGGGCTATGGCGAGGAGACTCGGCTACAGGTCGAAATGCGCAGGTATGGATTTGTCATCGGCGCGGATCCGGAACTGCGCATCGAACATCTGGCCCCCCTCCGAAAGCAGTCTGTGGTTTCGATGCTGCACTCTGCCTGGGCTGTCGGTCGTGACAGGTGGGCAACCTTCGACGAAAGTCCTGCGCTTCGCGTATTACTTGGCGTTGCCAGGCGTATTGTTACTCGTCCCCTAGTCGCGCTTTATGTGGAGGTCTTTCGTGAGCGAGATCTAACTCGCTGGCAGAATCTGATGCTGGCGTTAGGTCGCCCAATCGTTGGCACGATGGGGGAACTGCTGGCCGGTTTGCGTCTGGCGCTACGGGACGGCTTATGAACGTGCTGTTCATTGTTAGCGCAGTGGGATACTGGATATGCGCGATCTCTCATGCGCGACGTGTCATAGCCCGCTGCGTCAGCCGAATGATTCTGTCATACGACAATGCCGGCCGATGTCAGTTCCGGGGTTGCTCGAAGGGAAGGTGACGCTCATGTCTTTACTTGCCCATGATGGAAACGGCGGGTCCGCTGGGCTCGCCCCAATCGCCCTTTTTGTATACCGTCGCCCGGAGCACACTGCGCGACTGTTAGCCAGCCTGGCCGCGAACCCGTCCAGCCTGAAGAGCCGACTATATGTATTCAGTGATGCACCCGCCTGCGAGACAGATACCAAAGGTGTTGCCGAGGTCAGGGCCTTGTTGCGTAAGCTGCAGGGATTCGCCCACGTAGACGTTCGGGAGCGTACCGCTAATTACGGCTGTGCCGCGAACATCATCGACGGAGTAGGTCAGGTGTTGTGCGAGCACGATCGAGTCATCGTGTTGGAAGACGATCTGGAACTCTCGCCGCGGCTGCTGGATTTTATGAACCGTGCACTTGAGATCTACGCCGAGCGCGACGACATTATATCAATCAGTGCCGCCAGCCCGCCCCCACAGGCACTTGGTATAGCAGATGACGATCTTCCGGCTGTTTATCTAGCCCCGCGCAGCGTCCCCTGGGGTTGGGCGACATGGCGTGACCGTTGGCAGCAGGTCGACTGGCTTTTGACCGATTACGCACGTAACCGCTGGCGGCCGGACTGGCGGCGGCGAATTTCGCGGGGAGGGAACGATCTCCTGACCATGCTCGCTGACCAGATGGCCGGGCGAATCGATTCCTGGAACGTGCGCTTCAATCATGCCCAAGCCATGGATCGCAGCTACTCGCTTTATCCGAGGCATTCTTATGTCCGCAATATTGGACTCGATGGGAGCGGTCGCCATTGCCGCGCTGCCGACTCGTACGAGGTCAAACTCGAACGTGCGAAAGCAATGCCAGACATGCCGCCGGCCATTCAGCCCGAC
>JAZBPS010000219.1:0-25588 GCA_036353375.1 Halieaceae bacterium | reverse complement strand
CCGGGACCAGTCAGGCTCCAGCTTCCAGCAGGTAGCCCTGGTTGACCTGAAGGGTCTGGGTTCTGACCGCACGGCCATCCTGATCAACGGCCGCCGCGTTGCCTCTAACCCGCTGACGGGTACTGCAGCAGTGGATTTGAACACCATTCCGCTGGCCGCTGTCGACCGCATCGAAGTGCTGACCGACTCGGCCTCTGCGGTATACGGTGCTGATGCCATCGGCGGTGTTGTGAACATCATCATGCGCAAGGAGTTCTCCGGTGCGGAAGTCAGCACCGGTCGTGAAGAGCCGAGCCGCGACGACGCCTACACCAACCGCGCCAGCGCCACATTCGGCCAGGCCGGCAACTCTGGCAGCGTGATGTTCAGCGTCGACTACTTCAAGCGCGATCCGGTATTTGATGGCGAACGCGACTACTCCAAGGTCCGCGTCAGCCCCAACCCCAGTGGTGGCCTGCCCCGTCTGGATGTGGACACCGTTGGCGTATCCGCAGGTGGTAACACCGGTTTTGACAAGGACTTTACCCGCGCGTTCCAGATCGGCGGCCAGTGCCCCACCGATACCTACATCCCGATCACCGAGCCCTTCGGCCTCGACGGTGACGGCTGTGGCTACGGATTTGCCGACATCTCCATGCAGACCGGTGGTATTGAGCGTACATCTACCTTCCTGGACGCCCGCTACAACATCAATACCGACCACACCCTGTACATGGAAAACCGCTTCACCAAGTCTGATACCTTCGGCCGCTACGCGCCCGCTGTAGGCTTCATCCCGGTAGCCGCGGATGCGCCGCTGAACGATATCGGTGAAGAATTCGACCTGTTCCACCGCTTCGTCGGCCACGGCAATCGCGACGATAATGTCGGCATCACCGAAATCAACACGGTGTTTGGCTTTGAAGGCAAGCTCGGCACGGCCATGGACATCAACTACGATGTATTTGCCCGTTACTACGAGTACAACGCCAACGAAGAAGGCGATACCTACATCATCACCAACCTGATGCAGCAGGCCATCGCTGACGGCTCCTACAACTTCCTGAACCCGCTGGATCCGGCTAACTCCAGCGCTATTCAGCGCACGTCCGCTACCCTGACACGTGACCTGGAAACCGAATTCCAGCACGCGGGCTTCACCCTGGACGGCGTCGCCCTGGATCTGCCCGCTGGTAAAGTAGGTTGGGCATTCGGTGGTGAGTGGGCCTTCGAGAAATACAAGGACCAATTCGACAACTTCCGCGAAGCGGGCAACGTCACCGGTTCCGCCGGTAACTCTTCTGCCGCGGAGCGCGAGCGCTACGCGTTCTTCTTCGAGGCCGAAATCCCGATTCTGGACACCCTGTCCCTGAACGCGGCCATCCGTTACGACGACTTTGACGACTTCGGCGACGAAGTGTCTCCGTCGCTGTCGGCGCGCTGGGAAGCCACTGACTGGTTGAGCGTGCGCGCGTCCTGGGGTGAAGGCTTCAAGGCACCGAACCTGGGCGACATCGGTGCGGCACTGAGCCAATCCTTCGAATCCACGGCTGACGTGGTGCGCTGTAATGCCCAGGGCATCCCCATCGGTGACTGCCCCTCCAGCCAGGTGGACGAGTTCACCGGTGGTAACCAGAACCTGAACGCTGAGCAGTCCGAGTCCTTCAACTTCGGTGTTGTGGTATCTCCGTTGGAAAACCTGGAGCTGTCGTTGGACTGGTGGCAGGTGGAAATCGACGACGCGATCTCCACGCTGCAGCTGGCTGACGTACTCGTACTGGAAAGCAACGGCCAGTTGCCTCCGGGCGTATTCGTCAACCGTGCCCCCGGTTCGGGCGGCGTGCCTGGTATCGTACCCCGTTGCTCCGGCGCGATTGACCTGACCGTCCCGAACCCGGGCTGCGGTATCGTCAACGTGTTCGCCAACCTGGCCACGTTTGACGTGGAAGGCCTGGACCTTCGCGCCCAGTACAGCCTCAGCACCGACGTCGGTGAGTGGCTGGCACAGCTGACCATGTCCCACTACCTGAAGTATGACGAGCAGGTACTGCCCGGTGGTGAAGTGTTCGAGCGTGCGGGAGAGGCTTCCTACCCCGAGACGCAGGCCAACTTCAACCTGGGCTGGTCCTACCGCGACTTTAACGTCAGCTACACCTACCTGTGGATTGACGAGCACGAAGGCGGCAACATCAACGCGTCTTTCGACGCTTATGATCGCCACGACATCAACGCCGTATGGACCTCAGGCTTCGGCCTGGAGCTGGCCCTGGGCGTGCGCAACCTGACCGACGAAGATCCCATGCTGGACAGCGTCGGCACCGGTTGGAGCACGGAAACCAGCGCGATCTCCACCGAGCTGTACGACGTGAACGGTCGTATGTACACGGCTACGGCGACCTGGCGTTTCTAAGGTCTGACCGACTGCTGTAACATGGGCCCCGGATGGCAACATCCGGGGCTTTTTTTTGGCCGCAGGATTCAGCGTCTGTAATGATCACCGCGATATGAACGAACTCTTCAACGCCTGGGCCACACCCATGGTGCGCAAGACCACCGGTCGGCACGACCTGGCCGAGGCCCTGCGCGAGGTCATCCTGGCCAACGAAACCCCGGACAAGGCCCACCCCAACCCGCCACAGGATTCCCACAGCGCCCTGTTTGAATCGAATTTTGATTTCCTCAGCTGGCAGGAACCGGCGGTGCAGGCCTTCAAACCCTGGTTCTACCACGAGGTGGGCCTGGTGGTGCAGGCCACTACCGGCTTCAGCAACGAGAAGATGAACCAGCTACGCTTCGGCTGCCACTGCTGGTTCCACATCACCCGGGCCGGGGGCTATTTCCCGCCCCACAACCACGCCATGGCCTCCTGGAGTGCCATCTTTGCCGTGGACCCGGGGGACGAACAGATCGACAACGAACACGAGTCGGGGCGGGTCACATTTTTCGATCCCCGCTTCGGCGCCAACATGTACCTGGACGCCGCCAACCGCGCCTGGGACCCGGTCACCAACTTCAACTCCAAGCGTTTTCGGCTGGAGCCCACCGACCTGGTGGTGTTTCCCTCCTACCTGATGCACAGCATCGAGCCGTACCACGGCGAGCGCCCGCGCATCACCATCGCCGCCAACTTCTGGTTCAGCTGGAAAACCGGGCAGTGAGCCGGCTGAACGCGGCGCAGTGGTCTGCCTACTGGCGGTCCGGCGCGGTGACAACCTTCCAGGACATTTTCAGCGGCAATTACGACCGCGGCGTGGCGGATTTCTGGCGCGAATGCTTCAGCGGCCTGGAGAGCGGCGCGCGCATGGTGGATCTTGCCTGCGGCAATGGCGCCCTGGCCCTGCTGGCCGCCGCCTGGCGCCGGGACCAGGGCGCGCAGTTTAAGATAGACGCCGTCGATTACGCGGAGATAGCGCCGCCACCAGAGCCGGACAACCGCGCGCTGGCGGAGGGCATTGGCTTTTACGCGGGGCGCAGGCTGGAGTCCACCGGCCTCAATGAGGGTGCCTACCAACTGGCCGTGAGCCAGTTCGGCCTTGAATACGGCGAAACCGAATCTGCACTGGCCGAGGTCAACCGAATCCTCGCAGCGACCGGCGCGACCCTGGCGGTGATATGCCACCACGAGGGATCTGACATTGTTAAACAGGGACGACAGGGGTTGGAGCAACAGGCCCTGTGCGCAGCCTCGCCGCTGCCGGAGCTGGTACGACGGCTGCAGACGCGGCTGGAGCAGGTGCAGCGCGAGGGCAGGGACCCGGCAAAAGACCGGGCCTGTGAGCGACTGCGGGACAAGTTCAACCGTGCGACCACCGCCCTGCACAGTGCGGCTGAACAGCAGGCCAACCCCGCGCACTTGCTGTACTTCATTCGCGGCTGCCTGGCACCCTTCGACGCAGGCAACATGCAGCGCATGCCCCTGACGCGACGCCTGGCAATGATCGACCAGCTGCTGGCGGCCTGCCAGTCCTTCGAGTTGCGCATGCAGGACCTGGTATCGGCGGCACTGTCGGAAGAGGACCTGGCCCGTTGGGACGGGATTCTGCGGGGCTACGGTTTCACGCCACAGCGCTGTGAGCCCTTCACGCTCGAGGGCAAGCTGTTCGGGCAGCTGCTGGTTTACCGACGCTAGCGCAATGCGAGGCCGGCGCCGGCCTCTTCCAGGCTGATTTGCAGCTGGCGAATCTTGAGTTCGTAGCGCTTGCGCGCCAGTGGGTTGCTGGCCAGCTTCATGGCACGGTCCAGTTCCCGCGCTGCCGCACCCTGTTCACCCAGGGCCGTGTATACGGCGCTTAAGGCAAAGTGAAAGCGCTCTTCCCGGGGCTGCTTGCGCACGGCGTACTTCAGGTGCGCGAGCGCATCCTCGAAGTCACCCTCGGCGGCCGATTCCAGCGCCAGCTGGTGCCGGTAATAGGGGCTGCTGCTGCGATAGCTCTCGACCTCTGCCAACAATGCTTGCGCCCGCTGCGTCTGGCCCCTGCGCTGCAGTACGCTGGCCAGGTTACTCAGCGCCGTGACACTGTCAGGATCGTGATACAGGGCCAGCTCGTAGGCCCGGCTCGCAGCACCCAGGTCTTCCACCCGGGCATAGACCACACCCAGATTGGTCCAGGCCGCGGCGAAGCCGGGTTCCAGTTCCAACGCCCGGTTCAGGTACGCCAGCGCCAGCGCGAGGTTACCGTCGCGCACCTCTTCTGCGCCCAGGTTGGAATAATAGTGGGCGAAGGCGCGCCGGTCGGAAATCAGCTCGGTGCGAAAGAAGCTGCGGAAGTCAGTAACGTTGAAGTCCACCACCCGGCCGTGCTCATTGCGCTTGCCCCATACGGTGAGCATGCCCGCGGGGCCGCCGCTGTTGACGTTCTGCACGTTGACGTTGATGTGGCGGTTGAGCACGATGGTGTCACCCTGGCGATCCCATACCGGCGGTATATCGACTTCCTGGAATCTGGCATCCAGCCCGACGGACCGGGCCATGGCGACAAACATGTTGGTAAACGCCAGGCAGTTGCCGTTGCGATGCTGGAAGGTTTCGCGGGCGGTGCGGGTTCTGCCCTCGTAATTCAGGCCGAAGTTGGCGTCCTGCACCACGGCGTTCAGCAACTGCTCCAGCCGGTTGTGCAGCCGGGCAGAGCCCTCGACCCGTTGCTCGAGAAAACGCCGCATGTCCGCATCCAGTGCGAGAATGTCCTGGTCCGGTACTGCGGGCATGGGGTTGCCGCGCAGGATAGAGGCGCCGGCGCGCAGTGCCGCGATTTCAGCCTCGGGGAGAGGCGGCGTTTGCGCCACCGGGGCAACACCGGCACAAGCGGCCAACAGGCCGCTAAGCAGCAGCGGTAGCAGCCAGGTAATCGGCGATGGCGGCTGCCATCGGCTCTCGGATGGGCGGATGCTCATTGGCCAGATGATGCCTCCCGGCGGGCAGCGTTTCAATGCGCGCGTTGGGAAAGGAACGCTGCAGTTGGGGCAGGTTGCGACGCCAGTCCACCGTGCTGTCCTCATCCCCCTGCATAACCAGCAGCGGGGCCGGGCAGGGTTCACGGGCCAGGAAACGTTTGAGCCAGTCCGCCAGGGCGCTGATCCAGGCCACCGAAATGGCCTGCGGCTGCAGGGGATCCGTGCGCAGGAAGCGCAGGAAGGCCTGGTCATGGGAGTTCTCGGCAAAGCCGCGAGGCACGCCGGCAACCAAGTGGCGCAGCAGCGCATGGGCCAGCCGCGCCCGCCGCCAGCCCTGGGGCCAGATCAGGGGCGCCAGCAACACTACGCCGGTAAAAGCATCGCCGCCACATTGCAGGTAATCCATCACCGCCGCACCGCCGGTGCTCTGGGCGATCACGTGGCGGGGACCCGGCAGCATTGTCGTGGCGTTTATAACGTCGGCGATTGCCGCCCTGTAGTCATCAAAATCATCGATCTCCGCCCTCGCCCCCGAAGACAGGCCGTGTCCGGGCAGGTCGAAGGCCACCACATTCATGCCCTGCGCCAGCCCCAGTCGTACCAGATGACTGTACAAGCCCACATGGTCAAACAAGCCGTGCACCAGATACAGCGTGGCGGGTGCCGAATCCGAGTGCCAGCTCTGCACGGCGAGGCGGAAGCGTCCCGAGTTGACCTGTCCGATGCTGTACTGCCGGTTCGGATAGCGATCCTTGAAATCGAGGCCGTAGTAGGCGAGGTAACCGCCGTCGTCAGGGGCTGCTGCACCGGGCGTGAAGGGCGTCAGGCGCCCGGCCAGGCCATCGAACAGGCCCTCAGGTGTTGAGGAAGCGATCGATGCCATCAAAAAACATCTGTACAGAAATGATCACCAGCAGCATGCCCATCAGGCGCTCGGTGGCAATCAGGCCGCGCTGGCCCAGCAGGCGGAACAGCAGGGGCGAGGCCAGCAGCACCGCTGCCGTAACCAGCCATGCCCCTACCAGGGCGAGACCAAACTGCAGGGTTTGCTCTGGGCTATCGTGGACGAACAGCATGATAACGGCCATGGTGGAAGGCCCCGCAATGCAGGGTGTAGCCAGTGGCACCAGGAAGGGCTCTCCCTCCAGATGGTCATCCTTGATGAATTTGCCCATCGGAAAGATCATCTTCAGTGCAATGATGAACATGATAATGCCGCCGGCGATGCTGATGGATTCCTGCTTGACCTGCAGCAGGTCCAGGAACCAGGGGCCGCCCACCAGGAACAGCGCCAGGATCACCAGGGCAAACAGCAGCTCCCGCACAATCACGGGCACCCGCCGTGACTCCGGTACGTCCCGCATCACGCTCAGGAACACCGGCACATTGCCAAGCGGATCCATGACGAACAGGATCGTCAGGAAAGCGGTAACGATGTCCACGAGGTATCAGCGGATGCCGCGGCTCAGGCCGCGGCTTTCACCACTTGCTTGAGATCGCCTGCGCTGTAACGGTCTGTCATCACCGCCAGGGACAGGGGCTTGATGCGGTCAGCCTGGCCCGCGGTACCGAATGCCTCGTAGCGGGCGATGCAGATATCGCGCATGGCATCGATAGTCTGCTTCAGGTACTTGCGCGGGTCGAATTCCGCAGGGTTCTGGGCCAGGAACCGGCGGATCGCGCCGGTGGATGCCAGTCGCAGGTCAGTGTCGATGTTGACCTTGCGCACCCCGTGGCGAATGCCCTCCTGGATCTGCTCCACCGGTACACCGTAGGTTTCCGGGATTTCGCCGCCGTACTCGTTGATGATGGCCAGCCAGTCCTGGGGCACCGAAGACGATCCGTGCATCACCAGGTGCGTGTTGGGGATACGCGAATTGATTTCCTTGATACGGTCAATGGCAAGGATGTCGCCGGTGGGCGGACGGGAGAACTTGTACGCGCCGTGGCTGGTGCCACAGGCGATCGCCAGGGCGTCCACATCGGTGTCAGCGACAAAGCGGGCGGCCTCTTCCGGATCGGTCAGCAACTGGTCGTGGCTGAGCACGCCCGCCGCACCGATGCCGTCCTCCTCGCCCGCTTCACCGGTCTCCAGGGAACCCAGGCAGCCGAGCTCGCCTTCCACCGAGACACCGCAGGCGTGGGCGATTTCCACTGCCTGCCGGGTGACTGCCGTGTTGTAGTCGTAGTCCATGGGGGTTTTACCGTCTTCACCCAGGGAGCCGTCCATCATCACCGAGGTGAAACCCAGCTGTATGGAGCGCTGACAGACCGCGGGGCTTACACCGTGATCCTGGTGCATGACCACCGGAATGTGGGGAAACTCCTCAACCGCCGCCTGTATCATATGCCGCAGAAACGGCGCGCCCGCGTATTTGCGGGCCCCCGCGCTGGCCTGCATGATCACCGGACTGTTGGTGGCGTCCGCCGCCTCCATGATGGCGCGGGTCTGTTCCAGGTTGTTGACGTTGAAGGCCGGGACGCCGTAATTGTTCTCGGCCGCGTGGTCCAGCAGCTGTCGCATGCTGATCAATGCCATGATTCGATCTCCGTTGTGTTCTGCGCAAACACTTCAATTTGTTCCGGCGGGCAGCTGTTGTGAAACACCCGTCGCCAACGTGTGCCTGATGCTCCGACTACCAGCATAGCAATCGCAGCCGGGATTATCCCGCCGCACGCTCCTGCAGGATGGCAACCGCTGGCAGCACTTTACCCTCGACATATTCCAGAAAGGCACCGCCGCCCGTCGATATGTAGGACACCTGCTCTGCGATCCCGTATTTGTCGATCGCCGCCAGGGTGTCGCCACCACCGGCGAGCGAGTAGGCGTCGCTGGCGGCAATCGCCCGGCTCAGGGATTCCGTGCCGCCGGCAAACTGGTCGAACTCAAACACCCCCACCGGCCCATTCCACAAGATGGTGCCCGCGCTGGCGACAATATCCGCAATGCGCTCACGGCTGTCGGGACCAATGTCAAAAATCATGTCGTCATCCGCAACGCTGTCCGCGGACTTGGTGGTGGCCTCCGCCGACTCCGAGAATTCCTTGCCGGTCACCACGTCCGTGGGCAGGGGAATCTCGGCTTTCGCCATCAGGGCCTGCGCGGCAGGCACCAGCTCGTGCTCACACAGGGATTTTCCGATGGGCTTGCCGCTGGCCGCGAGGAAGGTATTGGCGATACCACCCCCCACCACCAGCTGGTCCACCTTGTCGGCCAGGGTCTCCAGCACGGTCAATTTGGTAGACACCTTTGAGCCACCCACGATAGCCAACATAGGCCTTCTGGGGTTAGTAAGCGCATGCTCCAGAGCCGTTAACTCGGCGCTGAGCAGCGGCCCGGCACAGGCGACAGGGGCATGCCGCGCCACCCCGTGGGTAGACGCCTGGGCGCGGTGGGCGGTGCCGAAAGCGTCCATCACAAACACATCGCAGAGCGCCGCGTACTGTCTTGCCAGCGCGTCTTCATTGGCCTTTTCCCCCGCGTTGAAGCGCACATTCTCCAACACTGCCACCTTGCCCGTATCCAGCTCAAAGGGGTCCAGGGTGGTCAGCAGCGGTATCTCCATGCCCAGCGCCTGGGCCAGGTAATCCACCACGGGCCGCAGCGAGTAGGCCGGATTGGGTTCGCCCTCCACCGGGCGACCCAGATGGGACATGACGATCACCGCGGCACCCGCATCCAGCGCCTGCCGGATTCCCGGCAGCGCTGCCCGCAGCCGCGCATCGCTGGTTATCACCCCGTCCTTCAGGGGCACGTTCAAATCCTCGCGAATCAGCACCCGCTTTCCGGCCAGATCCTGGTCGCTCATTTTGAGTATGGGTCGCGTCACGTCGCCTCCTCTGTGTTGCCAGATCCTTCACCCGGACCGCACCAGTGATGCGCCACATCCAGCATGCGGTTGGCGTATCCCCATTCATTATCGAACCAGACCAGCACCTTTGCCAGTCGGCTGCCGCTGACCCGGGTCTGGCTGGCGTCGACAATGCAGGAGTGCGGGTCCTGGTTGAAGTCGGAAGACGCCAGCGGCTCTTCGGTGTAATCCATCACGCCACAGAAGTCTCGCCGCGCTGCCTCGGCCAGGGCGCGATTGATCGCGGCAACGCTGGTATCCCGCAGCACCTGCACGGTGAGGTCCATCACCGACACATTGTGTACCGGCACCCGCAGCGCCTGGGCGGAAAACCGGCCCGCCATCTCCGGCAGGACCCGCTCCACCCCGCGGGCCAGTGCCGTGTCGATGGGTATGATGTTATGGCCCGCCGCGCGCGTCTTGCGCAGGTCCGTGTTGTGGTAGGCGTCCAGCACGGGCTGGTCGTTCATGGCCGAATGGATGGTGGTAATCGTCCCGCTCTCAATACCAAAGGCCTGCTCCAGTGCGCAGATCACGGGCACGATGCCGTTGGTGGTGCAGGAGGCGGCAGACACGATGCGGTGCTCCGGCCTGAGCAACTGCTGGTTCACACCGTACACAATGGTCGCGTCCACATCCGCGGTGGCGGGTTGTGAAAACAACACGCGCCGGGCTCCGCGCTCCAGGTGGGCCGCTGCCAGCGCGGGGTCGCTGAAAGCGCCGGTGCACTCCAGCACCAGGTCGACCTCAAGCTCGCGCCAGGGCAGGGCGTTGATATCCGGCTCACGCAGCAGCCGGATGCGCTCGCCATCCACCAGCAGGTCATCGCCCTCAACGGCGAGCTTGCCGCGAAAGCGACCATGGGTTGAGTCGTAACGCGTCAGGTGCACCACGGTCTGGGTGTCGGCAATCTCGTTGATCGCCACCACCTTGAGGTGCTGGCGATGCTGGCCTTCCCACAGCGCGCGCAGGACGCAGCGGCCGATGCGACCGTAACCGTTGATGGCAAGCCGAATCACGGGGTCGTCAGCCTGTGCGCCGGGGAGGCAACCAGGGCCTCAGGAGAGTATGTCTTCGACGGTGGCGGCAACATTGTCGGCGGTAAACCCGAAATGCTGCATCAGCTCTCCCGCCGGCGCCGATTCACCAAAGCTGCTCATGCCCACGACCCGACCGTCCAGGCCGACAAACTTGTGCCAGTAATCCACGTGACCGGCCTCCACCGCGACCCGTGCCAGCATGTCTGAAGGCAGCACTGCCTCGCGATAGGCGGCATCCTGTTCCATGAAAACCTCGGCGCTTGGCATGGACACCACGCGCACCCCGTGGCCCTTGCCGGCGAGCAGCCCGGCAGCCTCCAGCGCCAACTGCACCTCGGAGCCGGTGGCAATCAGGATCGCGTCCACGTCGCCGGCGGGCTCGTGCAGCACGTAAGCACCCCGGGCAATGTCGGCAAGCTGTTGTTGTGTGCGCGCCTGGTGCTGCAGGGCCTGGCGGGAAAATACCAGGGCAGTGGGGCCGTCCCGGCGCTCGATGGCCGCCTTCCAGGCCACCGCAGACTCCACTGCATCACAGGGACGCCAGGTCACCATATTCGGCGTCGTACGCAGGTTGGTGAGCTGTTCCACAGGCTGGTGGGTGGGGCCGTCTTCACCCAGGCCGATGGAATCGTGGGTGTAGACGAAGATGGCCTGTTGCTTCATCAGCGCTGCCATGCGCACTGCGTTGCGCGCGTATTCCATGAATATCAGGAATGTCGCGCCGTAGTTGATGAATCCGCCGTGCAGGGCAATACCGTTCATAATCGCGGACATGCCAAACTCGCGCACGCCGTAATACAGGTAGTTTCCTGAGGCGTCCTCCGCGGTGACGGGCTTGCTGCCACTCCATACGGTAAGGTTGGAACCCGCCAGGTCCGCGGAGCCGCCGAACAGCTCAGGCAGCAGAGCGCCGTAGGCATTCAGGCAGTTCTGCGATGCCTTGCGGCTGGCAATCGTTGCACCCTCCGCCTGACAGTCGGCGATATACGCCGCGGCGCGTTCGGAGAAATCGGCGGGCAATGTGCCCTCCAGCCGCCGCTTCAGCTCAGCCGCCAACTCCGGGTAGGCGGCGCTGTACGCCTCCATAGCCTCATGCCAGGCCGCCTCCGCGGCAGCGCCGGCGGGGCGCGCGTCCCACTCGGCATACACGGCCTCCGGTATTTCAAAGGGCGGGTGATGCCAGCCGATATTGTCGCGGGTGGCCGCGACCTCCTCGTCACCGAGGGCCGCGCCGTGGCAGGCTTCACTGCCCTGCTTGTTGGGCGCCCCCTTGCCGATCACAGTGCGGCAGCAAATCAGCGTGGGCTTGCTGCTGTCGCCGCGAGCGGCCTCAATGGCCTCGCGCACCGCCGCCGGATCGTGCCCATCCACTGCGGGAATCACCTGCCACCCGTACGCGGCAAAGCGCGCCGGTGTGTCGTCGGTAAACCAGCCCTGCACTTCGCCGTCGATGGAGATGCCGTTGTCGTCGTAGAAAGCGATCAACTTGCCCAGGCCCAAAGTGCCCGCCAGTGAGCAAACCTCGTGGGAAATACCCTCCATCAGGCAGCCGTCCCCGAGGAAAACGTAGGTGTGATGGTCGACCACCGTGTGCCCGTCGCGGTTGTACTGGGCGGCCAGTACCTTTTCGGCAAGCGCCATGCCCACTGCGTTGCTGAGGCCCTGGCCCAGCGGGCCGGTGGTGGTCTCTACCCCCGGCGCGTATCCGTATTCAGGATGGCCAGGTGTGCGACTGTGCAGCTGGCGGAAGTTCTTCAGCTCCTCGATAGGCAGGTCGTAGCCCGTCAGGTGCAGCAGTGAATAGATCAGCATGGAGCCGTGCCCGTTGGACAGCACAAAGCGGTCGCGGTTGGGCCAGTCAGGGTTGGCCGGGTTGTGTACCAGAAAACCGCGCCACAGCACCTCGGCGATGTCGGCCATGCCCATGGGGGCGCCCGGATGGCCGCTGTTAGCCTTCTGCACGGCATCCATGCTCAGCGCGCGGATGGCATTGGCGAGGTCGGTCTGGGACGTCATTCAGGCACTCCTGGGGGGGCGTAAAAAAAGGTGCGCTATTCTCTCGTAACCGACACCGTTCGGCAACGAAACCCCGTGGCAGGGCGCATTTTCCCACCCCCAAAGCTATATCAAAATGTTTTGATATAGATTGCGCTTCTGCTAGACTCCGCCGCCATGCTTGCAGACCAGCAGGCGCGCGAGGGGGCACATGAGCCCCGGCCCGGCAGCGACCGCAGCGCCCAGAATGCCATCGAAGCCATCGCCAGCCTCTGCAAGGCCAGCGGTGACGGCTTGCGCTTGCAAATTTTACAGCTCCTGCACCAGGACTCCCTGGCGGTACAGGAGCTGTGCGCGTTGTTTGATATGCGCCAGCCCGCCCTCAGCCATCACCTCAAGGTCATGGCCAACGCCGGACTGGTGACCCGGCGCCGGGAGGGCAATTCCATCTACTACCGGCGTGCGGTCCCGGACGCTACAACCGAGGCGGGGCAGTTGCTGGCCAGCCTGCTGGATTCTGTCGACGCCCTGCCGGTCTCGGCACAGCATGCGGCGCGACTGACCGAACTGCGGGCCGAACGGGTGCGTTCCTCGCGGGAATTCTTCGCCCGCAACGCCGACAAGTTCCGGGCACAGCAAGACCTGATTGCCAGTTATGAGCAATACGCCGACACCGTGGCGGAGACCCTGGAGAGCGCCAACCTCCAGCAGCGCCGGCTCGCCCTGGAAGTGGGGCCGGGTGACGGCGCGTTCCTGCCGCAGCTCAGCGCCGGCTTTGAGCGGGTTGTGGCCCTGGACAACGCCGAAGAGATGCTCGCCCAGTCCCGCGCCCGGGCGGAGCGCCTGGCACTGGACAATATTGAATTCGTGCACGGAGACACCCGACACAGCCGCCTGGACCGGATGCAGGCGGACTGCATCGTGGTGAATATGGTGTTACACCACACGCCCTCTCCGGCCAGCGTGCTGCGCGACCTCGCGCGCTGTCTCGCGCCGGCGGGCATCCTGTTGATCACCGACCTGTGCCAGCACGACCAGGACTGGGCCCGGGACGCCTGCGGCGACCTGTGGCTGGGCTTCGAACCCGACGAACTGGCGAGTTGGGCCGCCGGCGCCGGGCTGACAGAAACTGCCGGGGTCTACCTGGCGCAACGCAATGGATTCCAGGTACAGGTGCGCCTGTTCGGGCATCACTTACACGCATTAAGGAACACAGCATGAGCGAATATTCCCTGTTCACGTCGGAGTCGGTCTCCGAGGGGCATCCGGACAAGATGGCAGACCAGATTTCCGACGCCGTCCTGGACGCCATCCTGAAGGACGATCCAAACGGCCGGGTGGCCGTGGAAACCATGGTCAAGACCGGCATGGCAATCATTGCCGGCGAGGTCACCACCTCCACCTACGTGGAGCTGGAGGAAATCGTGCGCCAGGTCATCCTGGATATCGGCTATGACAGCTCCGACGTCGGCTTCGACGGCAAGTCCTGCGCCGTGCTGAATGCTATCGGCAAACAGTCGCCGGATATCGCCATGGGTGTCGACGAAGGCGAGAACAAGGAGCAGGGCGCCGGTGACCAGGGCCTGATGTTCGGCTATGCCACCAATGAAACCGCGGTGCTGATGCCCGCGCCGATCTACTACTCCCACCGCCTGGTGGAGCGCCAGGCACACCTGCGCAAGGACGGCATACTCCCGTGGCTGCGACCCGACGCCAAAAGCCAGATTTCCCTGCGCTACGAAAACGGCAAACCGGTGGCCATCGACGCCGTTGTGCTGTCCACCCAGCACGACCCGAACATCAGCCAGCAGGACATCAAGGAGGCGGTGATGGAAAGCATCATTCGCCACGTGTTGCCGGCCGAATGGTTGCACGCAGACACCCAGTACCACATCAACCCCACCGGCCAGTTCATTATCGGCGGCCCACTGGGTGACTGTGGGCTGACCGGCCGCAAGATCATCGTGGATACCTACGGCGGCATGGCCCGCCACGGCGGCGGCGCCTTTTCCGGCAAGGACCCGTCGAAGGTCGACCGCAGCGCCGCCTACGCCGGGCGCTATGTGGCCAAGAACATCGTGGCCGCCGGCCTGGCCGACCGCTGTGAGATACAGGTGTCCTACGCCATCGGCGTCGCCGAACCCACCTCGATCTCGGTGAACACCTTTGACACCGCCAAAATTTCCGAGTCGCGCATCGTTGAGCTGGTGCGCGAACACTTTGACCTGCGCCCCGCCGGCCTGGTCGATATGCTTGACCTCAAGCGTCCCATCTACCGCAAAACCGCGGCCTACGGCCACTTCGGCCGGGAAGAGCCTGAATTCACCTGGGAAAAGACTGACAAAGCGGAAGCCCTCAAGGCCGCCGCATAAGGAGAAACCACATGAGCACCGCTGAAAAAATCGACACGCCGGCAGACTACAAAGTCGCCGATATCAACCTCGCAGGCTGGGGCCGCCGTGAAATTTCCATCGCCGAGGGCGAGATGCCGGCACTGATGGCGATGCGTGAGAAGTACGCCCCCAGCCAGCCGCTGGCGGGCGCCAAAATCCTGGGCTGCATCCACATGACCATCCAGACCGCGGTGCTGATTGAGACCCTGCAGGCACTGGGTGCCGAGGTGCGCTGGTCCTCCTGCAATATTTTCTCCACCCAGGACCACGCGGCAGCGGCCATCGCCGCCAGTGGCACCCCGGTGTTCGCCTGGAAAGGGGAGACCGAGGAGGAGTACGAGTGGTGCATAGAGCAGACCATACTCAAGGACGGAAAGCCCTGGGACGCGAACATGATCCTGGACGACGGCGGTGATCTCACCGGCATGCTGCACGAGAAATACCCGGAAATGCTGGACCGTATCCACGGTATTACCGAGGAGACCACCACAGGCGTTCACCGCCTGCTGGAAATGATGAAAGCCGGCACCCTCAAGGTGCCTGCCATCAACGTGAATGACTCGATTACCAAGAGCAAGAACGACAACAAGTACGGCTGCCGTCACAGCCTGAACGACGCCATCAAGCGCGCCACCGATCACCTCTTGTCCGGCAAGCAGGCACTGGTCATCGGCTACGGTGACGTCGGCAAGGGGTCGGCCCAGTCGCTGCGCCAGGAAGGCATGATCGTGCGCGTTGCAGAAGTTGACCCGATTTGTGCGATGCAAGCCTGCATGGACGGCTATGAGCTGGTCTCTGCCTACGTCGATGGCGATCGCAGCAAGGGCGTGGACAGGGCCTTGCTGGAGAAGACCGACCTGCTGGTCACTGCCACCGGTAACTACAACGTGTGTGACAAGGAAGTGCTGGGTGCGATCAAATCCGGCGCCGTGGTGTGTAACATCGGCCACTTCGACAACGAGATCGACACCGCCTACATGCGCGAAAACTGGGAGTGGGAAGAAGTGAAGCCCCAGGTGCACGTGGTCTATCGGGACCGTGACAGCAACGATCACCTGATCCTGCTGGCGGAAGGGCGCCTGGTCAACCTGGGCAACGCCACCGGCCACCCGTCCCGCATCATGGACGGCTCCTTTGCCAACCAGGTGCTGGCCCAGATCTACCTGTACGAGCGCCGCTTTACCGACCTCGAGGCCAACATGAAGCCCAGCGCCATCACGGTGGAGGTGCTGCCGAAGAAGCTGGACGAGGAAGTGGCCGCCCACATGGTGCGCGGATTTGGTGGTGTACTCACCAAACTCACCAGCGAGCAGGCAGCTTATATCGGCGTGAAAGTCGATGGCCCGTTCAAGCCCGAGAGCTACAAGTACTAACGCCCTAGTGGACAACCTGAAGAGGCACCGTGCCAATGTCGCAGGCCAATATCAGCTTTGAGTTTTTCCCGCCCAAGACCGACGAGGGCAGAAGCAAGCTGCTGGAAACCACCCAGCCCGCGCTGCAGGCGCTGAACCCCGGGTTCTTCTCCTGCACCTACGGCGCGGGTGGTTCCACCCGCGATAACACCTTCGACATTGTGCAAGCCATTTCAGGCAGCGGGGCGACTATCGCCCCGCATCTCAGTTTCGGTGGCGATACCCGCGAGCGCATCGCCGAGTTGCTGGATCGCTATGTGGCCCTCGGCGTCGACCACGTGGTAGCGCTGCGCGGCGATATGCCCTCCGGCATGGGTGGTCGCACCCAACTGGTCTACGCCAGCGAGCTGGTCGCCTTCATACGCGAGCGCACCGGCAACCACTTCCGCATCGCCGTGGGCGCGTATCCGGAAATTCACCCGGAATCCACCAGCTACCAGAGTGACGTGCACTACCTTAAGAACAAGTTCGATGCCGGAGCCGACCTGGCGATAACCCAGTATTTTTACAACGTCGACGCCTACTTTTACTATCTGGACCAGTGCCTGGCGGCGGGCATCGACAAGCCCATACTGGCGGGCATCATGCCGATTACGAACTATGAGAACCTGGCGCGCTTTTCGCGCAATTGCGGCGCCGAAATTCCGCGCTGGATTTGCCAGCGCCTGGAAGGCTTCGGGGATGATCGCGAGAGCATCCGCTCTTTCGGCATCGAGGTGGTCACCCAGCTGTGCCAGACGCTGCTGGATAACGGCTGTCCCGGCATTCACTTCTACACCATGAACCAGCTTGAACCGGTTGCCACCATTTACCGGAACCTGGGCATCGACGACGGCAAAGCGCCGGCGTCAGGACATGAAAGCGCTGCCTGACGCGCCGCGCTTCTATACCCGGCAGAATCTGACCGTCGGCGTTACGCTGGCGCTGGAGGACGCCGTGGCGCGCCACATGCTGGCGGCACTGCGGCTAAAAACGGGGGCAGCGGTGCGCCTGTTTAATGGTGAGGGCGGCGAGTACCTGGCTGAAGTGGCGCACGCGGGTCGTCGCGACGTTTCCGTCGCGGTGCTGCAGTTCAGCGACGTGGAGCGGGAGTCCCCGCTGCCCATTACGCTGGCGCTTTGCGTCAGCCGCGGCGACCGCATGGACTATGCCCTGCAGAAAAGCACCGAGCTCGGGGTGACCCGGATTGTGCCGCTGTTCAGCGAGCGCACCGAGTTACGTCTTGCCGGCGAGCGCCTGGAGAAAAAACTGCGACACTGGGAACAGGTAGTGATCAGTGCCTGCGAACAGTGCGGTCGCAATCGGCTGCCGACCCTGGAGACGCCCCTGTCGCTGGCTGACTGGATAGCGCAGGCGGATTGCGCGCTGAAGCTGGTCCTGCACCACAGGGGAGACCAGGGCCTGGTTGGCCGGCAGCGCCCCGACAGCGTCTGCCTGCTGATCGGGCCTGAGGGCGGCCTGGCCGGGGCCGAGATCGAACAGGCGCTAGAGGCGGGCTTTACGCCGCTGACCCTGGGCCCCAGGGTGCTGCGCACCGAGACAGCACCGGTGGCCGCTATCAGCCTGCTGCAACACCTGTGGGGAGACTACACATGACAGACAACAGCGCCGTCATTGACGGCATGAACGCCCATCGCCCCGCGGTAATCCATACCCTGGGCGGCGAAGTGATCGCACTGGACCTGGAGGCGGGCCTGTGCACCATGCAGTTTCAGATTGATGAGAGCCTGTGCCACTCGGGAAACGTGGTGCAGGGTGGCATCATCACCGCGATGCTGGATGCGGCCATGTCCCACGCTGTGTTCTGCCAGGCGCCGGACGTAAGGAGCGTGGCCACCCTGGAGATCAAGACAAGCTTCCTGGCGCCTTCCCTGGCGGGCCGCTTTGTCTGCACCGGGCGCATTCGCAAACTGGCCTACAAGCTCGCCTTTATGGACGGTGAGCTGTTCGGCGACGACGGCAACCTCACCGCAACGGCCACCACCACGGCCAAATTGCAACGCAAGTAGCGGCGGCCAGGCTTCGTGATCGTCTGCGGCGACAGACCAACACGCCGGCCAGGGAATGCGACGTACCACGACCGCAAGCGCCGCCGTGGCTGAACTCACCATCTGGTATCTGGAGATGACGGCAGCGGCCCAGCACTGCCCGGCACCGCTGGCACCGGGCTTTGACGTTGTGGAAGCGAGCGTGCCCCAGTACCCCGTCAATCGCTTCCTCTATCACTGGATCGGCGAGGCCTGGCATTGGACAGACAAGCGGGACTGGTCAGGTGAGCAGTGGCGGGCATATGTAGAACGCGACGGCCTGCGCACCTGGCTGGCCTTTGTCGCGGGAAGCCCGGCTGGTTACTTTGAGCTGGAGCGACAGCGCAGCGGCAGTGTAGAAATAGCCTACTTCGGCCTGGCCCCAACGTTTATCGGGCGCGGTTTTGGCAGCGGCTTCCTGAGCAGGGCCATCGCCGAGGCCTGGGCCTGGGACGCCAGCCGCGTTACCGTCAACACCTGCAGCCTGGACCATCCCCGGGCCCTGGAAAACTATCGCCGGCGCGGTTTCCGACTCAGCCACAGCGAGATACACGCGCGCTAGCGGTCGTCCAGCCAGCGTGCGTGAGTCCACTCCAGGAAGCCGGTGACGCTGTCGATACTGTGGTCCGTACGCAGGGAGTGAAACACCTCAAAGGCATGCTGCGCGTAGGGCAGTTCCGCGTAGGCGACCACCTGCTCAGAATGCGCCCGGAGGCGGTTTACAAACGACCGCGCCTCTTCAACCCACACCAGTGAGTCGTGGGTACCCTGCAGCACAAAAAATGGCGGCGCGGCGTCACTCACATGGCTGATGGGAGAGGCCTGGTCCCAGGCCTCCCGCGCCGCCGCCAGCTCGGTCTTCATCACATACTCCGACAAAATCTTTTCCATGGACATGCTGCCGCGCAGGTTGTCCCGGTCGAGGAAGTCATACACACCGTAGAACGGTACAGCCGCCTGCAGCGTGGTATCAACTGCTTCAAAACCCGGTTGCCAGTCGGCCAGGCCCGGGGTCAGGGCAGCCAGGCTGGCCAGGTGCCCACCGGCGGAACCGCCGGTGATAGCAATAAAGTCAGGGTTGCCGCCGTAGTCTCTGGCATGCTCGCGCAGCCAGGCAATACAGCGCTTCACGTCGATAATGTGGTCCGGGAAGGCTGCTTTAGGGCTCAGGCGGTAGTTGCAGGACACCGCCAGCCAGCCCCTGGCGGCGAGATGGTTCATCAGCGGCAGGCCCTGCTGTTGTTTGTTGCCGACCATCCAGCCGCCGCCGTGGACCTGCAGCAGGATGGGATAGCCACCCTCGCGCGGGCTGTCTGGCTGGTAGATATCCAGCTGGTTGCGAACCCCGTGCTCACCGTAGGCAATGTCGCGGTGCACCCGCACCCCCGGCCGGCGCATGGAGAAAGGCTTCAGCCAGCCGCTGGAAGGCGCTCCGGCGTCCAGGACATGCTGCCGCTGCTGCGGGATGTCGCCCCGATAGTTGCTCCCCAGGCTATCCCGTAGCGCCGTCTCCAGCACCCGCGCCGCATCGCCCGACTGCAGGTGTAGCCAGCCGAGACCCATCCAGTTAAGCAGAAAAATGCCCAGACCCCACTGTCCCGCAGACGAATCCATGCCACCGGACAGCGTAACCAGCAGTGTCAGCACCCACTGCCAGGCCATGTGCAACCAGGCCAGCTCGCCCGTCAACCAGCCGGCGAAAAACCACGGCACAATGCCGTAGTAAAGACGCCGGCCCTTGACCAGCGCACAGCCTGTGAATACCGCAGAGAGAATTGCGAGGATGAGGTAAACGGTCATGCGGCGCGCCCGGACAGTCTGAATGCGCCATTGTAGGCCCAGCGCCCGCGCCTTGCACCCGGGCGGGCCTTTGCTTACCTTAGCCGCTCTTTTTGCAGAGCAGGGCAAGGCGCATGACGGTGAAGCTGGGCGTGGTGATGGACCCCATTGAGCGCATCAACTACAAGAAGGACAGTACCCTGGCCATGCTCTGGGCGGCACAGGATCGCGGCTGGTCCTTGCACTATATGCGACCCCAGGACCTGTATATGCAGGGTGGTGAGGCCATGGGGTCCATGGCGCCCCTCACCGTGGCGCGGGATCCCGACAGCTACTACGCGCTTCAAGCGCCCTTCCAGGCACCGCTGTCGGAGCTCGATGTCATCCTGATGCGGCGGGACCCGCCCTTCGACAATGAGTACATTTACCTCACCTATATGCTGGAGGTTGCCGAACGGCGGGGCACCCTGATCGTCAATCGCTGCGCCAGCCTGCGCGACTGCAACGAGAAGATGTTTGCGACCCAGTTCCCGCAGTGTTGCCCCCCCTTGCTGGTCAGCGCCGACACGGATCGCCTGAAGGCGTTTTACGCTGAACACGAGGACGTCATCTTCAAGCCCCTGGACGGGATGGGCGGATCGGCGATCTTCCGGGTGAAACCGGGCGACCCCAACCTGAACGTCATTCTTGAAACGCTGACCCGCTTCGGCCAGACCACCATCATGGCCCAGCGCTTCCTGCCGGAAATCCGCGACGGCGACAAGCGCATCCTGGTCGTTAACGGAGAGGCGGTTCCCTACTGCCTGGCGCGCGTGCCACTGGCGGGTGAAAACCGCGGCAACCTGGCCGCGGGAGGCAACGGCGTTGCCCAGCCACTGTCGGACAGGGACCGCTGGATCGTGGAGCAGGTCGCGCCCGCACTGCGGGAGAAAAACCTGTATTTTGTGGGCCTTGACGTTATCGGCGACTACCTCACCGAGATCAACGTCACCAGCCCCACCTGCATCCGGGAGATAGACGCCGCTTACGACACGGATATTGGCGGCCGCCTGATGGACTGTATAATGGGCCAACTCGATTCACGGTAAGCCCATTGCGATGCTTGAGCCGCAGGCCCCGCAACACGATCAACTGGGTTTCTTTGTTTTTCTCGCCTTCGCCCTGCACATGATGCTGGTGCTGGGCATCAGTTTCACCCACGACGCTGGCGAGGCAATCCCCCCGCAACTGGAAGTCACCCTGGCCCAGTTCAGGAGCGAATCCGCACCGGAAGATGCACGCTTTGTCGCCCAGGCCAACCAGGAGGGCAGCGGCACGCTGGCTGAGCGCGCCGAGCTGACCACCCGTCGCCAGGCAGAATTCAACGACAACCGGATTCGGGAACTGGGCGGCGCACCCGTCCCCACCCGGCAACAGCAGCGCCGCCAGGACCGCATAGCCACCACTATCGCCGATGCCGTCAACGAGGTGCTGGTGGAAACACTGGAGGAGGAACCCGAACCGCTCACATCAGCAGCCATTGACCCGGACATACGCTCCCTGAACGAGAGCATCGCCAGTCTGGAAGCGCGGCTTGACCAGCAACAGCAGGCCTACGCCGAACGTCCACGGGTCAAGCGACTCACCTCCCTGTCCGCCAGGGCCGCCGAAGACGCGGCCTATTTGCACAACTGGCGCAGCAAAGTAGAGGCGGTGGGCAACCGCTACTACCCGACCGCCTCCAGTCGCTACGGGATCTACGGGGATTTGCGCCTGCTGGTGGCTATCCGCTACGACGGCCAGATCGACAATATAGAAGTGCTGTCCTCCTCCGGCCACGCGGTGCTGGACGAGGCCGCGATCCGCATAGTGCGACTGGCCGCACCCTTCGAGCCCTTCCCCGCCAGTCTGCGTGAAACCACGGACAGGCTGGAAATCATCCGTACGTGGAAATTCAGGAAAAACCGGCTAAGCTCGGAAAGAGGCTAAACACCACGCCTGCCCGGCGGCCCCTTTCCCGAACGGTGGGTTCGGGTGGTAGGATTCCCTTATGAAAGCAGCCCAGGCCACAGCGGGGAAAATCGCCGGTAGCGACATGAGCGCTGCCCAAAGCCTGCGCAATCACTTCCTGCTGGCGATGCCAGGCCTCGCCGATGATATGTTTGCCCACACGGTGACCTACCTGTGCGAGCACAACGAGCACGGCGCCATGGGGATTGTCATCAACCAGCCTCTGGACCTTTCCCTGGAAGAGGTGCTCGAGCACCTGAAGCTGTCACCGACACCCGAGATGGCGCGCATCCCGGTCATGGCAGGCGGGCCGGTGAACATGGACCGGGGCTTTATCCTGCACGAACCCGGCCCACGAGAGTGGGAGGCAACGCTCCCTGTCACTGAGGAAATCTGGCTGACCACATCCCGGGATATTCTCGCCTCCATGGCCGACGGGGAAGGCCCCGCAAAGAGCCTGGTAGCACTGGGCTACGCGGGCTGGTCGCCCGGGCAACTGGAGGCGGAGATTGCCGACAACAGCTGGCTGACCCTGCCCGCAGATCCCGCCGTGATCTTTGACACACCTGCGCATTTGCGCATGCACGCCGCAGCCGCAAGGCTGGGCGTTGATATGAACCTGCTCTCCGCCGATGCCGGGCATGCCTGACGGGGTTCCGGGCGCCTGAAACCCTCCCACGCCAGCACCGTGATGGCCTTCGACTATGGACTGCGCCAGATTGGCGTGGCCAGCGGCAATACGCTCACGGGCACCAGCAGTGAAGTGACGGTGTTGCGAGCCCGGGACGGCGTGCCGGACTGGGACAGCGTGGCCGCACTGTTTACCGACTGGAGGCCGGCGCTGGTGGTGGTGGGGCTACCCCTGAACATGGACGACACTGAGGGCGAACTGGCGGACCGGGCCAGAAAGTTCGGCCGACGTCTGCAAGGGCGCTTCAATATCCCTGTGGAGTATGTGGACGAGCGGCTTTCCAGCCATGCGGCCAAGAGTATGCTCAGGGAACAGGGGCACAGGGGAGACTATCGCGAAGCACCGGCAGACGCCCTGGCGGCAAGACTGATTCTCGATACCTGGCTGGCGGCACACGCGGAGTAGGCGCCAGGGATTCCAGCGCAAGCACGCCCTGTCCGGGGCAAGGCGCATGTCGCTTGACCGTTAATCGCTGCCTGTACTGCTAGCGCAGGAAGCTTTGCCGCGCTTCCTCGTCGCTGGTCTCCATACTGAACTCCGGCGCGCTGGCGAGGGCATCGCCGCCGTCGGCGTCCAGCTTGATCATCAGGCGCAGGTCGTTGCGGGAGTCCGCATGGGACAGGGCTTTCTCCTCGTCGATGGCGCCTTCCTTGTAAAGCTTGAACAGCGCCTGGTCAAAGGTCTGCATTCCCAGTTCGTTGGAATTGGCCATCAGCTCTTTCAGCAGGTGCACCTCGCCCTTGCGAATCAGGTCCGACACCAGCGGTGTGTTTAACAGCACTTCAATCACCGCACGACGACTCTTGCCATCGCGGGTGGGAACCAGCTGTTGGGCGACCATGCCGCGCAGGTTGAGCGACAGGTCCATCCAGATCTGGTCATGACGCTCCACCGGGAAGAAATGCTGGATACGGTCCAGCGCCTGGTTCGCGTTATTGGCGTGCAGGGTACACAGGCACAGGTGGCCGGTTTCCGCAAAGGTGATGGCCTGCTCCATGGTCTCCTTGGTACGCACCTCACCGATCATGATCACATCGGGGGCCTGACGCAGCGTGTTCTTCAGCGCTACCTCAAAACTTTCGGTATCTATGCCGACCTCGCGCTGGGTGACGATGCAACCCGCGTGCTCGTGGATAAACTCAATCGGGTCCTCGATGCTGATGATGTGACCGGTGCTGTTGTGGTTACGATAGCCAATCATGGAGGCCAGGGACGTGGATTTACCGGTGCCGGTAGCACCGACAAAGATCACCAGGCCGCGCTTGGTCATGGCCAGGTCCCGGATTACCGGCGGCAGGTTCAGCTCATCGATGGTCGGAATCGTGGTCTCGATCCTGCGCAACACCATGCCTGGCTGATTGCGCTGGTAGAAAGCGCTGGCACGGAAGCGGCCTATATTGTCGCGGGCAACGGCGAAGTTGCACTCATTGTGCGTTTCAAACTCCTCGCGCTGGGCCTTGCTCATGACCCCGGTGACCACTTTGTAAACCTGCTCCGCGGTCAGCTTGTGGTCGGATACGGGCATCACCTTGCCGTTGATCTTCAGGCTGGGCGCAACCCCCACGGTGATAAAGGCATCCGAGGCCTTTTTCTCGACCATGAATTTCAGCAGTTTGTCGATATCCACCTGTTTGCCCCTCCCGGGTGTTCAGCGACTGGACTGCGCCAGCGCCCAACGCTGCTTAGAAATTTTCCGGCATTTTGGCTTTTTCACGCGCCGCTTCCCGGGAAATCAGACGTTTTTCCACCAGTGTCTGCAGGCACTGGTCCAGGGTCTGCATGCCCAGGCTGCCGCCGGTCTGAATGGCAGAATACATCTGTGCCACCTTGTCCTCGCGGATCAGGTTGCGGATAGCCGAGGTGCCGCGCATGATCTCATGGGCCGCAACACGCCCGCCGCCCTGCTTCTTCAGAAGCGTCTGGGATATGACCGCCTGCAGGGATTCCGACAGCATCGAGCGCACCATTGCCTTCTCCGCGGCGGGGAATACGTCGATGACCCGGTCTATGGTCTTGGCCGCAGACTGGGTGTGCAGGGTGCCGAACACCAGGTGACCGGTTTCGGCGGCCTCAAGGGCCAGCTTGATGGTCTCCAGGTCTCGCAGCTCCCCGACCAGGATAATGTCCGGATCCTCCCGCAGCGCTGAGCGCAGCGCCTCGTTGAAGCCCAGCGTGTCCCGATGCACTTCCCTCTGGTTGACCAGGCACTTTTTGCTCTCGTGGACAAACTCAATAGGGTCCTCGATGGTCAGGATGTGCTCGTACTTGTTGTCGTTGATGTAATCGATGATAGCCGCAAGCGTGGTCGATTTACCGGAGCCGGTGGGGCCGGTGACCAGCATCAGTCCGCGCGGGATCATGGCGATATCCTTGAACACCTGGCCCATGCCCAGGTCTTCCATGGATAGCACCTTGGAGGGAATGGTTCGGAATACACCGCCGGCGCCGCGGTTCTGGTTGAAGGCGTTGACCCGGAAGCGGGCAACGCCGGGGACTTCGAAGGAGAAGTCCGTCTCCATGAACTCCTCGTAGTCCTTGCGCTGCTTGTCGTTCATGATCTCGTAGATCAGATCGTGGACCTGTTTGTGGTCCATGGGCGGCAGGTTTATGCGGCGCACATCGCCATCCACGCGAATCATGGGGGGCAGGCCCGCCGACAAATGCAAATCCGAGGCTCCCTGCTTTGCACTGAATGCCAGCAGCTCTGTGATATCCATAAACCTTGGCTCCCCTGTTACGGCCCTTTCTTTTTTTGGCGTCCCGCCCGGGGCTGCAGAAGTCTCTATACTACGTCGCTGCAGCGCATCGGACGCGTCCACAAGCATCGAGACAGACGCAGGTTACATCATCGACTACGACAGCGATGCAATGGATGCAGCACTGGTCTGACTTGCTGCAACTCACTGTACTTAACTGCAATTAACTACAATTAACTGCAGCAAATGTAATGCCAATAACCCGGGCAGCATCATGACTGATACCGCGATAGCCAAGAATATAGCAAAGCTGCGGGAGAGAATACGAATCGCATCGCAAAACTG
>JAZBPS010000218.1:0-9285 GCA_036353375.1 Halieaceae bacterium | reverse complement strand
CTTCCGGTTGCGCGGCCTCGGCCGGTGGCTCTTTATCAGCTGGAGGCTCTTTACTGGCTGAGGGCTCCTCATCAGCTGAGGGCTCTCTACTGGCTGAGGGCTCCTCATCTTCCGACGGCGCAGCATCACCTTCCACGTCGGCGGTGTCGGCGTCAGTCTCCAGCACCGCAATGGCGTCACCTTCTTTCAGGGCATCGCCTTCGCTGACCAGCACTTCCACGATAGTGCCCGCATGTTCGGCCGGCACCTCCATGGACGCCTTGTCTGACTCGAGTACGATCAGGCCCTGCTCAAGCTCGACAGCGTCACCCACGGCCACCATGACCTCGATGACCTCGGCATCCTCGGCACCGCCGATGTCCGGGACTGTCAGGGTGTGGCGAGCCATGGTTTACTCCTCATACGTGGCGTCGGCGTACAGACGCCGCGGCAAGCGCCAGGTGAATTACAGGGTGTAGGGGTCCGGCTTGTCCGGATCGATGCTCAGCGCCTTCATGGCCTGGTTAACCTCACCGACAGGCACCGCCCCCTCGTCGGACAGCGCTTTCAGCGCAGCCACAACGATATATTCGCGACTCACTTCGAAGAAATGCCTGAGCCGGCTGCGGGTGTCGCTGCGACCGAACCCGTCGGTGCCCAGCGTCACGTAGCGACCCGGGATAAACTCACGAATCAGGTCTGCATAGGCCTTGATGTAGTCCGTGGCGGCGATTACAGGCCGATTCTTGTGCGGCAGACATTCTGTCACATAGGGCACGCGGGGTTCGGCATCGGGGTGCAACATGTTCCAGCGATCCACGGCCTTGCCCTCGCGCTGCAACTCGTTGGCGCTGGTCATGCTCCACACGTTGGCAGTAACGCCGTAGTCCTTTTCGAGAATGTCGGCGGCCGCCTCCACCTCGCGCAAAATAGTGCCGCTGCCCAACAGATCAACGACTTTCTTGCCGCGCTTCTTGCTTTTGCGCAGGGGGTACAGGCCCTTGATGATGCCCTCTTCGACACCCACCGGCATCTGCGGCTGTACGTAGTTCTCGTTCATCGTGGTGATGTAATAGAACTTGTTCTCCTTTTCGCCGTACATGCGGCGCAGGCCGTCCTGAATGATAACCGTCAGCTCGTAGGCGTAGGTGGGGTCATAGGAGACACAGTTGGGAATGGTGCCTGCAATCAGGTGGCTGTGTCCGTCCTGGTGTTGCAGGCCCTCGCCATTGAGCGTGGTGCGCCCGGCAGTCGCCCCGATCAAAAAGCCTCGCGCCTGGGAATCCCCCGCCGCCCAGGCCAGGTCGCCGATGCGCTGGAAACCAAACATGGAATAGAAGATGTAGAAGGGCACCATCGGAAAATTGCTGGTGGAGTAGGAGGTGGCGTGGGCCAGCCAGGCTGAGAAAGCACCGGCTTCATTGATGCCCTCCTCCATGATCTGTCCCTTGATGTCCTCCTTGTAGAACATGATCTGGCCGGCGTCCTGGGGCGTGTACCGCTGCCCGGCGGATGAATAAATCCCCAGCTGGCGGAACATGCCCTCCATGCCAAAGGTGCGCGCCTCGTCCGGCACGATGGGCACCACTCGCTCGCCAATACGCTTGTCCTTCACCAGCGTGGACAGGGTACGCACGAAAGACATGGTGGTGGAGATCTCCCGCTTGCCGCTGCCCTTGAGCTGGCCGCTGAGGTCCTCCAGGCTGGGTACCTCCAATGCCTCAAAATCGCTGCGCCGCCAGGGAATTTGCCCACCCAATGCCTCGCGCCGCTCGCGCATATAGCGCAGCTCAGGGCTGTCATTGGCAGGCCGGTAATAGGGAACATCCTTGAGCTCTGCATCACTCAGGGGCACGCCGAAGCGGTCGCGAAACGCCTTGAGGCTTTCCAGGTCCAGCTTCTTCAGCGAGTGGGTCTCGTTGTTGGCCTCCCCCGCTTCGCCGGTGCCGTAGCCCTTGACGGTCATCGCCAGCACCACCGTGGGCCGGCCCTTGGTCGCGACCGCCTCCGCGTAGGCGGCATAGATTTTGTAGGGGTCGTGACCGCCCCGGTTCAGGTACATGATGTCCTTGTCCGACAGGTGCTCAACCAGTTTCAGCGTCTCCGGATACTTGCCGAAGAAGTGCTCCCGGGTGTAGGCACCGCCGTTGTATTTGTAGTTCTGCAACTCGCCGTCGCAGACCTCGTCCATACGCTGCTGCAGCATCCCGGAGCTATCGTTGTCCAGCAGGGGATCCCAGTGGCGACCCCAGATCACCTTGAACACTTTCCAGCCTGCGCCGCGGAATATGCCTTCCAGTTCCTGGATGATCTTGCCGTTGCCTCGCACCGGCCCATCCAGTCGCTGCAAATTGCAGTTCACTACAAAGGTCAGGTTGTCCAGGTTCTCCCGACCGGCCAGCGCTATAGAACCCAAAGATTCGGGCTCATCGCATTCGCCGTCGCCCAGGAAGCACCAGACGCGGCGATCCTTGTGGTCCACCAGCCCGCGGTTTTGCTGGTACTTCAGCACGTGGGCCTGGTAGATCGCCTGAATGGGGCCCAGACCCATGGACACCGTGGGGAACTGCCAGTAGTCCGGCATCAGCCAGGGGTGGGGATAGGAAGACAGGCCATTACCCCCGACTTCGCGCCGGAAGTTATCCAGCTGATCTTCGTTCAGGCGTCCCTCCAGGTAGGAGCGCGCATACATGCCGGGCGCACTATGCCCCTGGTAGAACACGAGGTCGCCGGGGTGGTCGCCGTCGGAGCCGCGGAAGAAATAGTTGTAGCCCACGTCATAAAGAGTGGCGCTGGAGGAAAAACTCGAGATATGCCCACCCAGGCCCTCATTATTGTCGTTCGCCCGCATAACCATGGCGAGTGCGTTCCAGCGCACCAGGGAGCGGATGCGGCGCTCCATGAACAGATCGCCGGGCATGCGCTTCTCCGCAGAAGGCGGAATAGTGTTGCGAAACGGCGTGGTGATCGCCATGGGCAGGCGCGTTTTCCGCATAACCGCCTGCTCGGACAGGCGGCGCAACAGGTACGCGGCGCGATCGGGACCCTCGTGCTTGACCACTGCGTCCAGGGCGTCAAGCCACTCCTGGGTTTCGGCGGGGTCCATGTCCTCGGTCATCGGGTTCTCCTGCCCTGGTTAGATGTGCTGCGGGCCCACGATTGTAACCGGGCCCCAAGGCGATTCAAGCAAGGCCCCGCTGACAGTGAAGCCAATCTAGGGACCCTGGTTTACCTGCCTGTCCCGCGGCAGGCGCCGATCGTACGCGGGCTGCCGGGATTTGAAGGCAGCGACATCCTCCACCTCCGTACCTTCCGGTAATTCACCGAAACGCCCGGCGGAGGCCATCACCAGGGAGGCGGGTTGCTCCAGCACATGGCGCCGGAACCAGTCTGTCCACTGCGAGAAGGGGACTGCGCGAACTGCCTCTGCCAGTGTCTCTTTGCTGTCGAAGCCGTCTGAACCGCGGTTGATCTCTCGCCAGAAGTACTCGGACGCGTCAAACAGGTTTTTCGGCGGCTCCAGGATTTCTTCCAGCAGGGCCGCCTTGTGACGCAGGAACTGCGCCTCGGTCACCGCGCCTGCGGCGCCGATACGGCCTTCCAGAAACGCTCTGGAGGCGCGCACCAACGAGGTCACGCCCGCGGTAGGCGACTGCACCATCATGGCAACACCCGGCACATCCAGCAGCGGCCAGTTAAAGGCATTAACGATGTAGCCAAGCTGCTGCTCGGTGCGCAGGTCTTCGAAATAGTCCGCACTGACTACCTGTCCGGTGAGGGCGGCGAGGGCGCGATCGGCGAGACTGTCACCCGGTGCCTGTATGTACCAGATCATCACCGCGTCGCCGTGCTCAATATCCGCGGAATACACCAGGTTCTGGCCAGCCTTGATGCGGGTCACCTGCGGCGCAGGAGGCTGTGCCGCAACCTGCCCGGGCAACAGCGGTGCCAATGCCTGGCGAACCGCAAGGATTTCGTCGTCACCGTAATTCCCGTACAACAGGATGTCCGCGGAGCTGGTTTCCCAGAGGCGGACGCCGTGGGCGGCTACCGCCTCCGGTGTCAAATTCCGCAGCGCTTCAGCGACATCTTCATCCGCATAACGCCCATCGGTAAGCAGGCGTCGACCGTGCCGCAGAACCTGCTGGAAAGCGCGTGACGTTTTCACGTTCTCAAGACCGCGAATCAGGTCATCGCGGATGTTTTCAAAGCGCTCGCCATCAAAGTCCGCGGCGTCAATGTTTTCGACGATGCGCGCCAGCAACTCGGGCTGCTTGTCGTTGTAGCCGCCCATCGACAGGCTGATACCGGTGCTGCTTACACTCAGGCTGTAGTTAAGCCCTGCCAGCAGCGCCGGATAGGTAAATTCGTTCACGGCGTCATTCAGCAGACTCACATACAGTTGCGATGCCGCCGCATGCTCTACCGTGTCGTTCACCAATGCCGTTCGGAAGTTGGTATACATCGCGCCCTTGGGCACGCGGAACTCGTCGTCCTGGCGCTGCCAGATGTTAAGTCGCGGTGATGCAAGGAGCTGCTGTGGCACCTCCGGATTGTCTGAGGGCAGCGGCTGCAGGGATACATCCTCGGCGATAAACGCGTTGGGTTCCGGCAGGAACAGGCGTGGATCAATGCCGTCATCACCCACACTCGCCCAGCCTTTCTGCTGGAGGTCAATGCCGCGGACCGAGTATTCGGTGCGGTAGAACTCGCTCACGTCCGTCACCGGTACGCCGGGTGCGGTCAGCGTAACCACCACGCGCTCCGGCACCAGATAGTCCTCGATAAGGCCCTGAATCAGCGCAGGATCGTAGTCCGTCATCATGTAGTTGCCCGACAGCACATCCCGGGGAGCGAATTCCTGCATGCTGTTGGCAAGCATGGTGACGTAGCGCAGGGGCGCTGTACTTTCCTGAAAACGAAACTGCAGGTCCGCCAGCTGCGCCTGCTCGCGATAGAGGCGTTCATCCGGGCCTTCGTTCTCCAGCATACGAATGTACTCAAACACCGCTGCCACTACCTGGTCGCGCTCTGCGACGCCCTGCTCGGTCAACGTGATACTCACCGTAAACGCCGAGCCGCCCCGGTAGCTTAGCCCCGAGCCGCTGCCCAATGCCTCCGCCCAGCCTTCCGCTTTCAGCAGGGACAACAGGCTGCCCTCACCCTCGTGACCCACCAGGTTGCTGATGTAGCGCATGGGCTTGGTACGGTACTCATCGCTTAAATCCGGCAGGGGAAACGTCAGGGACAGGTTGCGGGTAGTGGCGAGTGGGCGCACGAACACCTCCAGCGGCAACGCATCCTCCTCGTAAAGCGGCACGGCGATATCCGCTATCTCCACATCCCGATTGGGAACCGGGCTGAAAATTTCACGCACCATGGATTCCAGCGTATCCAGGTCTTCGCTGCCAACCACCGCCAGCCGCATAAGGTTGGCGGAATAGTACTTCTCGTAGAACGCGATCAACTCATCCCTGACAGCCGAATCGGGCCGGTCGGCCAACGTATCGCGGGTGCCCACGGCCAGCTCGCTGTAGGGGTGTTCGGGATTGGCAACCTCCCGCAACACATCGGCGCCGCGCCGCGAGTCGGTGTTGAGCCCCTGCTGAAACTCGGCATGTACGGCGTTGACCTCGCGCCCGACGTAAACCTCGTCAAAGCGCGGGGAGATAAAGAACTGCGCGAAGCGGTCGATAGCCTCGCGCAGGTAATCACTGTCGACGTCAAAGAAGTAATTGGTGTGCTCGAAGCCGGTATAGGCGTTGCGCGAACCGCCGTGCTCGGCGATGAAGCGCGCATACTCACCCGAATCCGGATATTTGTCCGTTCCCAGAAACAGCATGTGCTCAAGAAAATGTGCCAGTCCGCCCCGCCCCCTGGGGTTGCTGGCGCTGCCGACATACACGTCGAGGGCCGCCGCAGCCTTGGTGGTATCAGGGTCTGACACCAGCAGCGCTCGCAGGCCATTATCCAGCTCGATATACCGGTAGAGATTACTGTCGTTCGGGCTCTGCCTGGGCGAAAGCGGCAGCGCAGCCTCGTCGGGCGCCTGCTGCTGGGGGGCGCAGCCCAGCGCTGCGACAGCGAGCAGAACAACCAGGGCCCGTACCGGCAGGGCGAAGGCGCGGACAGAAACAGACAACATTGAGGTCTCCAGGTGGCGAAGCATGTATTCGGTCGAGCGTATACGGGTGACGACCAGGGTCAGGCCAGTCAGACCGCGTGCGTACCGGAAATATCCCGGCTACTGGAACCGCTATGGCGCCTCGGCAGCCACGGGTGCATCCGGCGACGGCCAGGCATTGATAACCGCCTTGACCAACGTCGCCAGGGGGATGGCAAAGAAAACACCCCAGATCCCCCAGATACCGCCAAAAAACAGTACGGCGAGTATGATGGCCACTGGGTGCAAGTTGACGGCCTCAGAGAACAACAGGGGAACCAGTACATTGCCATCCAGTGCCTGGATAATCAGGTACGCAATCATAACGGTATAGAACTCGGAGCCCAGTCCCCACTCAAACAGTGCGATCAGGGCAACCGGTATGGTGACCACCATGGCGCCAATGTAGGGAATGATCACCGACAGGCCAACCAGCAGGCCCAGCAGCTCGGCATAGTTGAGGTTGAGCAGCGTAAACGTCACGTAGGTGACCGCGCCCACGATCAACACCTCGATCAACTTGCCCCGGGCGTAATTCGACATCTGCTCGTTCATTTCAATCCAGATGCGGTTAAGTAGCGGGCGCTCCCGTGGCAGAAAACCACCCATCCAGGCAAGAATTTCATCCCGATCCTTCAGAAAGAAAAACACCAGCAGGGGCACGAGGATGGCGTACACCACAATAACCGCGAACAGGGGCAGCGAGGCCAGTGACAGACTGAGAATGGACTGTCCCAGCTCCGCCGCGCGACGCTGCACCAGCGCCACAAGCTCGCTCACCTGCTCCTGGGTCACCAGCTCCGGATACTCCTCGGGCAGCACCGACACCCACACCCGCAGCTCCTCGAACATGCGCGGCAGCTCGCCCAACAGCGTGGTCGCCTGCTGCCACACCAGCGGCAGCAAGAGAAAGAGAAAACCGAAGAACAAACCCACGAACACCAGAAATGAAATGGTGACACCCATCCACTGGGGCATGCCATGACTGGTGCACCAGGCACTGAGACCCTGCATCAGGTAGGCCAGCACGATCGCCGCCACCACCGGCGTGATAATGTCGCCCACTGTCAGCAGCAGCAACAGGCCCACTGCCAGAATCACCAGCAGCAGGATGCTCTCTTCCTCGAAGAAGAAGCGCTCGTACCATTTTTGGAAGATTTGCAGCACGGGCTATCCCTTCCGACCGGCCTGTTGTGCCGGTTCAGCTTTCTCAATCACGTGGATAAACACGCCGTCCCGCTCTTCGCTGGACAGCAAGGGACAACCAGACTGCCGGGAAAACACCTCGAAGTCCCGCACAGAGCCGCGATCCGTGGCCAGCACGCGCAACCGTTCGCCCGCCCGCAGGGCGTTGAGAGCACGCTTGGCTTTCAACAGGGGCATGGGGCAATCCAGGCCTCTCGCGTCCAGCTCGGTTATTGCATCCTCGGGCAAGGTTACGGCTTCTCAAAAAATGGCTGCCAAGTATAGCCACTGGCGGCCACGCATTGGAACTTCGACGCGTGTTGCGACTCGAACACCTCTCCCATACAGTATGCAATCAACCCGCCGGAGCGCCCTTGTGGCCGTGATGCAACGCCTGCTACAGCTGGTATTGGTGACGGCGCTTTTCCACGCCAGCGCCGCGACCCCAGACGATCTCAAGCTGCCCAACCTGGGCGAAAGCAGCACCAGCCTGTTTTCCCCGGAGCAGGAGTATCAGCTCGGGCGCGCCTGGCTGCGTGTTTTCCGCTCCCAGGCCCCCACGCTGGACGACCCATTACTGCAGGACTACCTGGAAGACCTTATCTACCGGCTGGTCACCCACAGCGAGCTGCAGGACCGCCGGATTGACGTGGTGATTGTAGACAACCCCGTCATCAACGCCTTTGCCGTGCCCGGCGGCGTCATCGGGGTGCATACCGGCCTTCTCCTTTATGCCCAGAGCGAGGATGAACTGGGCACCGTTCTCGCTCACGAGATCGCCCACCTGAGCCAGCGGCACTTTTCGCGTCGTATCGAGCACGCCCAGGCCACCCAGCCCATTACCCTCGCGGGCCTGTTGGCGGGCGCGGTGCTGATCGCCACCACCGGCGGCGCAGCCGGCATGGCCGCACTCTCGGCCGCCCAGGCCGCAGCCATGGACGCGCAGCTTCGACACAGCCGCTCCGCAGAGCAGGAAGCCGACCGCATCGGCATGCAAACCATGGTCAAGGCAGGCATGGACCCACACGCCGCACCCGCCATGTTCGAGAGAATGCTGCAATCCAGCCGCTACTCAAGCGCTAACCGTATCCCCGAGTTCATGCGCACCCACCCGCTGTCCGAGAGCCGCATCGCCGACACACGCAACCGGGCCCGCCAGTACCCCAAACAGGTACAACCGCCCTCGCTATCCTTCCAGTTGATGCGTGCCCGCATGCAGGTCCACCATGCGGATACACCCCAGCGGGCGGCGGAAATGTTTCGCGACAGCCTGGACGGACAGCCGCTATCCGAGGCGGGCTCCCGCTACGGCCTGGCGCTGGCGCTGATTGCAGCCGGTCGACCGGCGGAAGCGCAGCAGGAGCTGGACCGGCTGATTGTCGCCGACCCCACCCGGGTGGAATATGTGATTGCCCAGGCAGAGCTCGATATGAGCATTGGCGAGGCCCAGTCAGCCGCTCGCCTGCTGCAGCGGGAACTGAAGCTTTACCCCGGTAACCATGCACTGACCATGGCCTATGCGCGAGCCCTGCTGATGAACCAGCAGGCCCATATCGCCGAAGAAGTCCTGATTGAGCAGAGCCGTGTGCGACCCGAGGACCCGGGTCTGTGGTACCTCCTTGCGGAGGTGCAGGGACTGTCTGGCAACATTGCCGGGCTGCATCAGGCCAGGGCTGAGTACTTCATACTCAACGGCGTGCTGGATGAGGCCGAGCGCCAGCTGAACTACGCCATGAAGCTGTCCAAGAATGACTACCATGTGGCCGCGCAGATCAGTCAGCGCCTGAAGGACATCTCGAACCTACGCAGCCGAATGGAAGACTTCGTGTAACGACTGCAAAGGCGTTGTGCGTGAGGGCACCGGGCGCCAGGGGCAGCGCGAGCCGGTCTGAGTGACCCGATCTGGGCGACCCTATCCGGGCGACCCTGTCCGGGCGACCCTGTCCGGGCGACCCTAT
>JAZBPS010000217.1:0-10363 GCA_036353375.1 Halieaceae bacterium | reverse complement strand
GGGTGTGCGCATATCCATCGACGATTACGGTACGGGCCACTCGTCCCTCGCCCACATGAAGCAACTGCCTGTGGACACCCTGAACATCGACCGGGAATTTATTGAGGGGCTGGCCAGCGACGTGGCGGACCGGGCCATCGTGAACTCCACCATCGTACTGGCGCGCCATCTGGGACTTAAGGTGCTGGCCGAGGGGGTGGAGACCGCCGCTCAGCTTGAGGCCCTGCGGGCGTTTGGCTGTAATGAAGTGCAGGGATTCTTTTACAGTCGTCCTCTGGCGGCGCAGGATTTTACCCGCCTGCTCGCCTCCGGCGAGGGGCTGGCCGGACAGAGCATCGCGCCGGAATCCTGAACTGCTGCCGGCCGCGCCGGTCAGTTTTCCCAGCGCGGGGGAATCAGCAGGTCTTTCGCCGTCTGCCAGTTTCCGCTGGTGCTGGCGCACAGCAGTCCCGCGTCCTTGCTGCGCGGCGAATAGGCCACACCGTTGTAGCGTGCCGCTACTGCGCCGGCTTCCCCAGCGATCAGCACGCCCGGCGCGTGGTCCCAGACACAGGTTCGGTAATACAGCAGGAAGTCCACTTCGCCGGTGACCAGGCGCCGGTAATCATGGGCGGCACAGCGGAAGCTGCGGTGCTCGGCAAACTGCTGCAGCTGCGCTTTTACGTGCTCCCGCAGGCCCTGGGGCAGATACCCGGTGAGCACGGCGCCGCGCATGGCTCCGCTGGATTTGTCTTCCGCCTGCAGGCTGACGCGTTGTCCGTCCAGCAGGCAGCCTGCACCCAGCTCCGCAGATAACAGGCTTTCCGAGAGCGGGTCGTAGATCCAGCCCGCGAGGGTCTCGCCCTGCTTCACCAGGGCGACCATGACGCCGAAGGGTTGCCGATGGTGGGCAAAATTGCGGGTACCGTCCAGGGGGTCCACCACCCAGACAGCCTGATCGGATTCCAGCGCGCCAAGCGCGGCGGCATTCTCGGATACGGCCTCTTCACCCACGACAAGCGAGCGATCGACGATCTTGCTCAACTCTTCCGTCAGGAACAGCTCACAGGCGCGGTCGGCGGCCGTGACCAGGTCGCCGCCGCCCTTGTCGTCCACGTGGTGGTCCTCCAGGTTTTTCCACAGCGGCAGGATGTGGTTCGCGGACGCCTCGCGAATCACCTGGATAACGTCATCGTGATTGATATGCATGAATAGCCTCTTGGTCCGGCTTATTATGACGGAAATCACCGCGGAATCCGCGCTGGCTGTGAATTCTTGGCGCAAATTTCCGGTCCCGCGATGCTTCTGTCTGCTGCCGATGTGGATGCCCGGCGGGTAGGCCCGGCAGACTTTGCTGCCCCCGGTCGGGTACGGTTTGGCAAGGTGACAAGCGTGCCCCGGCGGGGCATGCTCTGAGGTGGCCCGCGCTGGCAGGGCACAGCAGAGAGACATTGGTGCACAATGAAAAAGTACGATGCCATCGTGATAGGTGCGGGCCACAACGGCCTGTGCAATGCGGCTTATCTCGCGAAAGCGGGCCTTGACGTGCTGGTGCTGGAACGCAATCCCTACATCGGCGGCGCCACGGTGAGTCGCGAGCTGCATGAAGGTTGGCTGTACTCCAATTGCTCCTATGTTTGCAGCCTGCTGCGCCCGGAGATTACCCGGGATCTCGAGTTGCCGCGGCACGGGCTGCAGGTCATTCCCTTTGAAGGCGGCGTGACCTTCACCCGCGATGGCGACTACTTCGGCAACTTCGGTGACAGCGAACGGCAGTATCGGGAGATGGCCCGTCACTCGGTTCGGGATGCCAACGCCTACAAGCGCTTCTCCGCTGACGTCATGCGCCAGACCCGGCTGATTCGCAAGTACCTGATGACCACACCACCCGACCCCACGTCGATGAAGCCCCGGGATATCAACGGGCTGCTGGAGCTGGCGGCGTCGTTCACCGACATGGGTGAACAGGGCCTGCTGGACACACTGCGTTTCTGGACCATGAGCATCGGTGACTTTCTCGATGAGTACTTCGAGACAGATGTGATCAAGGCGCACCTCTCCGGTAGCGGCATTATCGGCACCGCGCTGGGTGTGTATTCCCCGGGCACCGCCTACGTGCTGTTGCATCATTACATGGGGGATGTGGACGGCAGCATCGGCGCCTGGGGGTTTGCCCGCGGTGGCATGGGCGCCGTGGCAGACGCGCTTGCCAGCAGCTTCAAGTCCTTCGGTGGCGAGATCCGCTGCGATGCTGAGGTGCACCGCATCATCGTGCGCGATGGTCGCGCCGCGGGCGTTGCCCTGGCCGACGGCACTGAGTTGCTGGCGGACACGGTGGTGTCCAACCTCGACCCCAAGCGCACCTTCCTGGAGTGCTTTGACGAGAGCGACTTGCCGGCGTCCGTTGTGCACCGGGCAAAGAACTTCAAGATTCGCGGATCCTCCGGCAAGCTGAACATCGCCCTGGACGGCCTGCCCACGTTTTCGGCGCTGCCCCCGGGCAGCCCGCTGATGCAGTCGGATATGCACTGTATCGATTCGCTGGAGCGGCTGGAACGCGCCTATGACGACTGGAAAGCGGGCCGCTGGTCGGCAGACCCCTACATAGACATGCTGATCCCAACCCAGGTGGACCCGACCATGGCCGCGCCGGGGAAACACATGATGACGGTGTTTGTGCAGTACTGTCCGCCCACCCTGGCGGACGGTCCCTGGACGCCAGAGAAGCGGGACGCCTTTGGCCAGGTCGTGATAGACCAGATCGCCGAACACAGCCCTGATTTCAAGGATCTGATCCTGGACGTGGAAATCCGTACGCCCAACGAAATCGATAACGAGGTCGGGCTTACCGAGGGCAACATCTTCCAGGGTGAGCTGACCTTCGACCAGTTGCTGTTCAATCGACCTTTCCCGGGTTTTGCCCAGTATCGGGGTCCTGTGGCCGGCATGTATATGTGCGGCTCTGCCACCCATCCCGGTGGCGGCGTGATGGCGGCGCCCGGCGCCAATGCCGCTCGCGAGATTCTGAAGGACCTGAAGCGACCCAGCGTGGTGCCGGAGGGTTTTCTGGATGACTGAGTCCCGCGTGGATGTTGTCGTGATCGGTGCCGGCCACAACGCGTTGGCCTGTGCTGCCTATCTGGCGAAGACGGGTCGTCGTGTACAGGTGCTTGAAGCCCGGTCCCGGCCAGGCGGCGCCGCTGCGACCCGCGCCTTTGCCGACGGCTTCCGGGTGTCCTCCGGCGCCCATCTGCTGACCCAGTTGAACCCCGGGGTGGCGCGGGAACTCGCGCTGGATAACCATGGGCTGGTCCCGGCAGCGGCGGACTTGAGTACGATCGCGCTGGCCCCCGACGACCAGCCCGTGGTGATCAGCGGCGCGAGTGTGCGCGGTGTGTCCGCCGCTGACCAGGCCGCCTATCGCCGGTTCCATGACCAGAACAAGCGTTTTGCGAAAGTGCTGGACGGCTTCTTCAATCGTCCACTGCCTAGCCTGGTACAGCGCAACTGGCGTGACAATCTGTCCCTGCTGCAGCTGGGCTGGTCACTGAAACGGCTGGGCAAGGACGATATGCAGGACCTGCTGCGGGTCGGGCTGATCAATATATACGATGTCGCCAACGAGCACTTTGACAGTGCGTTGTTGAAGGCGGCGGTGAGCATGGACGGTGTGCTGGGCGCACATATGGGGCCGCGCTCTCCCAACACGGTGTACGGCTACCTGTATCGCCATATGGGGGACTACTACGGCATGCAGGGACCCACCGTGGTTCGGGGCGGCATGGGAGCGGTAGGGCAGGCCTTCGCCCATGCTGCCGAGGCGGCCGGTGCTGTGCTGCGCTGTGATGCCCCCGTCGCGGAAGTCCTGCTGGAGAACTGCCGAGCGGTTGGCGTGCGCTTGGCCAGTGGTGAGGTGATCCGCGCCGGGGTGGTTGTATCCGGGGCGGACCCAAAGACGACCTTCAATAAACTGGTGGGGTACCGACACCTCGATGCGGGCTTCGCCCGGCGCATTGAGAACTTCAGGGCCCGAGGCGTGAGTGCGAAGCTGCACCTGGCCCTGGATGGGCTGCCGGTATTCACCGGCTTGCGCGAAGACCAGGCTGGCCAACGCCTGCTGATCGCGCCGAGCATGGACGCTATCGAGCTTGCCTTCAATCATGCGAAGTACGGCGAATTCTCGCCGCAGCCCGTGATGGAGATTTCGATCCCGACGCTGCACGACGACAGCCTCGCCCCGGAAGGCAAGCATGTGTTGTCCGCTATCGTGCAGTTCGCGCCCTACCAGCTGCGCCAGGGATGGGCGGCCGGTAAGGAGGCCTTCCTGGAGCAGGTCATGGCGCAGCTTGAGCGTTACGCACCCGGTATCGGTGAGCAGGTGCTGGCGGCGGAGCTGCTGACGCCCGAGGACCTGGAAGCCGAGTTCGGTATGCACGGCGGCCACTGGCACCACGGTGAAATCGCACTGGACCAGGCCCTGATGATGCGGCCGGTGCCCGGTGCACAGCAATACGCCACGCCGGTGCCCGGCCTGTACCTGTGCAGTGCGGGTTCGCACCCCGGGGGCGGCGTCATGGGAGTGGCGGGTCGCAATGCCGCCCGGGTAGTGATGCGTGAGGAGAAAAGTGCATGAACAGTCTCTCGCGGGATGAGGCACAGCAGCGGGTATTGCAAACGCCCTTCGCACCGAGGGTGCGGAAGGCCTGCCAGGTCAACGACTGGTACACCTGGGCTGGCTATACCACGGCCAACAGCTATGAAGATGTGGGGCTTGAATACTTTGCCGCACGCAATGGCACCGGCGTATTCGACCTGTCGCCCATGACCAAGTACCGCATCACCGGTCCGGATGCCGAGGCCTACCTCAATCGCCTGATGGTGCGCGACGTGCGCAAGATCGCCCAGCGCCGCGTGGGTTACACAGTGTGGTGTAACGACGAGGGCATGGTGCACGACGACGGCACGCTGTTTCACCTGGGTGATAACGACTGGCGGCTGTGCGCACAGGAACGCTGTATGGACTGGCTGTGCTGCTCTGCACTGGGTTACGACGTCACCATAGAAGATGAGACCCGCGCAGTGGCGGCCCTGGCCGTGCAGGGGCCGACATCCTGCGCGACCCTGCGCGATCTGGGGTTCGAGGGCCTGCAGCACCTCAAACCTTTTGCCATGCAGGCGTTTCCCTTTGCGGATGGAGAAGTGCTGGTGTCGAGAACCGGCTTTACCGGGGACCTGGGCTATGAATTATGGCTGGAACCGCGCCATGCGCTGGATATCTGGGATGCGCTGTTCGAGGCCGGCAAACACCATATGATCCGGCCTATGGGTTCGAAAGCCCTGGGTATCGCCCGCATCGAGGCAGGCTTCATTATGGCCTGGGAAGATTTTGTGCCCGCCGAGCAGGTCGTGCGACACGGTCGCGGACGTTCGCCTTTCGAGCTAGGCCTGGACTGGCTGGTCGACTTCGACAAAGGGCACTTCACCGGCCGCGCCGCGTTGCTGCGGGAGCGAGAGCGCGGTTCACGCTATCGCTTTGTGCGCCTGGATGTGGAGGGCAACAAGCCCGCGGAGCACAGCTTTATACAGAACGCCCGGGGCAAGGTGGTAGGCCACGTGACCTCGGCCGCCTGGTGCCCCACCGCCAAGCGCAACATTGCGCTGGCGTCATTGAAGATGCCCTGGGGGCGCGAGACCGATGTCTTGTTCGCGGAGATCTACTACACCCGCGAGTTGCACTGGACCCGGGTACTGGCACCCTGCCGCGTGATGCAGGGGCCGGCCTTTGATCCGCCGCGCCGGCGCCTGACGCCCGCGTCAGACCGGTGAGCAGCCCGGACGCTGCGGCGCGGCCATCGGAACCCCGGCAACAGGCTGAGGAGACAACGCGATGAAAATGATTGCGACCCAGGTGGATGACAGTCCCGAATTGTTGGCCCAGCGCGTGGCGGCGCAGCAGGCAAGGCCGGGCTTCGCCATGGACCCTTATTTCTACCGCTCCCCCCTGGTGTACCAGCGTGAGCTGGACACCATCCTCTATCGCGGCTGGCTCTACGCGGGGCATGTGAGCCAGGTGCCGGAGCCGGGTGATTACTTCCTGTATGAGCTGGGTGAAGACTCCATCATCGTCACCCGGGATGAAACCGGTTCCATCAGGGCGCTGATGAATATCTGCCGGCACCGCGGTGCCCGGGTATGCGAAGCCAAGCAGGGGAACCGGAAAACCTTTGTCTGCCCCTACCACGGCTGGGTGTACAACCTGGACGGGAGTTTGCGCGCAGCGCGGGCGATGGAAAACCTGCAGGATTTTGACCCCGGCGAGTACGGACTCAAGGCGGTGCGAAGCTGTGTGTTCGAGGGCCTGGTGTTCATTAACTGCGATGCCGGGGCGGCGGACTTCCAGCCGGCGCTGGACAAGGTTCACGCCGCTCTCGCCCCCTACCAGCTGGCGCAGGCCAGGGTGGCACATCGCCAGGTCTACAGCGTCGATGCCAACTGGAAACTGACGGTAGAGAACTACCTGGAGTGTTACCACTGCGGCACGGCTCACCGGGCCTATGCAAAGATGCACACCCTGCAGGATATCGGTGATCGGGTCAGCCATGTCAACGACGCCATGCGGGCCCGGTCGGCCCGTGATACCGGTGCCGCGGGCGTCGCACTGGAGGTGAACCAGGCCTTCACCGCCTCAGAGCACTTCGGCACCGACGTTTATCACAGCCGCTACGCTCTCTATGACGGCTTTCTTACCGGTAGCGAGGACGGCCAGCCGGTTGCGCCGCTGATGGGGACGCTCACCGGCTATGACGGCGGCGCCGGCGATATCCAGCTGGGGCCGCTGTGCTTTATGCTGGCCTACCCGGATCATTGCGTGCTGTACCGGTTTACCCCGCGGGGCATCACCGAAACCGATATGGAGCTGGTCTGGTTTGTGAACGGCAGTGCGAAAGAGGGACGCGACTATGAGCGGGAGGCACTGACATGGCTGTGGCATCGCACCACGCTGGAAGATGAGTACATCATCAGCCGCAACGCTGCGGGGGTGAACTCCCGCTTTTTCGAGCCGGGGCCCTACCAGCCCGACTACGAGTTTCTCTGCATTGATTTCGTGAAATGGTACTTACAGGCGCTCTCGCGCCAGACGAGGTAGACGTGGACTTAACGACACTGAGCTTGAGCGACTGGCAGCAAACCGCCGCAGAGGTGCTGCCGGCAACACCCACCGGGCTGTTCATCGGCGGTGAGCTGGTGGAGGCCATCAGCGGTGAACGGCTGGAGACCATCAACCCGGCCAACGGCGAGGTTCTCGCAGCCGTAAGCGCAGGCGCGGCAGAAGACATAGACCGCGCCGTGGCGGCGGCGCGGGCCGCCTTCCGCGGCGGTAGCTGGTCACAGATGGCGCCCCGCGCGCGCATGGACATCATGTACCGTTGGGCTGACCTGGTGCGGGCATCCTCGCGCGAGCTGGCGGTGCTGGAAAGCCTGGACATGGGCAAGAACATCACCGACGTGATCACCGTGGACCTGCCCATGGTGGCGGATTTCATCCAGTTCTGTGGTGAGTGCATCGACAAGATTGAGGGCAGGGTAACCAACACACAGTACGATGTGCTGCACTTCGTACAGCGCGAGCCCCTGGGCGTGGTTGGTGCGGTGTCGCCGTGGAATTACCCCCTGTTGATGGCGACCTGGAAGGTCGCCCCGGCACTGGCGGCGGGTAACAGTGTGGTGCTCAAGCCCGCTGAGCTATCGCCCCTGAGCTGTGTGCGGCTGGGCCAGTTGTTCGTGGAGGCCGGCGGCCCGGCGGGCGTGTTCAACGTGGTCAATGGCCGTGGCGATATCGCGGGCAAGGCCCTGGCCCTGCACAACGATGTCGCCAAGATCAGCTTCACCGGCTCAACCCGGGTGGGCAAGCTGATGCTGCAGTATGCCGGGCAGTCCAACATGAAGCGGGTCTCGCTGGAAACCGGCGGCAAGTCACCGCAGATTTTTCTCAATGACCTTCCCGATATGGACGCCGCCGTCGAGGCGGCCATCGATGGCATCTTCTATAACCAGGGGGAGGTCTGCAGCGCCGGCTCCCGGCTGCTGGTGGAACGCGGCATCTACGAGGAGTTTGTCAGCGCCTTCCGCGAGCGCGGTGCCAACGAGTTCAAGGTGGGTGATCCGCTGGACCCCGCAACCCGCATGGGGCCGTTGGTGAGTTTTACCGCCCAGCAGCGGGTGCTGGACTACATCGAGAAGGGCAGTGAAGAGGGTGCCTGCCTGGAGTTTGGCGGCGGCGTCCCCGAGGGCCTTGAGGCCGGCGCATATGTCGCACCCACGCTGTTCACCGACGTGAAAAACGACATGACCATCGCCCGGGAAGAGATCTTCGGGCCGGTGGCCAGCATCCTGCCGGTTGACGATGTGGAGCAGGCGGTCAGCATTGCCAACGATACCCCCTACGGCCTCGCTGCCAGCGTCTGGACGGCAGACCTTGCCAAGGCCCACCGCTGTGTGAAGGCCCTGGAGGCCGGCATGGTGTGGGTGAACAGCTTTGACGAGATGGACATGACGCTGCCCTTCGGCGGCTACAAGCAATCCGGCAACGCGAAAGACAACTGCATGCAGTCGGTGCTGAGCTACACCCAGGAGAAAGCCGCCTGGATCAGCCTCGCGGAGTAAGAGAGCCTATTTCCGGGATTTTTCGCTACGGCCTTTTTCGATCACCGCCTCTTTGCGTGTGCTCATAACGGCGCGGGTCATGGCTTTTGCTGATTCAATGGCCTGGCCTTCCTCCCAGACCAGTGCCTCGTCAAGTGGCTTGGAATAGCCTTCTTCAATGAGGCGCTTGTAGCCCAGCAGTGTCTCCGGCACGCAGGCGCAGATGTTCTGTGCCATCTCAATGGCTTTGGGGAGCAGGTCTTCTGCGGCGACCACGTGGTTCAGCAGCCCCCACTCGTAGGCCTGTTGCGCAAACACCGGTGCGCCGGTGAATGCCATTTCCCGCGCCCGGGACAGTCCGATCAGGCGCGGCAGCTTCTGGCTCAGGCCCCAGCCGGGCAGAATGCCCACCCGGGCATGGGTGTCGGCAAAGCGCGCATTCTCGGAGCCGATCAGGATGTCGCAGGCCAGCGCCAGTTCGAAGCCGCCGGTCACGGCGTGGCCATTGATGGCACCGATGATGGGCCCTGGAAAGGCTTCCATGGCACGGGCGACCAGGTTGTCAGCTTCTTCCGCAGCGCTCGCGTCGGTGCTCGCCAGTTCCTTGAGGTCGAAGCCGGCACAGAACGCCTTGCCGCTGCCGGTCAGCACGATAACGCGAATATCCTCATCCGCTGTGCAGTCCTGGAAAGCGGTCACCAGTTCGCCGCGCAGCTCCCGGGACAGGGCATTCATCTGCTCCGGCCGGTTCAGGGTGATGAGCGCATAGCCCGCGTGCTTTTCCAGCAATACAGTTGCCATTGTTCGTGTCCTCTTTACGTAAAACGGGTTTAAGCGGCGGCCTGGTAACCGGGCGTAGTGCTTGCTTGATGTTTGAACCAGTTTCCTTTTTACAGGCTGGGTCGTTGCCTGCACCCTTTCGCATGTCCTAATCTCAAGCGCGAATTCTCCAGCAGTATGGTAGCAAGCATGTTTGAAGTTTTCGCCGCGACGCCGGAGGACATGGGGCCGGAGGATATCGGTGCCCATGCCGCCCGGGCGGAGGCCATGGGCTTTGACGGCCTGCAGGTGCCGGACGCTGTGCACGATGGGCTGCTGCTGTCCGCCCTGGCCCTGAACGCCACCGACACGTTGCTGGTGCAGACCTCGGTGCTGGTGGCTTTCCCGCGCAGCCCCATGACCGTGGCGATAGCCGCCTGGGACCTGCAGCGCATGTCCGGCGGACGCTTCGAACTGGGCCTCGGAACCCAGGTGAAGGGGAATATCGAGCAGCGCTACTCGGCGCGCTGGGATTCGCCAGTGCCCCAGTTGCGGGAATATGTGCAGTCGCTAAAAGCCATCTTTCACAGCTTCCAGACCGGTGAAAAGCTGAAGTTCGAAGGGGATCACTACACCTTTACCAGGCTGCAGCCGTTCTTTAACCCCGGCCCTATCGAGCACCCGGATATTCCGGTGCTGTGTGGCGCGGTAGGTCCCGCCATGACCCGCATGGTGGGACGCATTGCCGACGGCATGATCACCCACCCCACCAATACGGCGCCGGAGTACGTGCGTGAGGTCTGCCTGCCGCGGCTGCAGGCAGGCTTTGAAAAAGCCGGACGCAGCGGCGACGATTTCAAGCTGATCCTGGGACCCCTGACGGCCACCGGCAAAGACGAGGCCACGGTCGCGGCGGAATGGGAAAAGCAACGGGGGTTACTGGGCTTCCTGTTCTCAACCCCGGCCTACTGGCCGAGTCTGG
>JAZBPS010000216.1:0-2162 GCA_036353375.1 Halieaceae bacterium | reverse complement strand
TACTGGGCCTGGTGGGTAAGCTGGTCGCCCTTTGTCGGCACCTTCATTGCGCGGGTCTCCAGGGGTCGTACCGTGCGCGAGTTCATCATTGCGGTCCTGCTGGTGCCGACGCTGGTCACGCTGGTGTGGATGAGCACGTTTGGTGGCAACGCCCTGTTCCAGGCCGAGAATCATATTGGCGGCCTGGGCGAGGGTATGGGCTCAATCAGCCTGGCCACCTTCCAGATGCTGGAAAGCCTGCCCCTGAGCGGTATTACCACGCTGGTCGGCGTGGTGCTTGTACTGGTATTTTTTGTAACGTCCTCCGACTCGGGCTCGCTGGTCATCGACAGTATTACGGCAGGCGGAAAGCAGGATGCGCCTATCCCTCAGCGCGTATTCTGGGCGGTTTTGCAGGGGGTGCTTGCTGCGGCACTGTTGTACGGCGGTGGCAAACAGGCGCTGACCGCGCTGCAGGCAGGCACGGTTGCTGCGGGCATTCCATTCACCGTCGTCATGCTGCTGGTCTGCGCGAGCCTGTACAAGGGACTGAGTGCCAGCCTGCGGGAGTCGCGTCTCACCGATGGCAGGGCGTCGGTAACAGGTTGAAAATCCTGTTGCCAGCCGCGGTTATTGGCATTACCGTCCGCCCAGTATCGTATTTCCGGGAGGCTTTATTCTGGACCGGCTAGACCAGGTCCTGACTGCGCTGCGCCGCGTCATCAGGGCTACAGATATGCACTCCAAGCGGCTGGCCAGGACGTCGGGCCTCACAGCGCCCCAGATCCTGTTGCTGCAGGCCGTCAATCGCCTTGAAGGCGCAACCCTCGGACGTCTGGCCAGTGAGGTGAGCCTGAGCCAGGCCACGGTGACGACGATTATGGACCGGCTGGAGGGACGCGGCCTGGTGGAGCGCGAGCGCTCAACAACCGACAAGCGTCGCGTGCATGTGCGCCTTACCGAGCTGGGGCAGATCACCTTACGCGACGCACCCACACCGCTGCAGGAGCAGTTTGCCCGGCAATTTGCAGAGCTGGAGGAGTGGGAGCAGACCATGATCCTGGCCGCCTTGCAGCGGGTCGCGCACATGATGGACGCGGAGGACATCGATGCCTCCCCGGTGTTGTACGTCGGCTCCTTCGAGAAGCCTGTCACCGCCGTGGAGAAATAGGCGGTAGCGATTCCTGCCGGTCACTGCCGGCGCTACTCGCCGAAAGAACCCGGCAAGTAGGTACTCATGCTCTCCCGTATCCTGCCGCTGCTGGCTCCTGCCACGTCGTACCAGGTCTTGATTATCAGCGAGCCGTCTTCTTCAAACTGGAAGGTCTCGATGCTTTTCGCTATCGCCGTTTTACCTGCGGACGTGATGTGGTTGTTCATCACCCACGCCACGGTGTTGCCGAGGATGAACAGCGTATGCTTCTGTTGCTCAAACTTCACATGGTCGTGGAACAGGTCATAGGAATCCGTGCAGCACTGCTTGAAGCCGAATTTCTCCGGCGTACCCACCGGGTCCAGCATGCGCACGTTGTCACCCTGGAAAACGCTGCGGTAATTGTCTATCCAGCCCTGGCGATCCTGCGCATTCCAGTAGCTGCAGTAGCCTGCTGCCCAATTCTGCAAGGCCTGATGGTCCGGTATCGCCACGGTGCCCTCCTGATTGATCAATGTGGTTATAAAGCAAGATGAAGACACAGGACCTTTCGCGGGACCAGCGCTTTCCAGCAGACGTCCCGCGCGTTCGCTCTGTTGTCCTCACAGCAGAATGTACCTGATAAAGGCCGGGGTGGGTGAGCGCGTCCCGCGCGCGCAACTAGAGAGGCGAACCTATTTCCTTGAGAAAAGCTCGCGCCAGGTCCCGCGCGCTGTTTCCGGGGCGTCCGTAGCGCTCGGCCCACCGCCGACAGTACCAGCAGATGCGCTCCGCTGGCGTACCCGCTGTTGGCTCGCCGAGCTTGCTTCTCAGTGAGAGTATCTGCCTGCCCAGCAACACCAGTTGCTCGGTCTCTGCATCGGCGCCTGGTCGCGGCGCAGCGTCCGGCATGAAATCGCCCACGCAGAATACACCCTCGTTTAGGCCCGCAGCGGCATCCCGAAGCTGCGCCACCAGGCGAGCGCACAATTCCTCTTCCATCTGGTCCAGCTGGGCGTACAGCTTAACGTTTGAAATCATGGGCAGGTTG
>JAZBPS010000215.1:0-20363 GCA_036353375.1 Halieaceae bacterium | reverse complement strand
GTGATCGGGCACTTTTGCGCTGTCGATCTGTCGCGGAATCGCGGGGGGCAATGTTATAGTCTGCGGTTACAGAATGTGAGGACGCAGCTATGGCAAGGGGCATCAACAAGGTCATTCTCGTGGGCAATCTGGGCGCTGATCCAGAGACACGCTACACCCAGTCAGGCGCCGCTGTGACTAACGTATCGCTGGCGACCAGTGAAACGTGGAAGGACAAGCAAACGGGCCAGCCTCAGGAGCGCACCGAATGGCACAGGGTAGTGTTCTTCAATCGGCTGGCGGAGATCGCCGGCGAGTACCTGCGCAAAGGCTCCAAAGTATACGTTGAAGGCTCCCTGCGAACCCGCAAGTGGCAGGATCAAGGCGGTCAGGACCGCTACACGACAGAAATCGTCGCCAATGAGATGCAGATGCTGGACAGTCGTGGCATGGGCGAAGGCGGCGGCTATCCGGACCAGAATTACAATCAGGCCCCCCCGCAACAGCAGGCTGCCTCTTCGGGCATGGGGTCGCCGGGGCCGGACGCTGCACCTTCCGGTGGCAGTTTCGACGATTTTGACGACGATATCCCCTTTTGAGGCGGGGTCTGCAATAGCACTGCACTGCACCCCGTGTCTGGCAATCGCGGTCAACGATGAGTAGCTGGGACCAGCCCGTGCTGGTGATCGGCGCCGATACGCCCCTGGGCGAGGCGCTGGGTGACTTTCTTGACCAGCGGGGTACGGAGTATCTCGCTTTAGCGAAGTCAGATTGCCGCTGGAAAAGCGAGCGGCAAGTCAAGAAAGCGCTGCGACGGAATCCCTACCGGTTTATTGTTGACCTGCGGTTGCAGTCGGCGGTGGACGGTGGCGGCAGGCTCCACGATGTCGACATCAACCGCTGCCTGTGGCTGGCACGGGTGGCCCGTGCACTGAAGCTGCCCTTGATGCTGGTATCCAGCGCCCGGGTTTTTGCTGGTGCAGAGGGCCGCGCCTACCTTGAGGAGGACTATCCCGATGGAGAGTCCGATCTGGCCCGGCTACTTTCCAGCGCCGAAGAGCTAGTGCGAGAACATTGTCCGCGCCACGTTATTCTGCGTTTTGGTGCGCTCTTTTCGGCCCGGGGTAGTAATCCGCTCACCCAGCTACTCACGCAACTCCACGAGAACGGCAACCTGACGCTGGATCGTCACCGCAGCGGTTGCCCGGTACCGGCGGACGATGCCGCCCGCGTCATATCCGGCATGTTGGACCAATACGGCTGCGGTCTGGAGCAGTGGGGGGTGTTTCACTACTGCAGCGCTGACATCACCAGTTGTTATGGTTTTGGTGAAGTGCTGCTGGCCGCTGCCTCCCAGTACACCTCCTTCGCAGATGTATCGCCCGAGGCGCTACTGGTCTCCGAAGAGGGGCACACACGCGAATACCGGCTGGGTTGCGACAAGATCCGCGACACCTTTGCGATAAAGCAACAACCCTGGCGAGCCAGCGTTGCCGCCGCTGTGAAACAGTTCTATGACAGCCACCGGACACAGGAGAAGCGGGATGGAAAGACACCCAGACAGCGCGATGCAACCGCTTAACGTCGCGGTGCTGACAGTCTCGGATACCCGCACCCTGCAAGACGATACCTCCGGAGACTACCTTGAAGAAAGCCTGCTGGCAGCAGGGCATAGCCTGGCTGGCAGGGATATGGTCAGGGACGATATCTATCAAATCCGGGCGGTGGTATCAGGCTGGATAGCGAATCCAGAGGTCAACGCCGTGTTGCTGACGGGTGGTACGGGGTTTTCCGGCCGCGATAGCACACCTGAAGCGGTAGCGCCGCTTTTTGACAAGATGATTGAGGGCTTTGGTGAGGTCTTCCGATCGCTGTCGTTGCAGGAGATTGGCTCTTCCACTATTCAGTCCCGCGCACTGGCGGGCTTCGCCAATCACACCGTGATATTTTGCATGCCTGGCTCAACCGGGGCCTGCCGCACGGCATGGGAAGGTATTATCCGCGACCAGCTGGATGGGCGTCATCGCCCCTGTAACTTCGTCGGCGTGCTGCAGGAAGCAAGCGACGCTCCTAAATGACACCCCTGACATCACTGGATGAGGCCCTGCGCGAGATGCTTCACGGCGTTGAGCCGGTGGCAGACATTGCGACCCTGCCGCTTGCTGAGGCCCGCGGACGTACGCTGGCCAGGGACATTTATTCGAAGGTGGCGGTGCCCTTCGACGACAACAGTGCTATGGATGGCTACGCTGTGCGCGTGGCTGACTGCGACAAGCCACTGCCCGTTTCACAGCGCATCCCTGCAGGCAAGGCGCCGGAAGCGCTGGTACCGGGTACCGCCGCGAGAATTTTTACAGGCGCGCCAATACCCCCCGGGGCTGATGCGGTAGTTATGCAGGAAAACTGCGACGTGAGTGCTGATGGCGTTCGTGTAGCGGTCTTACCGGTGGCGGGAGAGAATATTCGCGCTCGCGGGCAGGACATAGCGCAGGATAGCCTGGTGTTATCGGCAGGGCAGCGGCTCGGGCCAGAGCACCTCGGGGTGCTGGCTTCCGTTGGTGTCGACAGGGTGCCTGTGCGACGCACGCTGGTGGTGGCCGTCCTCTCCACCGGGGATGAGCTGGTCGAGCCGGGGTCGGGCGAGCTACGCGTCGGGCAAATCTACGATGCCAATCGTTACACGCTGCTGGGCCTGCTGGAGAACCACGGGTTCAAGGTACTCGATGCCGGTCGGGTGCCCGACAGACCTGAGGAAATCCACCGTGGGTTGGCGCAGCTCGCTGCCAGCGCTGACTGCATTATCTCCTCCGGGGGGGTGTCCGTTGGAGAAGAGGACCATGTGCGGGCGCAGGTCGAGAAACTCGGAACCCTCAAACTCTGGAGGCTGCGACTCAAACCCGGCAAGCCATTTGCCTTCGGCAATGTGGGGGATGCAGCGTTCTTCGGCCTGCCTGGCAACCCGGCGTCAGTGTACGTTACCTTCGCAATGGTGGTCAGGCCCTGGCTGCTGCGGCGGCAGGGGGCAGATGACGCGCCCGCCATTGTGCTGCGCGCTACCGCGGATTTTGAGTACACCCGGCCGGGCACGCGACTGGAATTTCTGCGGGCGAGGGTCGAAGCGGGTGATGGGTCGCTGCGTGTCAGTCTGCACCCTAATCAGAGTTCAGGTGTGCTCAGTTCTATCGCCTGGGCCAATGCGCTGGTCGTGATGCAGCCCGGGCAGCAGGTGAGCCGCGGAGATCAGGTTGAGGTTGTGCTGCTGGATCAGCTGTGTCGCTGAAAAACCAATGACGCGTTGGTGCCACCGAAGCCGAAGCTGTTTGACATCACGCGATCCAGCCCGGCGTTGTCTTTTCGCTGCAGGGCGATCGGCATACCCTCTGCCTCGGGGTCAAGTGTCTCAATGTTGGCTGACGCTGCAATGAAATCCTCCTGCAGCATCAACAGGGAGTATATGGCCTCCTGGACGCCAGCGGCGCCCAGGGAATGCCCCGACAGGGACTTGGTTGACCCAATCACCGGCACTGGCTGACCAGCAAACGCAGCCTTGACGGCCTTGAGTTCCTGAATGTCCCCGGCAGGGGTGCTGGTGCCATGAGCGTTTATATAGTCGATGGGTCCATCCACCGTTGCCAATGCTTGCTGCATGCAGCGCGTGGCGCCTTCACCCGACGGCGCCACCATATCGTAACCATCAGATGTCGCCCCATAGCCCACCAGCTCGGCATAGATTTTTGCGCCGCGCGCCAGGGCGTGCTCCAGTTCTTCCAGTACGACCATGCCGCCGCCCCCGGCGATAACGAAACCGTCCCGTTCGGCGTCGTAGGCGCGTGATGCGCGCTCCGGTGTGTCGTTGTAGCGGGTGGACAGCGCGCCCATGGCGTCGAACAGGCAACTCATGCTCCAGTGCAGCTCCTCGCCCCCCCCGGCGAAGACAATATCCTGTTTACCCAGTTGTATTTGCTCTGCCGCGTTACCGATGCAGTGTGCACTGGTACTGCAGGCACTGGAAATTGAGTAATTGACACCCTTGATCCTGAACGGTGTGGCCAGGCAAGCGGATACGGTGCTGGCCATGGTCTGGGTCACGCGGTAGGGACCGACGCGGCGCAGGCCGCGTTCCCGCATGATGTCCGCTGCTTCGACCTGGCTTGATGAGCTGGCTCCGCCGGACCCCGCAATGATGCCCGTCCTAAGGTTGGATACCTGGTCCTGCTCCAACCCCGCGTCCTCTATGGCCTGGGTCATTGCCAGGTAGGCATAGGCAGCGGCAGGGCCCATGAACCTCAGCTGCTTTCTGTCGATATGCTCCTTCAGGTCGATGTCGATAGCACCCGCGACATGGCTCTTGAGGCCCATTTCTGCGTATTCCGGCTGAAAGCTGATGCCAGACCGGCCCTCGCGCAGGGATTGCACCACTGCCTGCTTGTCCGTACCGAGGCAGGATGTGATACCCATGCCGGTTACTACCACTCGTCGCGTCATCGATGAGCCCCTGTTAGAAATTATCCGTTCGCTGGAACAGGCCTACGCGCAGATCGCTGGCGTTATAGATGTCGCGGCCGTCTACCGACATCGTTCCGTCCGCAATGCCCATGACGAGCTTTCGTTCTATCACGCGCTTGATGTCAATGGCGTAAGTGACGCGACTGGCGTCCGGCAATACCTGCCCGGTAAATTTGATCTCCCCGGCGCCCAAGGCCCTGCCGCGTCCCGGATTTCCGCGCCAGCCCAGGAAAAATCCCACCAGCTGCCACATCGCGTCCAGTCCCAGGCAGCCTGGCATGACCGGGTCACCGTGGAAGTGGCAGGAAAAAAACCAGAGATCAGGGTGGATATCCAGCTCCGCCTCGATTCTACCTTTGCCGTAGGCGCCTCCCTCGGAGGAGATGTGGGTGATCCTGTCCATCATCAACATATTGTCGATAGGGAGCTGTGCGTTACCGGCGCCAAACATTTCCCCCATGCCGCAGGCGATAAGTGCTTCCCGGGAAAAGCTGGACTTGGCTGTCATAGGCGGGGTGTTCCTGAGCGGGGGGAGTGGCTGTGCATTCTAAACCGTGGTGACCGCATGTCTAGTGTGCGTTAAACTGCAAGGCCGCGCTCACGCGGCGAATCGGGCTTGCTGAGGCGCCCCCGGGGCGGATCCAGTGACCCAATCAGAGCATGTTTAAAGGACGAGCCCATGCTAGTGCCTGTACTCCTTGCCGGTGGTGTTGGCAGCCGACTTTGGCCCGTGTCCCGCGAGGCCTACCCGAAGCAGTTTCTACCCCTCTCTTCTGAAGACTCCATGCTGGTGGATACCTTCAAGCGCCTCGAAGGGGTCACCCGGGAGCCGCCCGCCGTAATCTGCAACGATGCCCATCGGTTTATCGTTGCAGAGCAGCTTCGGGACCAATCCCGGCAGGGTGCGTCAATTATCCTTGAACCCCTGGGCAGGAATACGGCCCCGGCGGTTGCAGTAGCGGCGATGCTCGCCCTGCAGAAGTCTCCCGATGCACTGCTGTTGGTATTGCCCGCAGACCATCTGATTGCCGACGTGGCTGCGTTTCGCACCGCGGTGGGCCATGCGGTTGAGCAGGCAAATGCCGGCAAACTGGTCACCTTCGGTGTGGTCGCCAATCGCGCCGAGACAGGATACGGCTATATCCGACGTGGAGACGCCCTGGACAGTAACAGTTTCACCATCGGCGAGTTTGTCGAAAAGCCTGATGCGGAAACCGCGCAGGCCTACCTGGACAGTGGCGACTATTACTGGAACAGCGGCATGTTTTTGCTGGGTGCTGCAACTTATATGGAGGAGCTGGAGCAGTTCGCTCCGGAGATCGTCGCAGCGTGCAAGGCGTCACTGGAAGGTGCCGCTGCTGACCTGGACTTTGTCCGCCTTGACAGGGCCAGCTTTGAGGCCTGTCCATCGGACAGCATCGATTACGCAGTGATGGAGAAAACCCGGCGCGGCGCCGTGGTGCCCCTGGATTGCGGATGGAGTGATGTCGGCGCCTGGTCCGCCGTGTGGGAAGCGGGTGATGCCGACACCAGCGGGAACGTGGTGCAGGGAGATGTTCTGCTGGACGATACGCAGAACAGCTTTATTCGCAGTGAGTCGCGCCTGGTGGCAACCACCGGCGTGAGGGACGTTGTCGTCGTGGAAACAAAAGACGCTGTTCTGGTCGCTCACCGCGATCGCGTCCAGAACGTGAAGAATCTTGTGAATGCGCTGAATGCGGCCGATCGGGAGGAGTCCAGGCTGCATGCGCGGGTGTATCGACCCTGGGGCTCTTATGAATCACTGATCAATGGGGACCGTTTCCAGGTCAAACGTATTGTGGTGAACCCGGGACAGAAGCTCTCCCTGCAGAAGCACCATCATCGTGCTGAGCACTGGATCGTGGTGAACGGCACCGCTGAAGTGACTTGTGAGGACAAGGTCTTTATGCTGGGTGAGGATGAATCGACATATATTCCGCTGGGCCATAAACACAGGCTGGTAAATCCAGGTCGTATCCCGCTGGAATTGATCGAAGTGCAGTCGGGAGGCTACCTCGGCGAAGATGATATCGTGCGCTACGATGACATTTACGGGCGTAGTGAAGAAAAGCAGTAAGCGCGGGCAGATAACATCAGCGCACGGAGAGCCTGAGCGCTCGCAGGAAGATCCGGGCCGACCCGCGAAACCCACGAAAAACCCACAGGAGTGGTAATGATCAAGAAATGTCTCTTTCCCGTCGCAGGCTACGGCACGCGCTTCCTTCCAGCTACCAAAAGCATGCCGAAGGAGATGCTGCCCGTGGTCAACAAACCCCTGGTGCAGTACGGGGTCGAGGAAGCCATAGAGGCTGGTATGGATACCATCTCCTTCGTTACAGGGCGTGGCAAGCGCTCGATAGCGGACCATTTTGATATCAGCTATGAGCTGGAACACCAGATTGCCGGCACCTCCAAAGAGGTATACCTGGGCAGTATCCGCAACGTTCTCGAGAAGGGCGTCTTTACGATGGTTCGCCAGCGCGAGATGAAGGGCCTCGGTCACGCGATCCTGACCGGAGAGCCCCTGATCGGGAACGAGCCTTTTGGCGTTGTCCTGTCAGATGACCTGTGCCTGAACGACGGCCCCGGCGTGCTGGCACAGATGGCGGAGCTGTACGCGCAGTTTCGTTGCAGCATCGTTGCCATCCAGGAAGTGCCGATGGACAAGGCGCATAAGTATGGCGTTATCTCGGGTGAAACGCTGAAGGACGGTTTGTACCGTATTGATGATATGGTTGAGAAGCCGCCAGAGGGTCAGGCGCCGTCCAACCTCGCCATTATTGGTCGCTACATTCTCACACCGGATATATTCGACATTATCCGTGAGACGCCGCCCGGGAAAAACGGCGAGGTTCAGATTACCGATGCCCTGCTGACACAGGCGAAGAAAGGTTGTGTGATGGGGTACAAGTTTCAAGGACGTCGCTTCGACTGCGGCAGCGTCACAGGCTTTGTTGAGGCCACCAACTACGTCTACGAGAACGTCTATACCGAGCCGGCGTGAGCAAGATTACCTGTTTCAAGGCCTATGATGTTCGCGGCCGCATACCTGACCAGCTGAATGAAGATGTCGCGAGGCGTATTGGCCTCGCCTACGCAGAAGTTATCAAGCCCGGACGGGTTGTTGTAGGTCACGACATCCGGCTCAGCAGTGAGTCCATCAAAGGCGCACTCGTGGATGGCCTGCGCGATGCGGGCGTCGATGTCTTCGATATCGGGCTGTGTGGCACGGAAGAGATTTATTTCGCGACATCTCACGCGAACATGGGCGGTGGCATCGTGGTAACCGCGAGCCACAACCCGAAAGATTACAACGGGATGAAGTTTGTTCGCAGCGGCTCCGAACCCATTAGTGGCGACAGCGGACTCAAGGATATACAGCGACTCGCGGAACAGAATGCGTTTACAGCGGCGGTGCAGCGGGGGGAATACGCCTCGCTGGATACAAGCGAGGCGTACGTGGAGCACCTCCTGTCCTATATTGACGTGGATGGCCTCAAGCCGATGAAACTGGTGGTCAATGCCGGAAACGGGGGGGCGGGGCAGGTCGTGGATCGACTGGAACCCTGTTTGCCTTTCGAATTCATCAAGCTACAGCACGAACCAGATGGCCATTTTCCCAATGGCGTGCCCAATCCGTTGCTGGAAGAAAATCGCGAAATTACGCGACAGGCGGTTATTGAGCACGGTGCTGATCTGGGCATTGCCTGGGACGGTGATTTTGACCGCTGTTTCTTTTTTGATGAAAAGGGCGTCTTTGTCGAGGGATATTACCTGGTAGGGTTGCTCGCCGAGGCATTCCTGCGCAAGGAGGGCGGCGGGCGCATTGTTCATGACCCCCGGTTGACATGGAACACGCAGGAAGTTGTCGCCTCAATGGGCGGTGAAGCGGTGAAGAGCAAGACCGGTCACGCCTTCATCAAGGAGCGTATGCGTCTGGAAAACGCCGTTTATGGCGGTGAGATGAGCGCCCACCACTATTTCCGTGACTTTGCGTTTTGTGACAGCGGGATGATTCCCTGGTTGCTGGTGGCTGATCTGATCAGCCAGCGCGGTCAGCCCCTGTCAGAGCTGGTTGCCGAGCGGATGGCTGCGTTTCCCTGCAGCGGAGAGATCAACCGGGAGGTGCAAGACCCCGCGGCGCTGCTGGCGGCAGCGGAGTCCGCCTACAGTCAGGGGGCCGTGGAGATAGACCATATTGATGGCCTGAGTATTGAGTTTGCCGACTGGCGTTTCAATCTGCGCATGTCTAACACGGAGCCCGTGGTGCGGCTTAACGTTGAAAGCCGCGACGACCGCGCCCTGATGGAAGAGAAAACACGCGAGCTTCTCGCGTTTATAGACGCCCGGCAGTAGTACCGCTGTTTACAAGGCTCTCTACCGGGCTTTTTGCATGGATCTGCCGCGTCGTCGCAGTCCTGCCTATAACCGGCCGTCAGCGCAGTTCGCGGGCAACAAGTAGGTCGCATCATACAGAACCCCACCCGGCCGACAAAAAGCCCGGATGTCCTGCGGGCTTATGGCGGCAAATTCGCGGTGACCGACCGCGAGGATCACTGCGTCGTAGGCCTCGCCGGGTTGCTCCACAAGCTTCAGCCCCAACTCCTTCTCTGCTATGGCGGGATTTACCCATGGATCCCAGACCTCCGGGAGCGCATTGCAGGCGCTGAGATCCGCGATGATATCGGCAACCAGGGTGTTGCGAATATCGCTGCAATTGGGTTTAAACGCCAGGCCCATCACCAGCACGCGGCTATCGACGACATGAAGGCGTTGCTGGGTCATCAGATGCATGACTTCCCGCGCTACCTGTTTGCCAATCTGGTCGTTCAGGCGCCGGCTGGCCGAGATTATTTCCGGGAAATAGCCCGCCTGGTTGGCGCGGTGCACCAGGTAGTAAGGATCCACGCCGATACAGTGCCCGCCGACCAGGCCAGGTTTGAATGGCAGAAAGTTCCATTTGGTACCGGCCGCGGCAAGCACTTCCTCCGTGTCGATTCCCAGTGTCTTGAATATCTGGGCAAATTCGTTTGCCAGCGCAATATTCACGTCGCGCTGCGTGTTCTCGATAACCTTTGCGGCTTCCGCGACGCGTATGCTGCTTACAGGATAGGTTCCCGCTGTAACCACGTCCCGATAGATTGCGTCGATGACGTCTGCTGCGTGTTTGGTTGATCCGGAAGTAAGTTTGATGACGTCTGCAAGGCCCCGCTCCGGGTCGCCCGGGTTTATGCGCTCCGGGCTGTAGCCGACATAGAAGTCTTCATTAAAGCGCAGACCCGACGCGCGCTCGAGGATGGGGACGCAGTACTCTTCCGTGCACCCCGGATATACAGTGGATTCGTAGATGACGATGTCACCCTGGCCGAGTGCTTGTCCGACGCTGCCGCTGGCTGCGCCCAGGGGATGAAGGTCCGGTCTGCGATCGCTGTCTATCGGCGTAGGCACCGTGATGATATAGATGTTGGCGTCCGCAAGGTCCGATACATCAGCGCTTAAGTGCAGCGTGCTGTTTTCCAGATCATCAGGCCGGGTTTCCCCGGTGACATCCAAACCGCTCTGCAGGGCAGCGATCCGCTCCGGATCGATGTCGAACCCGGTAGTGGGGTGGTGCCGGCTCAGCGCGAGGGCAAGCGGCAGCCCCACGTAGCCGAGGCCAACCACGGCGATGCGGTGCTCAGGCATCGCCGCTCTCTATCAATGCATCCGTTGACGGATCAAAGGACGCGATTTGCCCGTTCAGCGCCGCGTAGATTTCTGCCCCCATGGCTTTGCCCAGCTCGACGCCCCATTGGTCAAAGGAATTGATCTGCCAGAATCTGCCGCTGAAAAACGTTTTGTGTTCATAGAGCGCCAGCAGCGCGCCCAGGGCAGCCGGAGACAGGACAGGCGTGCTCAGCGTACTACAGGGGCGGTTGCCGGGGATGACCAGATGCGGCGCCAGCGCGGCAGCCTTGTCGGCGGCAATGCCACGGGCGACCAGGGATGCCCTCGAGTCCGCCTCATTTCTGCCCACCATCAGTGCCCGTGCCTGGCTCAGACCATTGGCAAGAAGCCGACGCTTTCCCTCTGGGTCGACGCTGCTGCCTGTGTCCGTGACAAAGATAAAGTCAACGGGGCACAACAGCGTGCCCTGGTGCAGCAGCTGGTGGAAAGAATGCTGACCGTTGGTGCCCACGTCACCCCAAAGCACAGGCGCAGTAGCGTAGGAGACGCTTTCGCCGAGGTGGTTCACTCGCTTGCCGTTACTTTCCATGGAAAGCTGCTGCAGGAAGGCCGGCAGCCTTGTCAGATGCTGATAGTACGGAATGACGGCGTGGACCTGGGCATGCAGGAAGTTAACGTACCAGATCTCCAGCAAACTCAGCCGCAAAGGCATATTCTGCTCTGCGGGAGCATCGCGGAAATGGGCGTCCATCTCTCTCGCGCCTGCCAGCAGTTCGCGGAACCCGTCCATGCCTATTGCGAAGGCAATGCTCCAGCCTATGGCTGACCACAAGGAATAGCGTCCGCCCACCCAATCCCACATAGGCAGGATGTTGTCTGCAGGAATACCGAACTCGGCAGCGGCTTGCAGATTGGTGCTTACCGCCAAAAAGTGTTTATAAAGGGCCGACTGCGGCACGCCTGCATCCAGCAGCCACTGCCGAGCACGTCGGGCGTTGTAAAGCGTCTCTTCCGTGCGCAGTGTTTTGGAGCAGATGATGAAAAGCGTTGTCTCCGGTGACAGGCCTGGCAGCAAGGAGTGGAGATCGTCAGGGTCGACGTTGGCGCAGAAGTGAACGCGGCATTCGGCACGGTGATAGGGCTTGAGGGCTTCCACGACCATGCGTGGCCCCAGATCTGAGCCGCCAATGCCGATATTCACAATATCTGTGATGCGCTGGCCGCTGTACCCCGGGTGGTCGCCACTGTGTATCCCGGTCACCCAGGTATCCATGCGGGCCAGGGTAGACTGCACGGCAGCAAACTCGGAGGCGACGGCCTTGTGGCTGTTGTTGCTGCGCAGTAGTGTGTGAAGCACAGGGCGGTCTTCAGTGGTGTTTAGCGTACTGCCGTCGAATAGTGCCTCGCGCTCGTCAAGCACACCGCTGGCGTGGGCAAACTCCAGAAGGGACTGGAGGCTGTCAGGCTGTAAAAGGTGGCGGCTGGCGTCCAACTGCCAACCCGCCGCGCTCAACAGTGACAGGCGGCGCGTATCGGGATCCCTGGATATCTGCTCAACGCTGCCAGCCCGGTCGCGGGCAGCGCGCTGGCTCAATACCTGCTGGAAACCGTAATCGGGGAATGGGGCAGGTGTGCTGGACGTGGTCATGGGTGTCTTCGTCGGGGATCGCTCGCAGTATAAGTACGCACCCCGGACACATCAACGCGGCGCTCAGTGGTCGCGAAGCAGGGCGAGCTGCGCTACCGCCTCCAGCGCATCACGGGCTTCACTCTCTGGTACCACTGACAAGGCGTCCAGCGCGCTACTCTGATAGTTGCTGGCGAGATTTCTGGCATAGTCAAGCGATCCATTGCGCTTAACTGCTTCGACCACATCGTCGAGATCGCTCGCAGTCTTGTCGCGTATGGCGCGGCTTACAATTGCTTGTTCTTCGTCACGGCCGTGTTTCAGCACATGTATCAGAGGCAGCGTTGGCTTCCCTTCGCTGAGATCGTCGCCGACATTCTTGCCCATCACGGCGGGGTCACCCTCATAGTCCAGCACGTCATCGATTATCTGGAAGGCGATGCCGATATTCATGCCAAAGTCGCGCAGGCCGCGAGACAGGTCGCCAACCCCACCACCCAGCAGGCCGCCGCCATAACACGCAGACGCAAACAGGATAGCGGTTTTGCGGCGTATTACGTCCAGGTAGTCCGCCTCTGTTGTATCGGGTTTGCCCGCTCTTACCAGTTGCAGGACTTCTCCCGCGGCGATCTCGTTGGTCGTATTCGCCATGTCTTCCATGATGCCCATGTTGCCGATGGCTACCATCAGCTGAAAAGCGCGGGAATAGAGAAAGTCACCCACCAGTACACTTGAGGCGTTGCCAAACTCGGCATTCGCGGTGGGCCGGCCTCGTCTCAGCGCTGAGAGATCTACCACATCGTCGTGCAACAGGGTGGCGGTATGGATGAATTCCACGACGGCAGCGAAGCGTATATGGTCCTCCCCGTCGTAGCCACCGCAGCGGGCGGCCAGCAGGGCGAGTATCGGACGCAGGCGCTTGCCGCCCGCTTCGACGATATAGTGACCGATGTTCTCGACCAGGCCCACGTCCGAGGCCAGGTTGTCCACGATCAGCGCATTTACAGCATCCAGCTCGCGCAATACGGGGGCCCGGATGGTCTGCATAGGGGTGGTAGCGTCTGACGCCGCAAGCATTCTGGATGTCCGTATTCAGGGGGCGGTAATATTAGTGGGCGTAAGCCATTGTGTCATATGCAATTCTGGCTTGCCTGCACGGGGCAATTTCAGTAGAATCGCCGCCCTCGCTTGGGCTGTGCCAGTACGGCACAGTTCAACGATAGCCCAGTGCCAGACTCAGCCCCATCGTCACTGGACGCCGAAAAACCCCCGGGTCGCAGCCGTCAGGCGCATCCAGGGTGTCAAGGCGGCACTTTGGATGTGCGCCTTGGCGAGCTTCTCGCTATATCGCCGAAATACCCGGTGGAGGCGAGACACAGGCAGGCGCCAGATAGACGATGACGATCAATACAATCAGGAATGCGAGCTGGCTTAACCTAGGAGCAGACAATGTACGCAGTAATTGAAAGTGGTGGCAAGCAACACCGGGTTGAAGAGGGCGAGACCCTCAAGCTTGAGAAAATCGAGGCGCCCACAGGCGAAAGCGTCGAATTTGATCGCGTGCTTATGGTGGGAAGCGGGGAGTCCGTGAAAATCGGCACGCCACTGGTAGAAGGCGGCAAGGTAACGGCTGAAGTTGTCGCCCATGGTCGCCACGACAAGGTGAAGATTATTAAATTCAACCGTCGTAAGCACCACCGGAAGCAGGCTGGACATCGCCAGTGGTATACAGAAGTGAAAATTACCGGAATCAGCGGCTGATCAACGGCGCTAGCAAGGAGATAAGTTATGGCTCACAAGAAAGCAGGTGGTAGTACCCGTAACGGGCGCGATTCCGAAAGCAAACGCCTTGGTGTCAAGCGCTACGGTGGACAGGTGGTTAAGGCCGGCAACATCCTGGTTCGGCAGCGCGGAACCCGTATCCATGCTGGCGAAAACGTGGGTTGCGGCAAGGACCACACCTTGTTCGCCAAAGCGGACGGCACCGTAGAGTTTGTGACTCGCGGCGCAGGCAAGCGCAAGTACGTGCAGGTTGTTAGCGCCTGATCCTGAATCCCCGCAGCGCCCGTGGGCGTTCAACGGGGTGACGGCGCAGTGGTGCAAGCTGTCATAGAAAAAGGGGCCTGAGGCCCCTTTTTTTTTCGCCCGCTCGACAATAGAGTCAGTCCATGAAGTTTGTTGACGAGACAGTTATCACGGTACAGGCGGGTAAGGGCGGCAACGGCTGCCTGAGCTTTCGCCGTGAAAAGTTTGTTGCCAAGGGTGGCCCTGACGGAGGCGATGGCGGCGACGGCGGCAGTGTTTTCATTGAAGCAGACGAGGCCCTCAACACCCTGGTTGATTACCGCTACGTGCGCCATTATGCCGCGCAGAACGGCGAGGGGGGCAGGGGTCGCAACTGTACGGGTAAAAGCGGCGAGGACCTGGTGCTCAAAGTACCGGTAGGCACCACTGTGCTGGATGAAGATAGCGGCGATGTCATGGGTGACCTTTCCAGTCACGGGCAGCAGCTGCTGGTCGCGCAGGGTGGCTTTCACGGGCTGGGCAACACCCGCTTCAAATCCTCAACCAATCGTGCCCCCAGGCAAACATCCCCCGGAACCGAAGGCGAGCGGCGCAGTCTGCGGCTGGAGCTGAAAGTATTGGCCGATGTCGGCTTGCTGGGCATGCCCAATGCGGGTAAATCCACACTCATGCGCGCGGTCAGCTCGGCTCGCCCCAAGGTCGCCGATTACCCATTTACGACACTGGTTCCCAATCTGGGGGTGGTGAAAGTGCAGGCCCACCGCAGCTTTGTCGTTGCCGATATTCCCGGGCTCATAGCAGGCGCATCGGAAGGAGCGGGCCTGGGTATTCGTTTCCTGCGACATCTGACCCGAAACCGCATTCTTCTGCATCTGGTGGATGTTTGCCCGCCCGACGGCAGCGACCCCCTGGAGAACGCGAGAGCCATCGAGGCTGAAATCGAGCGTTTCAGCCCCGCCCTGGCGGCGCGTGAACGCTGGCTGGTCCTGAACAAGACAGATCTGCTGGACGCGGATTCGCTTGACGCTGTGAGGCAGCGGCTGGTTGAGGGGCTTGCCTGGAACGGGCCTGTCTATGAGATATCGGCTATTGCTGCCCGCGGCACAGAGCGGCTGTGCTCGGACTTGATGGCTCGCCTTGAGGCCGCACGGGAGCTGGAAGCCAATGACCCCGAGGCGGCTGCAGCGGAGCAGTCCCGACAAGCAGCGTTGCAGGCGGAGGCACGCGCGCGCATTGAAGCGTTGCGACAGCAGGGTCGTCCTGTTGCTGATGCCTCTGCCGACGATGACGACGAGGACGATGACTACGACGTCGAGGTGGAATATGTCCCCTGAATCTGGCCGTCAGCCCATCCTCGACGGTCGGCGCTGGGTCGTTAAAGTGGGCAGTGCCCTGCTGACCAATGACGGAAAATGGCTGGACGAATCAATGATAGGCCGTCTCGCAGACGGGCTTGCGACCTTGCGTGCCCAGGGTCGGGAGGTGGTTCTGGTTTCCAGTGGCGCAGTTGCGGCTGGCATGCTTCGCCTGCAGTGGTCAGAGCGTCCCACTTCCCTGCACGCCCTGCAGGCGGCGGCTGCAGTCGGGCAGATGGGTCTTGTCCAGCGCTATGAATCGGCGTTTCAGGCGCACGGCCTGCAAACGGCACAAGTGCTGCTTGGCCACGACGATATTTCCGCACGGGACCGCTATCTCAATGCACGCGGCACGCTTACCACGCTGCTCTCGCTGGGTGTCATACCTGTCGTCAACGAAAACGATACCGTCGTGACAGACGAGATTCGATTTGGAGACAACGATACGCTGGCCGCCATGGTGGCCAACCTTCTGGACGCTGACGTGCTGGTGATTCTTACCGACCGGGAAGGCTTATACACCGCCGACCCTCGCAAGCACGCGGATGCCACGCTGGTGTCAGAAGCCCCTGCCGATGATCGCGCACTGGAGTCCATGGCGGGTACAGGGGGCAGGCTGGGGCGTGGCGGTATGTTTACCAAGGTGCGCGCAGCCCGGCTGGCAGCGCGCAGTGGAACCGAAACCCTGATTGCTCATGGACAGTTGCCCGACGTTGTGCCGCGCCTCGCCGCCGGGGAGCGGCTGGGTACCTGGCTGAAAGCAGGGCAGGCGCCATTGGCCGCGCGCAAGCAATGGCTGGCGGGTCTTGTCCGGTGCAGTGGTTCGCTGGTGCTGGATGACGGCGCGGTTTCGGTACTGAGTCAGGCGGGGAAAAGCCTGCTGCCGGTGGGAGTCACGGCAGTAGATGGCGACTTCACGCGCGGCGACATGGTTATCTGCCGTGATCCGGCCGGGCGGGAAGTCGCCAGAGGGCTGGTAAACTATAACGTCGACGAGGCGAGACGAATCATCGGTCAGAGTTCCGATCGCATCGAGGACGTTCTGGGCTACCGCGGTGACCCGGAATTGATACACCGCGATAATCTGGTCCTGAGCTGACGCAGAGGACGCGCCGCTACGCAGAGCGGCTCAGTAGATGGACTTCATCGCGGTCATGTAACCCCGCAGTTCGCGCCCGACGATCTCTACCGGATGATTGCGAATGGCAGCGTTCACCCGAATCAGCTCCTGGTTGTCGACGGTATTGTCGCCACCCATACCCTTGCCGATCACATCGATATCGATCTTGCTCATAAAGTCTGCGAGAAGTGGGCGACAGGCGTGGTCGAACAGGTAGCAGCCGTATTCAGCGATATCCGAGATGACCACATTCATCTCATAGAGCTTTTTGCGCGCTATGGTATTGGCAATCAACGGCGTTTCATGCAGGGATTCATAGTAAGCGGATTCGGCGATGATGCCCGCGCTGGTCATAACCTCAAAGGCGAGCTCTACACCGGCTTTGCACATGGCAATTAGCAGGATGCCGTGGTCGTAGTACTCCTGCTCCGGAATCTCCTGGGAGGTGTTTTCCGTTTTTTCAAAAGCCGTGTTCTGCGTCGCCTCGCGCCAGGCAAGCAGGTTGGCATCGTCATTGGCCCAGTCTTCCATCATGGTGCGCGAGAACTCGCCGGTCATGATGTCATCCTGATGCTTTTCATAGAGCGGGCGCATGATGTCCTTGAGTTCCTCGGCCAGATAATAGGCCCGAATCTTGGCGGGATTGGACAGCCGGTCCATCATGTTGGTGATGCCGCCGTGCTTGAGTCCCTCGGTCACTGTCTCCCAACCGTACTGAATGAGCTTGGACGCGTAGCCGGGGTCTACGCCCTTTTCCACCATTTTGTCGAAGCACAGGATAGCGCCGGTTTGCAGCATGCCGCAGAGAATCGTCTGCTCGCCCATCAGGTCAGACTTGACCTCAGCGATAAAGGACGACTCCAGTACGCCCGCCCGGTGGCCGCCTGTCCCAGCAGCGTAGGCCTTGGCAATTTCCAGGCCGTCACCGTTGGGGTCGTTCTCCCTGTGCACAGCGATCAGCGTGGGCACGCCAAAACCGCGCTTGTATTCCTCGCGAACCTCAGTGCCGGGGCATTTGGGCGCCACCATGATCACGGTGATGTCCTCGCGAATCTGCATACCCTCTTCCACGATGTTGAAACCGTGTGAGTAGGCCAGGCAGGCGCCGTGCTTCATCAGCGGCATTATGGTTGTGACGACATCCGTGTGCTGCTTATCGGGGGTGAGGTTCAGTACCAGGTCCGCCTGCGGGATAAGCTCCTCATAGCTGCCTACCGTGAAGCCGTTCTCGGTCGCGTTCTTCCAGGACTGCCGCTGCTCACTGATAGCTGATTCTCGCAACGCGTAGGACACATCCAGCCCACTGTCACGCAGATTGAGCCCCTGGTTCAGCCCCTGCGAGCCGCAACCAACCACGACGAGCTTCTTGCCCTTGAGCTTCTCGACGCCGTCGGCGAATTCCTCGCGTTTCATGAATCGGCATTTGCCAAGCTGTTCCAGCTGCAACCGAAGTGGCAGGGTATTGAAGTAGTTCTGGCCCATGATGTGTCTCCTGCGAATTGAGGCGGCAACAATAGACAACTATTTAGTTTGCGTAAAACGATATATAAACGATACTGAATTGTTTCTAACGCAAGCAAATAGATCATGGATACGCGCGAACTGGAGCTATTCCTGCAAGTCGTCGACAGCCTGAGCTTCAGCCGCGCGGCTGAGCGCAGGCATCTGAGTCTGTCCGCTGTTAGCCGCACGATTCAGCGACTGGAGGCGGCCGTGGGACGGCGCTTGTTTGAGCGGGACCGACGCAGCGTCCGGTTGACAGACGCGGGACGGGAGTTTGCAGTGTATGCGCGTGACGCGGTGGCAGAGTGGCAGCGGGTGCGCAGCGAACTCAGGCTGGAGGGAGATGCTTTGCGGGGTGCCGTCAGTGTCTACTGCTCGGTTACGGCCAGTTATAGTGTGCTGTCACCGATTCTCGAGCGCTTGCGCGTGCAGCAGCCGCGAATCGATATTCTCTTGCATACGGGCGACCAGGCGGATGGCGTTGACAGGGTCCACGGCGGGCTGGAGGACATTGCCGTGGCGGCGAGGCCAGACCAGTTACCCGGCAGGCTGGATTTCCTGACACTGATGCACTCTCCTCTCGTTCTGGTGGCGCCCGCCTTCGACTGCGCCGTCAGCGAAGAGCTGGAAGCCAGTGGTGGCGACCCCGCGAGCTGTCCTTTTATCACTCCGGAGCGCGGTGTCAGCAAGCAGAGGATTGATGCGTGGTTCAGGGAGCGCGGCAAACGCCCGCGGATTTACGCGCAGGTAGCTGGACACGAAGCAATCGCCTCCATGGTGGCGCTGGGTCTCGGGGTAGGGGCAGTACCTGAACTGGTGCTGGAAAATTTCCGCTATCGGGAGCGGCTGCGCGAGTTGGAACGGGGGGAGGCGCTGGGGGCCTTCGCGATAGGACTTTGCTCAGACCGCCAGCGGCTGGAAAGCCCGCTGGTCGCAGCGTTCTGGGAGGCTGCGACACGTTCATACAGTGCCGTGAAATGATAGACTCCTTTGCATGAGCACAGAGGCCAATAACAGCGAGTCGCAAGAACCCGGTAGCGAAGACCTGCCGAAGGCCGGCTATGAGCGGTCGTTCGGGCTGGATATTGACCGCCTCGTCGACGAGCATGAGGAGGAGGTCTCCGAGGGCGGTAAAACGACTCGCCGCCAGGGCATCTACCTGCTGCCCAATCTGTTTACGACGGGCGCGCTGTTCGCCGGGTTCTACGCAATCATCGCGGGCATGCGTGGCGATTTCGAAGCGGCCTCCATAGCCATTTTCTTTGCCATGCTGTTTGACGGCCTGGATGGCCGTATTGCGCGCCTGACCAATGCCTCCAGCAAGTTCGGCGCAGAGTACGACAGCCTGTCGGATATGGTGTCCTTTGGTGTGGCGCCGTCACTCGTGGTGTATAGCTGGGGTTTGTCTCACCTGGGCAAGTTTGGCTGGTCTGTGGCGTTTATCTTTGCCGCCTGCGCGGCCCTGAGGCTGGCTCGCTTCAACACCCAGATTGAGGTGGCGGACAAGGCCTGGTTCACGGGCCTCGCAAGCCCCCCTGCTGCAGCGGCCGTCGCCTCCACCGTCTGGGTTTGCAACGATTCCGGGTTGGTCGGTAGCGCGGTGCCCTTTGAAATAGCCGCGGCTGTAGCGGTGATGACAGGGCTGCTGGGCGTGCTGATGATCGCGAACGTACCCTATTACAGCTTCAAGACGATCGACCTGCACGGCAGGGTCCCGTTCTTCATGGTTATTGTGGTGGTGTTCATCTTCAGTCTGGTCACCGTGGACCCGCCGCGAGTGCTGCTGGTCGCGTCCCTGCTTTATGCGGCGTCCGGCCCCGTGTTTCTGCTGCGTCGTAGGGTGAGACCCTGACTCCACGGCTTAGCATTACTCCCCTCTGCCACGAGCTTTAATGCCCTGATGGCAGCAGCTTTTATCATCGCTGGTACGCCACAGTAGCAGGCGAGCAAAACAGGCGTGAGCCGGCTCGAAAAAATATTCATTTTCTTGCCTTGCAAGCTCTTGCTAGGCAGGTCTATCTGCGTATAATGCGCTCCCTCGGTCGGGGTAGCCCCACGAGACAGCGCGGTCGCGAGACGGCGATTGTTTTGAAGCGGGTTGCTTGACGCAAGTCATCGGACGAGTCCCACAGACATCTCAACAGTGACTACACTGACTGAGAGCGCACGGTCAACGACAGGATGCGCGGGTTGTGGGGCGGCGCAGATTGCGTGTTCTGATGCTGGACTGAGGATCCATCACCCTGGCGGTGATGTGTTGTTTAACAAGAAGACAAAGACAGATGTGTGGGCACTTGGTGCTGGGTAGGCATAACGACTATTCAGACACAAGTGACTCATTGATTCATGTAATTTTTGATTCGACGTGTCTGAGCCGAGATTTGTTGGTGGGCGCAGGTTAATGCGTAAACCAACCTTCCTGCTGTTCTCTATGAGGGTGGCGGAAGTAAAAGATTAAACTGAAGAGTTTGATCATGGCTCAGATTGAACGCTGGCGGCAGGCCTAACACATGCAAGTCGAGCGAGAAAGGTCTTCGGACTGAGTACAGCGGCGGACGGG
>JAZBPS010000214.1:0-8122 GCA_036353375.1 Halieaceae bacterium | reverse complement strand
GTCGCTTGACGACATGGATGCCACGCTGGCGGCATGGGGTGCACGGGTGTGGCGGTTTGAAACAGAGCTGGAGCCACTGCTGGCCGCCCTGCACCAACACGCGGGTATCGCCGCCGTGTACAGCCACGAGGAAACCGGGCTGGATATTACCTTTCGCCGCGACCGGACCGTCGCGCGCTGGCTGGCCGAGCGGGGCATTCCCTGGCACGAGAGCCAGAGTCACGGTGTCGAGCGCGGACGTCGCGATCGGGATCAGTGGAACCGACGCTGGCACGAGGTGATGCAGGCACCACAGGTGCATCCCGATCTCGCCCGCCTGCGCACATTTACGCCCGCTCACCCGGACCTGCTGGCGCTGGTACACCGCACACCGCCAGCCTGGCGGGAGGCGTCGGCCATGCAGGCCGGTGGCGAATCCACGGCCACAGCGACACTGGAGAGTTTTTTCGCCGAGCGCGGCAAACTGTACCAGCGCATGATCTCAAAGCCCGAGGCCAGTCGGGTGCACTGCTCCCGGCTGTCGCCCTATCTGGCCTGGGGCAATATCAGCATCCGGCAGGTCTACCAGCGGCTTTGCAACGAGCGCGGCCGGCCGGGATGGACCCGGGCCCTGCAGGCCTTTGAATCGCGCCTGCACTGGCATTGCCATTTCATCCAGAAGTTCGAGATGGAGTGCCGCATGGAGTTCGAGGACATCAACCGGGGCTACCGGAAGTTTGAAAAGACAAGGAATCCGGCACTGCTGGAGGCCTGGAAACGTGGCCAGACCGGCCTGCCGCTGGTGGATGCATCCATGCGCTGCCTGCGTGCGACGGGCTACATCAACTTCCGCTCCCGGGCCATGCTGGTCAGCTTCCTCAGCCATCACCTGTGGCAGGACTGGCGGAACGGTGCGATCTGGCTGGGCTCCCTGTTCCTCGATTTTGAACCCGGCATCCACTACCCGCAGATGCAGATGCAGGCCGGCGTGACGGGTACCAACACTATTCGCATCTACAACCCGGTGAAGCAGTCCCAGGAGCACGACCCGGATGGGCAGTTTATCCGGCAATGGCTGCCGGAACTGGCCGACCTGCCAACCGGGTTGCTGCACACTCCCTGGGCCCTGGGCCCCATGGACCGTCTGATGTACGGACTGGATGAAGCGCACTATCCGGCGCCCGTGGTGGACACCCGGGCCACGTTCCGTCGAGCGCGGGAGGCGCTGTGGCGCTGGCAGTCAGATCCGCAGGTGCAGGCGGAGAAGCGTCGCATCCTGAAACGCCACGTGGACCCGCGACACTACCAGCGTCGGCTCAGGGATGATTCGGGCAGCTGGTTCGGCGACAGCGACTGACGCCGCGACGCTCTACTCCCCGAAAGGATGGCGCAGGACGATGGTTTCCACCCGGTCCGGCCCGGTGGAGATGATGTCGATGGGGGCGCCGACCACGTCCTCGATGCGCTTGATGTAAGCGCGGGCATTGGCGGGCAGGTCTTCCAGCGCCCGCGCACCCAGGGTGCTTTCGCTCCATCCCGGCACCTCTTCGTAGCGCGGAATCAAGCCCTGGTAGTCATCGCTGTCCATGGGGTAGGGTACCGGCTCGCCGGCGGAATTCTCGTAACCCACGCAGATCTGGATGGTTTCCAGACCATCCAGGACATCCAGCTTGGTCAGGCACAACCCGGATACGCTGTTGATCTGCACGGCACTGCGCAGGGCCACGGCGTCAAACCAGCCGCAGCGACGGGGCCGTCCGGTGGTGGCACCGAACTCGTGGCCGCGGGTGGCGAGATGTTCACCGGTGCTGTCAAACAGCTCGGTGGGAAACGGGCCGGAGCCCACGCGGGTCGTGTAGGCCTTGGTGATACCCAGCACATAGTCGAGATAGAGCGGGCCGAAGCCACTGCCGGTCGCGGTGCCGCCCGCCGTTGTGTTGGAGGACGTCACGAACGGGTAGGTGCCGTGATCAATATCCAGCAGCGAGCCCTGCGCGCCCTCAAACAATATGGCCGAGCCCTGCTCGCGGTAGCGGTGCAGCAGGTTGGTTACATCCGCCATCATGGGCCTGAGCTGGTCGGCCATCGCCAGCGCCTCGTCCAGCACCTGCTGGTAATCCAGCGCCTCGACCTTGTAGTAGTGGGTGAGCTGGAAGTTGTGGTAATCCATGACGTCCTTGAGCTTGTCCGTGATACGGCGCTCATCCAGCAGATCACCCAGGCGCACGCCGCGACGGGCAACCTTGTCCTCATAGGCAGGACCGATGCCGCGGCCGGTGGTACCGATTTTGTCCTTGCCGCGCGCCTGTTCACGGGCCTGGTCCAGCGCCACGTGATAGGGCAGGATCAGGGGGCAGGCCGCGCTGATACGCAGCCGTTCGCGCACGGGAACATCGCGCGCCTCCAGCTCGGCGATCTCGTGCAACAGGGCTTCGGGAGACAGCACCACGCCGTTGCCGATCATGCACAGCACCTTCTCCCGCAGGATGCCTGAGGGAATCAGGTGCAAAACGGTCTTCTCGCCATCAATGACCAGCGTGTGCCCCGCGTTGTGGCCACCCTGAAAACGTACCACCGCATCGACCCGGTCGGTCAGCAGGTCGACGATCTTGCCCTTGCCCTCGTCGCCCCACTGCGTTCCCAGTACCACCACGTTCTTGTTCATAGCTGGTCTTCCACCGTCCATTGCCCGTCCCGCTCGACCAGGGCGCGCCCGCAGCGGACATCGCGCTCCCCGGAAAGCGAGTGAATCACTATTTCGCCGGCGGCCCGCAGGGCATCCACCGCCGCCCACATGGCGGCGTCGCCCTCGGCGGGCGCGGCGATTGCCCGGCGGTCCTCGGCCTGCTCGACCGCCACAAAGTCCGCCAGGATCTTGAGATCTGTATTGAAGCCCGTCGCAGGACGCGGCCGGCCGAACACCTCCCCCACGTCGTCGTAGCGACCGCCGTTGGCCAGGGCCTTGCCCTGCCCCGGCACGTAGGCCGCAAACACCAGTCCGGTGTGGTACTGGTAACCGCGCAACTCGGCGAGATCGACATAAAGCTCGACGTCGGGATAGCGCTGGGCCACAGCCTTTGCGACCTCGCGCAGCTGGGTTACAGCAGTCTTGTCGAGGTCGTCGGGCAGCCGGTCCAGCACGTCCCGTCCACCGTGCAGGCTTGCCAGCGCCAGCAGCGTGGCGCCCCCGGGCACGTTTTCCAGCAGGGGCTTGAGATCCGGCAGGGACTTGCGCTGCAGGGCATCGTAAACCGCCGCCTGCTGCGCCGCGTCCAGGCCGCTGCCGGCCAGCAACGTACGACAGATGCCAACGTGGCCCAGGTCCAGGGTGAGTGCCTCCACCCCGGCTGCTTTCAGGGTTTCCAGCATCAGCGAGATAACCTCGATATCCGCCTGCAGGGAGGCATCGCCGTAGAGCTCGGCGCCCAGCTTGATGGGCGAGCGCGAGCCCAGCAGGGTTACCGGCCGGGTGTGCAGTACGCTGCCGGCATAGCAGTAGCGGCCCACGCCGTCGTCGGCGAGGCTGTGCGCGTCTATACGCGCCACCTGGGGTGTAATATCTGCCCGTATGCCCATGCCTCGACCGCTGAGCTGGTCAGTCAGTCTGAAGGTGAGCATGTCGATATCGCTGCCCAGCCCGATCAGCAGCGACTCGGTAAATTCCACCAGGGGTGGCATTACCAGTTGATAGCCCCAGCGCCGGTGCAGGTCCAGCAGGGTGCGCCGCAGCGCTTCCACACGCGCGGCGGGTCCGGGCAGCAGCTCCTCAATGCCGTCGGGCAGCAGCCAGCGGTCTACGCTTGTCATGCCAGTATCCTGTTACCTTCTGTTTCGTTCGGCTTCCGTTCAGGCAGCGCCGGGCTCAGCGAACCCAGTACAACAACATCAGCCCAACCAGCATGCTGCCCAACCCGAAGACTCGCAGGGACCTGTCGGGCAGCATAGACGCCTGCCGCACCATTTCGCGCCACTGACGCGGCGCCGCGAATGGCAGTATTCCTTCAATCACGAAGACCAGTGCCAGGGCGGAGAAGAACAGTTGCCAGTTATCCAAGCAGGCCTCTTTCCACCGGGCACAAAAAAACCGCGGATCCCGGGTTTGCGGACAAACCCCGAACCTCACGGTTACAGGATATTAGCATAGCGGCCAGCGCGGGAATGCGCCGGCCTGCATTATTCACCGGATTTTTTGAAGTACTGGAAGAACTCGCCATCCGGCTCTACCAGCAGAATGTCGCCCTTGTTGCTGAAGGATTCACGGTAGGCCCTGAGGCTGCGGGTGAAATCATAGAACTCCGGATCAGCGTTATAGGCCTTGGCATAAATCGCCGCCGCCCTGGCGTCGCCCTCACCGCGAATGACTTCCGCATCCCGATAGGCGCCCGCCTTGATCACCGTGACTTCGCGATCCGCCGCCGCGCGAATGCCCTCCGCCAGCTCGCGGCCCTGTGAACGCAGCTCCCGGGCCTCTTTCTCACGCTCGGCATTCATGCGCCGGAACACCGCGCCGCTCACGTTAGGGGGGAGATCGATCTTTTTCACCCGCACGTCCACGACTTCCACACCCAGCTCATCGCGGGCCAGCAGATTGAGCTTCTCCAGCAGTTCGTTCATGAGCTGGTCCCGTTCTCCGGATACCACTTCCTGAAGGGTACGCACCGCCACCTGGTTACGCAGGCCGTCGTTGATGCGCTGGGACAGCAGTCCGTTGGCACGGCTCTCGTCACCACCGGTGGCGGTGTAGTACTTGGCAACATCAGACACCCGCCATTTGGCATAGGAGTCCACCACCAGCGCTTTTTTCTCCAGGGTCAGGAAACGTGTCGGCAGGGCGTCCACCGTCAGCACCCGCGCGTCGAATTTGCGCACGTTGTTGACGAAAGGAATCTTGAAATGCAGGCCCGAGGGCACATCCGGATTTACCACTTCGCCGAAGCGCAGCAGCACGCCACGCTCGGTTTCCTTGATGATGAACAGCGAGTTGCTGACCACGAACAGGGCCAGCACAGCCAACAACAAAACCGTCAGGTTCTTACCACTCATTTCAACGTCCTCCCCGGCTGCTGCTGCTTCGCGCCGCGTTATCGCGCCGCAATTGATCGACCACGCGATCCGTCAGTTCACGGATGTCCACGGCGCCGCTGCCCGCGTTGCCCGAGGGAATCAGGTTGCCCTGCTCCACCAGCTTGTCCAGCGGCAGGTACAGCAGGTTGTTGCCGCCCTCCACGTCGACCACCACCTTGCTGGTGTTCTCCATCACGCCCTGCACAGTGTCGAGGTACAGACGCTGGCGGGTAACCTCCGGCGCCTTGGCGTATTCCTCCCGCAGCGCGGTGAAGCGGGACGCATCACCCTCGGCCTCGGCGATCACCTGCTCTTTATAGGCGTTCGCCTCCTCGATGACGCGCTGCGCCTGGCCGCGCGCCTCGGGGATAATCTGGTTGGCGTAGGCCTGGGCTTCATTCTTGACTCGCTCCTCGTCTTCGCGCGCCTTGATCACGTCGTCAAACGCCTCCTGCACCTCCGCCGGGGGCTTGGCGTCGTCGATATTCACCGTGGACACCGTGATGCCGGTTTCATAGGCATCGAGGTAGTTCTGCAGGCGCTCGCGTACATCGAAGGCGAGCTGCACGCGGCCATCGGTCAGTACGTAGTCCATGGTGTTATCACCCACCACGTGGCGCAGGGAGCTCTCTGTGGCGTTGGTGAGGCTGCGCTCCGGCCCGCGCACCCGCAACACGTAGTTCTCGGCATTGTCGATGACGTACTGCACGGACAGGTCGACCTCGACGATGTTCTCGTCCTGGGTCAGCATCTGCTCGCGGAAAGCGGCGGTATTTACCCGGGTCACGTTAACGACCGTCACGTCGTCTACAAGGGGCGGGTTCCACTGCAGGCCAGGCTGCACGGTGGTGTGATATTTACCCAGCCGCAGCACCACACCGCGCTCCTGCTCGTCGACGGTGTAGAAGCCCATCAGCGCCCATACCACAACCAGAATGGAAAGCAGGGTCAGAAACAGTGCGCCGGACAGCCCTTTGCTGCTGCCGCCACCGCCGCCGCCACCGAAGATCCCGGCAAGCTGCTGCTTGAGCTTGCGCATCGCCTCGTCCATGTCGGGCGGTCCCTGATCGCCACCCCCCCAGGGGTCGCGGGGTTTGTTACCGTTGCCACCCGGTTCATTCCAGGCCATAACCTACTCCTGTTGCAGGGGCTCAGCGCCCCTATTTACTTCGTGACTCGCGAAAAGCGCGGCGCAGTTTACCATAGCCACGGCGCTCGCAAGTCTGATGAATTCGATGTTGGATTACCACACTGCGTCCGGCAGCACGCCCTGCACCGCCTCGGGGCCACCGCGCTCAGGCAACCCGATGACTGCCGACCGCCTCGATCTCCTCTGCCCCGGTCTCGGGTTGCGCCTCGCGCTGCCGCGTTGGAGCAGCCGCGCCAGCCTCGCCTTCCCGCGCACTCACGGCCTCCGGAACGACCACGTCAGATTCCACCAGCCCCTCGGCGGACAGCAGCCGCCGCCAGTCCGGGCGGGCCATACGAATGCGCAAAAGCGCCGTTCCGTCGCCCGCATGCTGTTCGCCGAGTACCGCCGACAGGGCATAGAGCTGGGCGCGCAAGCGCCCCTGCTCCGGCGCCAGCCGGACAGTATGCTGCACCCTGTCGCCGCCCAGCAATTCGGCGAGCGCCTCAAGCAGCAGGTCACAGCCCTCACCCGTTGCAGCGGAGAGCCAGACGCGCTCCGGACGACCATCGGCGTCGCGGTCGATGCGCGGCGCCTGCTCCAGCAAATCAATCTTGTTGTAAACCGCCAGCCTGGGCACGGAGTCGGCGCCAATCTCGGTCAGCACGTTCTCCACCTCGTGAATGTGGTCGTCCCGCTCAGCGGTGGCGGCATCGATGACGTGCAGCAGCAAATCCGCGCGGGTGGTCTCTTCCAGTGTCGCGCGAAACGCATCCACCAGCTTGTGTGGCAGGTGACTGATGAAGCCCACGGTGTCAGCCATAACCACCGGGCCGCAGTCGTCTACCTCGATGCGCCGCAGGGTCGGATCCAGCGTCGCGAACAGCTGGTTCGCGGCGTATACCCGGGCCTCGGTGATGCGGTTGAACAGGGTGGATTTTCCGGCATTGGTGTACCCCACCAGCGATACAGTGGGCAGCTCCGCGCGCTGGCGACCACGACGCCCCTGCTCGCGCTGACGACCCACCCGTTCCAGCCTGGCCAGGATGGACTTGATGCGCGCCCGCAGCAGGCGACGGTCTGTCTCCAGCTGTGTTTCACCGGGCCCGCGCAGGCCGATACCGCCCTTCTGTCTCTCCAGGTGGGTCCAGCCCCGCACCAGGCGCGTGGACATATGCTGCAGCTGGGCAAGCTCCACCTGCAGCTTGCCCTCGTGGGTGCGCGCCCGCTGGGCGAAGATATCGAGAATCAGACCGGTACGATCCAGAACACGGCATTTGAGGGCCTGCTCCAGGTTGCGTTCCTGGCTGGGTGAGAGGGCGTGATTGAACAATACGACCTCCACCTGCAGGGACTTCACCAGATCAGCAATTTCCTCCAGCTTGCCGGTACCCACGAAATAGCGGGGGTGGGGAGTCTCGCGCTGGCCCAGCACGAATTCCACCGGATCGCCGCCCGCAGACAGCACCAGCTCCTCAAATTCACGGGGGTCTTCCCGCTCGGCTTCTGAAGAGAGATTCAGGTGAACCAGCAGCGCTCGCTCACCTGACTCGGGACGATCGAAAAACAAACAGTATCCTAGCTATCGTCCCCGGCATCATCCGGGGGATTCTGCATGGGCATACGCACCACACGCGAGGGTACAACGGTGGAGATGGCATGCTTGTAGACCATCTGGCTGACGGTGTTTTTCAGCAGCACGACAAACTGGTCAAATGACTCAATCTGGCCCTGTAGCTTGATGCCGTTAACCAGGTAGATTGAGACAGGTACGCGTTCCTTACGCAGAATATTCAGGTAAGGGTCTTGTAGAGTGTGCCCTTTTGACATGCAGTTATCTCCTTAGCATCCGTAACGGACGGTTGTCGGCTCAAGTCGAGCCCTATAAATAGACGGTCTGGTCGCACCCCTGACCTTCCACGGCAATGGGCGCGTGCCTGTTGTTCTGTT
>JAZBPS010000213.1:0-3207 GCA_036353375.1 Halieaceae bacterium | reverse complement strand
TGGATAACCCCGGTGTCACCAGTATCCGCAAGATCAAGGACGGCTTTTTCAGCATAGGCCCCTGGGGCATGGACATTATTGGCGTCGACGGCGTCACGCTCACCCTCAACGATATAGAGCACCGAATACTGCGGCCGCTGTACGAGGAGCCCCGTGTTCACTTCGCGGTGAACTGTGCCAGCATGGGCTGTCCCAACCTGCAACCCGAGCCCTGGCGAGCCGACAGCCTGGAAGCCCGCTACGAGGCGGCAGCCCGTGCATTCATCGCGCACCCCCGGGGGCTCACTCTGGCAGGTAACACCGTTACCCTGAGCGCTATATTCAAGTGGTTCAGCGAAGACTTCGGCGAAGACCGCAAGGCCGTGCTGGACTGGGTGGCAACCTACGCAGCCCCCCAAACAGCGCAACAGCTTCGACAATTCGACGGTCGCGTGCGCTATGACTACGACTGGTCGCTGAACTCGCCATGACGATCAGGGTCTGACCGGGGCGCCTGCCGGAAAATCCGCTGCAGCCCGCTAGCAGGTAGCAGCCGCTGGCAGGCTTCATTGATTTATCGACAGGGAGAGCTACACTCGCTACTCACTTTGCGCAGGCCGCTGGAAAGCGGTGTGCGGATATTTACTGCTACAGGATCAGACCATGCTTAAAACCCTCAAGAATCTGTCGCTGCTTGGATTGTTCACGCTGACTATCTTTGCAGCGGGGGCCCAGGCGGAAAGCACCTCGCCGGTGCTGGACCGTATCGTTGACTTCAAGGTATTGAAGGTGGGCATGTCCGGAAACCAGCCCCCTATGAACTCCAACAGCCGCAGCGGCCAGCTGATCGGCTACGAGGTAGACCTGGCCCGGGCGCTGGCCTCCTCCATGGGCGCGCGACTGGAAATTGTGACAATGCCGTTTGGCGACCTGCTGGGCGCGCTGGATGAAGAAAAGGTCGATATGGTCATGTCCGGCATGGCGATTACCGCGGCACGCAGCCGGGATGTCACCTTTGTGGGCCCCTACATGATGTCCGGTAAATCCATCCTGACCAAGGACTCCCTGCTGGCGCGCGCCACTGACACCAAGGATTTCAACCGTGGCGACCTGAAGCTGGCCGCGCTTGAAAACTCCACCAGTGAGATATTTGTACAGGCAGCAGCACCTGAGGCCAAGCTGGTGCGGGTGAAGGACTACGACGCTGCCGTGGATATGGTGATCGCCGGCGAGGTGGACGCACTGGTAGCGGACATGCCGATCTGCATTCTCTCCGTACTGCGCTACCCGAATGCCGGGCTGGCGACGCTGCAATCACCCCTGTCTATCGAGCCGTTTGGCATCGCCGTGCGCAAGGACGACAAGCAGTTTGCCGAGCTGGTAGACAACTATCTGGATACCTTCGGCAAGATGGGCATGCTCAACCAGCTGCGCAAGAAGTGGTTCGAGGACAAGTCCTGGATTGCTGCCCTGCCCTGATCAGCGGCCCAAAAAACGGGGTCAGAGTAACTTTTTCGCAGAGTTAATGCGGCTGAAACAGCCTTACTTACTGAAAAAGTTACTCTGACCCCGTTTTTAACTCTGACCCCGTTTTCTGCAGCTCCATTTCATCCGCGTAGACCTGGGGCCGCCAGGCCGCATAGTGCTCGCGCATGAAATCCCGGAACAGGCGCATGCGCGCATTGCTGCGCACGTCCCGGTGGGTAAGCAACCAGAAGCCTTCGGCCGAGACGATAGGCACATTACTCATGCGTTGCAGCATGGGGTCCAGGCCGCCGATGGCGATGGGAATCATGGAAACGCCAAAACCTTCCTTGATGGCATCTGCAGCCAGTGTCGGCGAGTCAGTGACCAGTGTGACCCTGGCGTGAGGGAACCACTGGGCCTCCCACTGCAAGGCCCGTGTCACCGGTTCTACCGAGACCAGCGCGTCAACGTCCTCCACCGCACGCTCATCTCCCTTGAGTGTATAGACCCCCAGCTCAACGGTAGCCAGGCGCGTGCCAATCAGGTCCTCAGGGGGGTTATCGGTCACCCGGAATGCGATATCCGCCTCACGCATACCCAGGTCGACCGGCCGCATGCTCAAGTTCACCTCGATAATGATATCGGGGTAGAGCCGGTTGAACTCGCGAATTGCGGGCAGCAGGAAGCTGCGGCCAATCGCCTCGGGGGCAGTCACCCGGATGCGCCCGGACAGGTCCATCGCCTGCCCCAGCACCTGCCGCTCCACGCCCACCGACTGCGCCTCCATACGTTTGGCGGCCTCGTAGGCCACCTCACCGGCGGGTGTTAGTACATGCTTGCCCTCCTGCCGTTCGAACAGCTGCGTACCCAGCTGTTTTTCGAGGCCGCGAATCCTGCGCAGCACGGTCGCGTAGTTAACGTCCAGGCGCTCGGCCGCGCCAGAGATCGAACCCAGCCGGCCCACGGCAAGCAAAAAGCGGAGATCATCCCAATTCAGCATTTGTGCATATTTGCATAATTACAATGCATTTTTTGAAAATCTGATTGCATTTTTGCACAGTATACTGGGACAGTGATCCGTTGCCTACTGTGGCGCGGTCACCTTCCTTGTCCTGTCCATAGTTGAGGTACTTGTTATGTCTTTGAAGCACATTCTGGGTGGCGTCGCCGCCACCGCACTGATGACCACGCTCTCTATTCCTGCCATGGCAGGTTCCAGCGAGGCGCTCGCTGCCTGCAAAACCGAAATTGCTGCGGATGAACGCCTGGCGCAATACGAGTTTGTTGCCCAGAACACCGAGAGCATCAAGCGTCGCGGTCGCTACACGTCTTTTGAGATCGACGTGAAGGCGAAAGACGCGAACGGTGAAACCCACCGCTGGGAAGCGGCGTGCAAGGCGCGCAACAACGGCCGTCTGGAAACGCTGACGCTGGTACAGGTGGGCACGCCCGCCGGCGACCAGGTCGCACGCACCGCCAAGTAGCAGCCAACCTGACGAGGCAGCACGCTGCCCTGCTGAGCCCCGCTTACCTCGCGGGGCTTTTTGTTTGCGCGCTTAACGCGACACAGAGTGAAGGCAGCGATCAATCGGCGAGATGCACCAGCTGTTTGCCGATATTGTCGCCACTGAATAGCCCCATCAGGGCATCGGGCATGCGCTCGAAGCCCTCGATCACCGTTTCCCGGCTTTTGAGCTTTCCCTGGGAAAGCTGTTCTTCGAGATAACGCAGGGCCTCGCCGAACCGCGGCAGGTAGTCCAG
>JAZBPS010000018.1:0-31297 GCA_036353375.1 Halieaceae bacterium | reverse complement strand
CAGCCCTTCGCTGGACAGTGTCTCCAGGATACGAATGTTATCCGTCCAGTGCGCGAGCCGGGGGTGTTTGTGCGACCACGCGAGAACGGCGTATTGCACCATAAATTCAATATCCACGATACCGCCCACCCCCTGCTTGAGATGGAACCGGCCCCCCGCTTCCGCGCGCGCTGACAGCAGGTGAGTGCGCATCTTTTCCCGCATTGCGCTGACCTCCTCCGCCAGGGTCTGCTGATCCCGCGACTGCACCAGCACCGACTGCCGCAGTTCATTACAGCGCCGGGCCAGCGCAGTGTCCCCTGCAATCACCCGGGCGCGCACCAAAGCCTGGTGTTCCCAGGTCCAGGCGGACTGCTTCTGGTACTCCGCAAATCCCCGAAATCCCGCTACCAGCATGCCCGAATTACCCTGCGGACGCAGGCGCATATCGACGTCGTAAAGCGGCCCCATGGCCGTGCGGGTATCGAGAATGTGGATGATGCGCTGCCCAAGGCGGGTATAGAACACCGGCGCATCCAGGGCCCGCTCTCCGCCCGTCGCCCCGCGGATATCGTCGTCGTAGATAAAGACCAGATCCAGGTCCGAGCCGTGCCCCAGCTCTATTCCTCCAAGCTTGCCGTAGCCAATGATGACGAAGCCGCAATCTGCAAGCCCGGAAGCGCCAACCTGCCCAGCAGAGCCGGACTCTCCCCGGGATGGATAGCCGTGACGCCTGGCCATATCCTGCCACCCCATCGCCAGCGCCTGCTCAAGGATGACCTCGGCCAGGAACGTGAGCTTGTCGCTCACCTGCATCAGCGGCAGCCGTCCCGTCACCTCACTGGCCGCCACCCGAAGCTGCTGCGAGGCCTTGAAGTAGCGCAATGCATCCATACTCGCTTCCAGGTCGTCTGGTGCCAGGCGTGTGAGCTGCTGGCCCAGTTCGTCCGCCAACGCCTGCCGGTCTGGTGCGGAGTACAGGTCCGATGCATCCAGCAACTCGTCCAGCAGCACCGGGTTGCGGGCGATCTCGGCGGAAATCCACGGGCTGGCGGCACACAGCAACACCAGCTCATCCAGCGCCCTGGGGTTTTCCAGCAGCAGTGCCAGATAGGCGCTGCGCCTGACCACCGCCTGCACCAGCGGCAGCAGGCGCTCGAGGGCCGTGGCCCCGCCGTCAACCCCGGCGCAGGCACTGAGCAGCTTTGGCATGAACTGGTCCAGCCGCTCACGACCGGCCGCCTGCAGCTGTCGTACCCGGGGCGAATCGCGCAGGGCCAACAGCGCCGCTGCCAGCGCCTCGCTGCTGTCAAAACCCATGGATGCCAGAGCTTCCGCTTCGATGGCGTCGGGCCAGATCAGCTGCTCTTCCGCCTCGGGTTCCGGTTCTTCCCGGGGCGCAATCAGTGCTTCGAAGTGGTTGCTGACGGTCTTGCGATACGCGTTCAGGCGCAATTCGAACCCGGTCCAGTCAGCAAAACCCATCGCAGCCAGCAAAGCCTCCCGGGGTGCCGGCTCAGAGGGCAGGGACTGGGTCTGGCGATCTTCGTAGCCCTGAATGGCGTGCTCCACATCACGCAAGAACAGATAGGCCTCGCGCAGCTCGCGCACCGCACTTGCGGGCAGACAGCCCTCGACCTGCAGCGCGTGCAGGACTGGCAACAGCTCTGTCCGGCGCAGGGCGCTGGAGCGACCGCCCCGGATGAGCTGGAAGCACTGCACAATAAACTCCACCTCACGGATGCCGCCCGGGCCCAGCTTTACATCATTCTCCAGCCCGCGACGGTTCACCTCCGCGCGTATCATCTGTTTCATGGCCCGCAGCGAATCGATCACGCCGAAGTCGATATACCGTCGGTATACGAACGGCACCAGGCAGCGCATCAGGTCTGCCGCCCGCGCCGCATCTCCGGTGATGGGTCGCGCCTTGATCAGGGCATAGCGTTCCCAGTCGCGCCCCTGCTCCTCGTAGTAGGCCTCCATTGAGGCGAAGTTGACCACCAGGGGGCCGCTCTCGCCATAGGGGCGCAGGCGCATGTCCACCCGGAAAACGAAGCCATCCACCGTCACCTGATCCAGCGCGGCAATCAGGCGCTGGCCCAGTCGTGTGAAAAACTCCTGGTTGCTGAGTGGACGCTCGGTACCCGCTGTGTTGCCACTTTCCGGGTAGCAAAAAATCAGGTCAATATCGGAGGAGACATTGAGTTCTCTGGCCCCGAGCTTGCCCATGGCCAGCACCACCAGTTGCTGGGGACGACCCAGACTGTCGCGGGGCTCTCCGTGGCGCTGCGCAAGGTCGCGATACCACCAGTGCAGTGCCTGTTGCACGCAGGCCTCCGCGAGCAAAGAGGTATCGCGCGTTGTTTCGAGGGTGTCTGCCAGTCGGTTAAAGTCGCGCCAGAGGATGCGCAACATCTCGCGGCGCCGGAACAGCCGCAGGCCGCGCGCCAGGGCGTCGGCGTCGGCACACGCGGCCAACGCCCCGGCCAATGTCTCTGACATCTCGGAATCGGTATAAGCACGGGAAAGGTCGCCACTGGCCAGCAACTCGTCCAGAAGCGCAGGATCGCGTTGGCAGGTGGTGCGGGCAAACCGGCTGGCCGCAAACAGGCGCGCCTGCTGGGCCGCCAGATCCGGCTGCTGTGAAGATGTGCCCATACGCCGGTTACTGTGTGTGGGTGGGCGCCACCCGCATGACTTCCTCGATGGTGGTCTCGCCGTTGGCTACCCGGGTGGCACCGCTGAGCCGCAGAGTGCGCATGCCCTCTTTCATCGCGGTCCTGCGCACGTCCTCAACCTCCGTGTGGGGCTGTATCAGGTTCTGCACCGCGGGACTGATGACCAGGACTTCATAGATACCCTGACGCCCCATATAGCCGGTATCGCGGCACTCATTGCAACCCACGGGTCGGTACACGCGATCCGGCGCTTTCACCTTCCAGGGCTGGGTGAGCTGTGTCCAGGCGCCGGCGTCCACCGGTTCTTCCTGCTTGCAATGCGGGCAGAGTATGCGCACCAGGCGTTGCGCCATTATGCCCCGCACGGTGTTTTTGATCAGGTAGGCGGGGACTCCCAGTTCGAGCAGGCGCGAAACCGCGCTGGGCGCGTCGTTGGTGTGCAGGGTGGAGATGACCAGATGGCCGGTCAGGGCCGCCTGTACCGCCATTTCCGCGGTTTCCAGGTCGCGTATCTCACCCACCATGATGATATCCGGGTCCTGCCGCATCAACGCGCGCACGCCGGTGGCAAAATCCAGGTCGATCTGGTGGTTGACCTGCATCTGATTGAACGCCCCCTCCACCATTTCTATGGGGTCCTCGATGGTGCAGACGTTCACCTCGCTGGTGGCCAGCTTGCGCAGCGTTGAGTAAAGCGTGGTGGTTTTGCCCGAACCCGTGGGACCGGTGACCAGAACAATGCCGTGGCCCATCGCATTCATCGCGTTCCAGCGGCGCAGATCCTCGTTGGCGAGGCCCAGCTGCTCGAAGCTTTTTTGCAGCACCTCCGGGTCGAATATGCGCATGACCAGCTTCTCGCCAAAGGCGGTGGGCAGGGTGGAGAGTCGCAATTCAACCTCGTTGCCCTCGGGGCTGCGAGTTTTTAAGCGGCCGTCCTGAGGGCGGCGCTTTTCGGCCACATCCATGCGTCCCAGGATCTTGAAGCGACTGGTGACCGCAGCCGCCACCTGCTGCGGCAGCTCATACACCTGATAGAGCACGCCGTCGATGCGAAACCGCACGTTGCCCACATCCCGCCGGGGCTCGATATGAATATCGCTGGCCCGCTGCTCAAAAGCGTACTGCAACAACCAGTCGACGATTCGAACGATATGCTGATCGTTGGCATCGGGTTCCATCTTGGAACCCAGCTCCAGCATCTGCTCAAGATTGGTCACCTTGCTGCTGGAGCTCTGGCGGCTGCCCCTGGCATCGGCGCCTGCCACCGAGCGCGCCATGTTGTAGAACTCTGCGGTATGCCGGGCGATATCCCTGGGGTCTGCCAGTACGCGCTTGATCGGCTTGCGCAGCACGTGTTCGAGATTACTCTCCCAGGCCCGCACCCAGGGGTCGGCGCTGGCGATCAGGACTTCAGCGTCATTGACCTCGACAGCGAGAATGCGGTGGCGCTGGGCAAATGCCAGCGACATGACTTCGGCGATGGCGCCCACATTGATCTTCAGCGGATCAATCTGGTAGACAGGCTGTTCGCACTTGTCTGACAGCCAGTGCAGCAGGGCGTCCATATCCAGCTTGCGGCCGTTGCGTGCATCTACCAGGCCCTGCTCGGCAAGCAACACCAGGGGATTGACGCTGCCCGCCTTGGCCTCCGCAAGGCGCGCGCAGCTGGCCTCGTCCAGAAGGCCGTCGGCCGCCAGCTCCGCTACCAGGCTGTTGAGATCGAGGCTGCGCTCCATGCGACGCTCCCCGAAGGTCGCCACCATGACCGGACTCCTGCATTCATATCCCTGAAATGCTATCACACCCACAGGATGTAAACGGTGTAACTTTGCGGCGAACGGCTCTATACTGCGCGCCCAAAACCACCCGCGATTGCGCGCCACGCCGCCTCAGGAAACGCCTCCCAGGACCCAGCTCATCCCGTCATGGAAATCATCGCCACACACGGCACTCTGTTGCTTGCGCTGGCCTGCCTGTTCGGTTTTTTCATGGCCTGGGGCGTGGGAGCCAACGATGTCGCCAACGCCATGGGTACCTCGGTAGGTTCCCGGGCGCTGACGATTCGCCAGGCCATCCTCATTGCCATTGTCTTCGAATTTTTTGGTGCCTACCTCGCCGGTGGTGAAGTGACCGGCACCATTCGCAAAGGCATTATTGACCCGGCGGTGCTGCAGGACACCCCGGAACTGCTGATCTACGGCATGATGTCCGCCCTGCTGGCGGCCGGCAGCTGGCTGCTGGTCGCCAGCGCCATGGGCTGGCCTGTGTCCACCACCCATTCCATCGTTGGCGCCATCGTGGGGTTTGCCGCGGTAGGCATTTCACCGTCAGTGGTGAGCTGGGACAAGGTCGGCGCCATCGTCGCCAGCTGGGTGGTTTCGCCGGTACTCGCAGGCACGATCTCTTTCGCCCTGTACGTCAGTGTTCGCCGCTTGATCCTGGACAGCGACAACCCGACCGAGCGCGCGCGCCGCTATATCCCGGTGTACATGTGGGCCGTGGGTTTCATGATCACCATGGTGACGCTGCTCAAGGGCCTCAAGCACGTCGGTATCGACCTCGACATAGGGCTTGGATCCCAGTTTGCCAATGCCCTGCCATTCAGCGCCGCCGTCGGCCTCGTGGTGGCGGTATTTGGCGCGCGCTTGCTGCATCGGGTGGCTGAGCAGCCGGCGGGCAGCAGTACCTTTGACGGGGTCGAGCGCGTGTTTGCCATTCTCATGATATTTACCGCCTGCGCCATGGCCTTTGCCCACGGCTCAAATGACGTGGCCAACGCGGTGGGCCCGCTTGCGGCGATTGCCAGCACCATTGCCTCTGGGGGCAACATCGCGGGAAAATCTGCCCTGCCCTGGTGGATTCTGCTGCTGGGTGGCGCCGGCATTGTGGCGGGACTTGCCACCTACGGCTACAAGGTTATCGGCACCATTGGTCGAAAGATCACGGAGCTCACACCCAGCCGGGGCTTTGCCGCAGAGCTGGGCGCGGCCACCACCGTGGTGCTGGCCTCGGCCTCCGGCTTGCCGATCTCCACCACACACACCCTGGTGGGCGCCGTACTCGGCGTCGGCATGGCGCGCGGCATTGCCGCGCTGGACCTGAAGATCACCGCCGTCATTTTCGGGTCCTGGCTGATCACCCTGCCCGCCGGCGCCGGGCTCGCCATCGTTTTCTTTTATTGCTTCAGGGCGCTATTTGGAGGCTAGCCGCCGCTAACCGACTATACTGCGGCGATGAATGCATCCGTACCCGGCCCTGTCGAGCTGCTTGCGCAGCTGGTGGCACTCCCGAGCGTAAGCTCCACCTCCCCCGCGTTTGACATGGGCAACCGCGCCGTCATCGACCTGCTGGCCAGCTATCTGGAGAGCCTCGGCTTCAACATCGAGATTCAAGCCGTCAACGCATCCGGGTCGAAAGCCAATCTGCTTGCGACGCTGGGCAGCGGACCCGGCGGACTGGTGCTGGCCGGCCACACGGATACGGTGCCCTTTGATGAAGCCCTCTGGTCCAGCAACCCGCTGTCACTCACCGAGCAAAACGGCTGCCTGCTAGGGCTTGGCAGCACCGACATGAAGGGCTTTTTTCCACTGGCTATAGAGGCCGCCCGCGCCATTGTCGACAAGCCGCTACAGCAGCCACTGATCATCCTGGCGACCGCCGATGAAGAGAGCTCTATGGCCGGAGCGCGGGCGCTGGCCGCCGCCGGGCGGCCGCGGGCGCGGGCTGCCATTATTGGCGAACCGACCGGCCTGAAGCCTGTGCGGCTGCACAAGGGCATCATGATGGAAGCGGTAAAGATTCGTGGCAGCGCGGGACACTCCTCAGACCCATCCCTGGGCCGAAATGCCCTGGACGGCCTGCATGCGGTGCTCGGCGACCTGTTCGCCTTCCGCGAGGAGCTTGGCGAACGCTACCACCATCCGGGGTTTGACATACCTGTACCCACGCTGAACCTGGGCTGTGTGCACGGCGGGGACAACCCCAACCGCATCTGTGGGTATGTTGAGCTGCACATCGACCTGCGCCTGACCCCGGGCGGCGACCGTCACAGCGTGCGCGATGCCCTGAGCCGCCGGCTGGAGCGCATCGGACAGGAACGCGAACTCGATGTACAGCTTGAATCGCTGATACACGGCGCGGATGCGTTCGAAGAGCCGGCCGACAGCGAGCTGGTACAGCTGGCAGAGAAACTCACGGGGCACAGCGCTGAAGCTGTTGCTTTCGCCACCGAGGCTCCGTACCTGCAGCAGCTCGGCATGCAGACCATCGTCATGGGCCCGGGCTCCATCAAGCGCGCCCACCAGCCGGATGAATACATTGAACTGGACCAGTTCAAACCCTGCATCGCCCTGCTGCAGGACTGCATACGGCACTACTGCCTGTAGCCTTGCCCGTGCAATCGCGCAGGCCAGGCAGTTCCCCGCAGCAACCACTGTAAATAGTGCTGGTATGCAGCGTGCTCGCGATGGGCTAGGCTAGCGCGCTGTTTTCCGGCGACCCGTCTGGCACGGCATGAACGACGCGAACACGCAACACATACGCTGGTTCCGCAACAGCGCACCCTATATCAATGCGCACCGCGGACGCACCTTTGTCATCGTCTTTGACGGCGAGGCTGCCCTGCACGCCAACTTCGCCAATATCGTTCACGACATCGCACTGCTGCACAGTCTCGGCGTGCGACTGGTATTGCTTCACGGTGCGCGGCCACAGATTGCACGCCGGCTGGCAGACGCGGGCATTGAGGCCCGTTATCACCAGGGCGTACGCATCACCGACACCGACGCGCTGGAGCATGTCAAGGATGCCAGCGGCAACGTGCGCGCAGAGATCGAAGCGCTCTTGTCTATGGGTCTGCCCAACTCCCCCATGCAGGGCGCTGCCATACAGGTGTGCGGGGGCAACCTGCTCACTGCCAGGCCTATTGGTATTCTGGACGGCGTGGACCACTTGCATACAGGGCGGGTTCGCCGCGTGGACACACAGGCCATCAAGCGGCAGCTGGATAGCGGATTTATCGTGTTGCTGTCGCCGCTGGGCTACTCGCCAACCGGCGAGGTTTTCAACCTCAGCCTCGAAGATGTGGCTGTGCACACCGCCGCAACCCTGGGCGCCGACAAGCTACTGATGTTCGGCAAGGCTCGCGGCGTGATCAGGGACGGGCAACTGGTTCGGCAATGTCGACTGTCGGAGATACGGACCCTGCTGCGGGAAAACCTTGAAGAGGAACAGGCGCGCTGGCTGGAAACAGCTCGCCAGGCCTGCACGGCGGGCGTGCCACGCTGCCAGATCATCTCCTACGCCGAGGATTGCGCGCTGCTGCAGGAACTCTTCACCCACGACGGCAGCGGCACCTTGGTGGCACCCGATGACTACGAGCTGTGTCGCTCGGCCAGTATTGATGACGTGGGCGGCATCCTTGAACTGATTGAACCGCTGGAACGCGAGGGTGTGCTGGTCAAGCGTTCCCGGGAATTGCTGGAAACAGAGATCGAACGCTTCCGCCTGCTGGAGCGCGACGGCCGCATTATTGCCTGCGCTGCGCTTTATCCCTATGCAGAAAACAGCAGCGGCGAGGTTGCCTGTATTGTTACCCACCCCGACTACCGGGGCGGCCAGCGTGGTGCCCGTCTGCTGGCGGAGCTGGAACAGATCGCCCGCGGCCTTGGACTGGACACGCTCTTTGTCCTGACTACCCAGACCGCGCACTGGTTTATCGAACAGGGCTTTGGGGAAGTGGGGCTGGAGGCGCTGCCTGCACAACGGAAATCGCTGTACAACCTGCAGCGAAACTCCAAGGTATTTGCCAAGCCGATCAATCCGGTTGCCTGATCGGCAGCAAACCCCTGCTATGCTCTACAGGCGTAACGGCACGAACCGATCAGGAGCACACCATGGATGACCCGGATACAGTCGCTACCCCTGCTGCGCCGCGGTATATGGGGTTCTGGGCGCGCGTACTGGCTTCTGTTATCGACAGCGTGCTGATCGTCGTTGTGCTGCTGCCCATCGTATTCCTGCTGTATGGCGAGCAGCTTCTGGAAACCGGCGGTCAACTGGATACAGGCGCTAATCTGTTGTTCAACCAGGTACTGCCAACCTGCGCCATTATCGCCTTCTGGCTGCTGAAATCTGCAACCCCCGGCAAGCTCATGCTCGGCGGTGTCATTGTCGACGCAGACACCCTGGCGAAACCCGCGCTATGGCAGTGGCTGGTGCGCTATGCCGGCTACTTTATCTCCACACTGCTGTTATTTCTGGGATTCCTGTGGGTCGCCTGGGACCCGCGCAAGCAGGGCTTTCACGACAAGCTGGCGCGCACCGTTGTGATTTACCGCAACCCGGGCGGCGGCAGCGACTAGCCCTCGCCCTGGGCAATCAGCTTGCGGAAATCGCGCCGGTAGCCCGCTATTTCATCACGCAATCGCGCATCCTGCTTTGGACTGCGCAGGTTCAGCACGTCAGCGATCACCTGGTTTACGATCAGGGCATTGTGGCGATACGCCCCGCGATAACTGTCCGTCCGGTTGCGCTCGCGGTCGGCCAGGGCCTGCCGAATGCGGTCCTGCCATCCCTGATTACGCTGTTGCAGTTCACCGTTCAGGGTTTCAAGCCACTGGGCCCGCTCCGCCAGCCAGCCGGCATCGAAGCGCTGCAGTCGCCCCACGGCCTCAGCGATTTCCTGCTGCTGAAGATCGTTCAGACGCCCCATCAGGTCCTCAAAGGTGTCGGTCAGGCTTTCCGCAGCGTCCTCCCGGTATTCGGCATCGCTGCGCTGAAGGTACTCCTTCTCCAGCGCCTTCTGGCGTTCGGCCAGCTCAACGAGAAAGCCCGACATCTGCTCGTCAGTCAATTCTGCGCCAAGGTCGAATGCAATAGGCAACATCCTGGCTTCCAGGCGGTCGTAAGCCGCCTCTGCCCGGTTTGCCCAGCGCTCAATATCCGTGCCGGATAGAGTGCTGTCGAGGTCTGTCTCCACCTCATCCAGAAAAACCAGGTACTGCGTGAGCTCTTCACTGCGATGCCATTGCAGAAGATCCCTGAGGCGACTCTTCAGTGTCCGCCCCTGATCCCGGTCGAGATCGACGTAGTCCCCGAGATACCAGGGGATCAACCAATCGAGCTGATTGTAGATAAAGGTGTTGCTGCAGGCACTGACGGCGGCCAGCAGCAGCCCCATGACAATCCCGCGCCAGGCGTAACGGCCGGAGAGGCCGTGATAGCGCGGGGCAGGGGCAGTCTGGTGATGGCTGGCGTTATCCATGACCTCCCTACGCCCGACCCCGGCGACGTGGATCAAAGGGGCCCGTGAGAAAGCCGGTCTAGAACAGCGCCATGACCACGCCGACCAGCCCGCCAATGATCAGTGCCAGGGTTGCCAGGCTACCCAGGATAAAACCGGCGGCTCGGTTGTCGGGATGTTGCACATAACCCCTGGCGTACATATAGCGTCCCAGCAGGAAAAACAGGCCCAGTATCGCGCCCGCGTTTGCCGAGACGTAATACCCGAAGACCCACAGCGCCGGGAAGAATATGATGAGTTGCTCCAGCGTATTCTGCTGCACGCGAAAGAACCGCTCGAACCTCTCGTCTCCCGTGCAGGCGGGCGCCTCAATGCCCGCATCCGCCCGCGCCTTGCCCGCGAGTATGGCCAGTACGAAGTATTGCGCCGCCGCCAGCAGCGTGACCAGAGCTATCCATTCCATCGTGTTTGCCGCGCGCCTTGTCTGAAGTGAGTGGCGATTATACGCATGGTGCCCGCCGCGTCGCATCCACGGCCGGCGCGTCAGGGATAATCCAGCCCGTCGGTGGCAAACAGCATGTCGATGTGGCGGAAGCTCTTGAACTCAAGATGATTACCGCAGGGATCCCGGATGAACAGGGTCTTCTGCTCGCCGCGGCGCCCTGCGAAACGTGTGGTGGGCGGAATGACGAAGGGGATGCCGGCGTCGGTCAGCCGCTGTTCAAGCTCGGCAAACTCGGTCCAGTCGAGTACCGGACCGAAATGGCTTGCTGGCACAGATTCACCATCCACCGGGTTGGTTGCGGTATCAGGCAGCGCATCCACCAGGTGCACAACCAGCTGGTGGCCCCAGAAATCAAAGTCTATCCAGCGCTCGCTGCGACGGCCTCGCGGGCAGCCCAGCAGGTCGCCGTAGAACTGCTCTGCTGCAGCCAAATCGGTGACCGGCAGCGCCAGGTGAAAACGCGCCCCGCTCACCATGGCAGATTTTCCAGGTCGACGTTTCCCCCGCTGATCACGCAGGCCACTCGCCGACCGCGAAACACCTCAGGATGCTCCAACAGCGCGGCGTACGTCACCGCACCGGAGGGCTCCACCAGGGTTTTCAAGCGGGTCCACTGCAATTTCATAGCCTCGATAATCGTGGCATCCGCAACCGTCAGGATAGAGTCCACCTGATCGCGGATGATCGGGTAATTGAGGTCACCCAGGCTGGTCAGCAAGCCGTCCGCTATGGTTTGCGGGTTCTCCTGGGGCACACGGTAACCGAGGCCAAAGGAGCGGAAGGCATCGTCCGCCCCGGCCGGTTCCGCGGCCACCACGGTAATATCTGGCCGCAGGGTCTTCAGCGCAATAGCGATGCCCGCGAGCTGGCCACCGCCGCCAACCGACACAACCACCGTATCCATATCCTCCAGCTGCTCATGGAGTTCCAGGCCGATAGTGCCCTGTCCCGCGATCACCCTGGCGTCATCGTAGGGATGCACCACGTGTGCGCCTTCCGCCGCGACCACGGCTGCGAGGGTTGACTCCCTGGCCGCCAGGGTCGGCTCGCACTCGATGACCCGACCGCCATAGGCCTCAACGGCGGCTTTTTTGACCGCGGGTGCATTGTCCGGCATGACGATATGGGCGCTGATACCCCGGCTGGCGGCAGCCATCGCCAGGGCGGCACCGTGATTACCCGATGAGTGCGTGGCAACGCCTGCAGAAGCCGTTGCAGCATCCAGGCCCAACACAGCATTGAGCGCGCCGCGAGCCTTGAAGGCGCCGGACTTCTGCAGGTTCTCGCATTTGAAATACAGGCTGCAGCCGACGCGCTCTGCCAATAGCCGGCTGCTGTACACCGGTGTTCGGTGGATATGCCCCGCGATACGACGTGAGGCGTCGTGAATGTGCGCAAGGGTCACAGGGGCGACGGCGGAAGACAAATCTGTCATGGCGATAGCTACAGACCGGGACAAAGACGCTACTATACAAGACATGTCACTTCTTTATCTCAGCCATCAGGACTGCACGCGGCATGTGATGCTGGAACACCATCCTGAAAGCCCGGCCCGTCTGGTTGCGATACAGCAGGCGGTTGACGCTTACGACTGGCAGGGCGCACTGCGCTCTGAACAGGCGGGGGAGCTGGACCTTGCCTGCTTTGCCGGAATCCATCCCGACGATTATCTGGCGCGGCTGGCGGAGCTGGATCCCGGCGAAGGCATCGTGCGACTGGACCCGGACACCGCAATCAACCGCTACAGCCTGCGCGCCGCACGACTGGCAGCGGGCGCAGCCGTCGAAGCCACAGAGGCGGTGATGCTAGAGCGCGCCCAGCGTGCCTTCTGCGCGGTTCGCCCACCGGGGCACCACGCCGAGACCGCCAACCCCATGGGGTTCTGCATCTTCAACAGTGTCGCGCTCGCGGCGGAGCGCGCGCTGGCCCTGGGCGCACAACGGGTCGCGATTGTCGACTTCGATGTGCACCACGGCAACGGCACAGTGGAAATCTTCCTCGACCGTCCCGAAGTCATGGTGCTCTCGAGTTTCCAGCATCCGTTCTACCCCGGCCGCTTCGATGCGGTGGATGCGCCCCACATCGTGCTGACACCCCTGCCAGAGGGCACCAGCGGTGCAGCCTTTCGCCAGGCGGTGGAGCGGGACTGGTTGCCGGCCCTGCAGGCACACCAGCCGGACCTGCTGCTGGTGTCCGCGGGTTTCGATGCACACCGGGAGGACCCACTGGCAGGGCTGTTGCTGGAAGACGAGGACTACGCCTGGGTGACTGCACTGCTGCTGGACGCCGCACAGCGGCACTGCAACGGCAGGATCGTGTCAGTACTGGAGGGAGGCTATCACCTTGATGCGCTGGCGCGCAGCGTACTGCACCACCTCAAGGTGCTGGCCAGGCTGCAGGACTGACCAGGCCCACCACAGGAAACCGTAACCCATGAAACTGGACCGTATCGACAGGCGCATACTGGAGCAGATCCAGCGCAACGGCCGCATCAGCAACCTGGAGCTGGCGGATGCAGTAGGCCTGTCGCCCACCCCCTGCTCACGGCGTGTCAAGCGGCTGGAAGAGTCGGGTCTTATAGAGGGACATGTCACTTTGCTCAACCAGTCCCGACTGGGCCTCAAGCTGACGGCGTTCATCAGCATTTCCATGGACAGACATACACCGGACCGCTTCGAAGCGTTCGAGCGACAGGTAGAAAGTTTTCCAGAGGTGGTGGAGTGCGCTGTGGTGACAGGCACCAACTCGGATTACCTGGTGAAAGCGGTGGTGCCGGATATGGAGTATTACGAGGCTTTCCTGCTGGGCAAGCTCACCCGCATTGAAGGCGTGACCGGCGTCACCTCCAGCTTCGTGCTGCGACCGGTGGTGCGGCGCACGGCGCTGCCCCTGGATCATATTGATCGCGCCTAGCATCGCTTGTCCCGGACCCGATGCGGCTCTATCATCGGCTATCGACTAATAGGCAATAGGAACTTCCGTGAGCGCATACAACGGTAAAGTGGTGCTGGTGACCGGCGCCGCCAGCGGCATGGGTCGCATCTACGCGCGGCGCCTGGCGGATCAGGGCGCAACCGTGGTGGCCTTTGACCTGAACGAGGCGGGCCTTGCCGAAACCGCAGACGGTTACGCGGCCATACATGGCTATACCTGTGACATCTCCTCCCGGCAGGCCATCGATGCAGCTCTTGAGACGGTGCGCGGGAATCACGGCCAGATTGACGAGCTGGTTCACGCAGCGGCGCTGATGCCCAGCCACAAGCTGGAAGACCAGAGCGTGGAAAAAGTCGAGCAACTTTTCCAGGTCAATTTTTTTGGCACGGTCTACATGATCAAGGCGCTGCTGCCCGACATGCTGGCCCGGCAACAGGGACGTATGGTGATCTTCGGATCGATTGCAGGCTGGGCACTGGTGCCCAAGATGGGGGCATACTGCGCCACCAAATCCGCAGTAAACACCTACGTGGAGACCCTGCAGAAAGAGATTCGCGGTCGCGGCGTGTCGGTGCACCTGGTGTGTCCTCCTGCAGTCAACACGCCCCTGATCAACCAGACCGTGGAAACCGATACGCCCGGCAGTATTCGCGAAGCGCTGCAAAACGATAGACTCGCCAAGCCGGAAGCCATCGTGGACAGCATTGAGAAAGGCGTCAGCAAGGGCCGCGAGATCATCTACCCGGGCGAGGCCCGCCTGTTGATGCTGTGGAAGATGCTGCTGCCCGGCCTGTGGTGGCGAACTGTGCTGAGCTTTGAGAAATAGCCTGGGCTGACGACGGGCTGTGGTAGCATCGCGCAGCCATGTCACAACCCCTCCCCACCAGCCCTGTCGAAGGCGCACCTGCCCTGGAAAACCCGCCGGGCAGCCTGCTGCTGATCCTGGCAGCGATGGTTTCCCTGGGGCCGCTGGCAATCGACATGTACCTGCCGGCTATGCCGGGGCTGGTGGACGCCCTGTCCACCAGCACTCGCGAGGTACAGCTCACCATCAGCAGCTTCCTGCTGGGTTTCAGCCTGTTTCACCTGTTCTGCGGCCCGCTGGCGGACCGCTATGGCCGCCGGCCGGTCATACTGGGCGGGCTGACCGTGTTTGTGCTGGCGTCGGTGGCCTGTGCCACGGCAACCAGCATCGAGGCCCTGATTGGTTATCGCTTTCTGCAGGGTATAGGCGCTTGCGTGGGCCCCACATTGGGCCGCACCGTGGCGCGCGATCGCTACGGGCCCACGGGCGCCGCCCGGGCGCTGTCCTATATCGCCATGATCATGGCACTGGCACCTGCCGTCGCGCCTACCCTGGGTGGCCTGATGCTGACGGTGTTGCCGTGGCCCTCCGTCTTCCTGGCACTGGCGGTGTATGCCGGCGTGGTGACGGTGGTGGTCGCACTGCGCCTGACCGAATCCCTGCCCGAGCGACAGGCACTTCATCCGCTGCACGTGCTGGGCAACTACCGGCTGCTGCTGCGGGATAGCCGGTATCGAAGAACCGCAGCCGCCAGCGCGCTGCTGTACGCGGGCATGGTCGCCTTCTTATCCGGATCCAGCTTCGTATTCATTGAAATGATGGGGGTACCGCTGGAATACTTCGGCGCGCTGTTCATCACTACAGTGGCAGGCTATGTCAGCGGCAGTGCCGCCAGCGCCAGACTCACTCGCAAATACAGCTCCGAGACCATCATGCTGCTGGGCGCGCGTCTGGCGGTGGTTGCCGCGACCGCCATGGTCGCAAGCCCCATGCTGTGGTTTCATCCCGCCAGCATCGTCCTGCCGATGGCGCTGTTCGCCATGGCCCTGGGACTGGTACTGCCCCACGCGATGGCGACGGCGCTGCGGGAGTTCCCGCAAATGGCGGGCACGGCCTCGGCCCTGTTCGGTTTTATCCAGATGGGGCTTTCTGCCTTTACCGGCGTGCTCGTCGGCACCTGGCTGCACAGCACACCGCTACCCATGACCCTGACCATCCTGGGCTGCGCCCTGGTCTCCTGGTGGTTGATCGAACGCCTCGATCGGACCGATATGTCATAATTGGCAACGGCTTTACGCGGAACCCTTTATGCACGCTCAGGACGTCACCCAGCTCATCGGCAATACCCCGCTGCTCTACCTGCGCGAGGCTTCCGAGCGCACCGGCTGCACCATTCTCGGCAAGGCCGAGTTTATGAACCCCGGCGGCTCGGTCAAGGATCGTACGGCCCTGGGCATTATCCGCGACGCCGAAAACAGCGGCAGGCTGCAGCCGGGCGGTACCATTGTCGAGGGAACCGCCGGGAACACCGGCATTGGTCTCACCTTGCTGGCCAATGCCCTGGGCTATAAAAGCGTCGTGGTTATGCCGCTGAGCCAGAGCAAGGAGAAGATTGATACCCTGGAATTGCTGGGTGCCGAGCTGCACCTTGTGCCGGCGACCTCGTACAAGGACGACAATCACTATATCCATACCGCCCGTCGGCTGGCAGAAAAGCTGGACAAGGAACGGGAGCAGGGCGCGCTCTGGGCGCAGCAGTTCGACAACCTCGCCAACATGCGGTTTCACCGGGACACCACCGGCAGGGAAATCTGGGAGCAGTGCGACGGCAAGATTGATGGTTTCATCTGCGCCGTGGGCACAGGCGGCACCCTGGCCGGCGTCTCTGCCGCGCTGAAGTCGCGCAACCCCGACGTCACCATCGGGATAGCCGACCCGCAGGGAGCGTCCTTGTACAGCTACTTCACCACCGGAGAGTTGCAGGCAGAAGGCAGCTCCATCATGGAAGGAATCGGCGTAAACCACATTACCGGCAACGTGGCCGAAGCGATCGTGGACACGGCATTCCAGATCAGCGATGAGGATGCCCTGCCATGGATTTTCAACCTGTTGCAGACAGAGGGGCTGTGCCTCGGCGGATCGGCAGGCATCAACATTGCCGGTGCAGTAAAGCTGGCGGAGTCGCTGGGACCGGGCCACACCATCGTGACCATCCTCTGCGACTATGGCAATCGCTACCAGAGCAAGTTGTTCAACCCCTCCTTCCTGCGCAACCGCAAGCTCCCGGTGCCGGACTGGCTGGATTATTGAGCAAGGCGGACATTCACATCCCAAGGAGCAGTTATGAAGATCGGAGTCATCAGCGGCAGCCATCGCCCGAATTCACAGAGTGAGAAGGTCGCCCGCTGGATAACCAGAGCCCTGGTGGCAGAAGGCCACTGCGACGACACCTGGCTGTTCACGCTGGCGGACAATCCGCTGCCGCTATGGGATGAAGGGATCTGGGAAGGGGACCCCGAGTGGGAGCAGCAGCTGTCGCCCCTGCGCGAGCAGTTACACAGCTGCGATGGGTTTGTGGTCGTATCCCCCGAGTGGCACGGCATGGCGCCTTCCGGACTGAAGAACTTCTTTCTGGTGTTTACCGGTGGCGGCGAGCTGGCACACAAGCCGGCCCTGATTGTTACGGTATCGTCCGCGGATGGTGGCTCCTATCCGGTCGCCGAGCTGCGCATGAGCAGCTACAAGAACAACCGCATTTGCTTCCTGCCCGAGCACCTGATCATTCGCTACGTGGAAACTGTTTTCAACGAGAAGGCGGAGGACAACAAGGACAGTGCCCAGACGTATTTTGAAGAGCGCCTGAGCTACTGTTTGCGGCTTCTGAAGGAATATGCCCGCGCCTTCCATGGCATCCGCGACAGCGGTGCCGCCACACTGGAAACCTATACCAGCGGCATGTAATCGCTACAGGCTGTAGCACCGGCGATAAAGGCTGGTGGTCGCTGCTGGTAAAGCTGCCACCGGCTCGCAGCGGGGCTCTAGCCGGGGTCGGCGGCCCGCTCTTTCTCCACCAGGAACTCGGCGATTTTCAGCATGTTGGCATGGCCGCCAGCGGCGCGCGCATTGATGCGATACTTGCCTGCCACCATCATCTCGGGGGTGCCTGATATACGTGCACCCTTGGCGCGCGCCACTGCCTGGCGAACCTGGCTGTCGACGCCGAAGGAGCGGTAGGTTTGCGTGAAGTCTTCCGCACTCACGCCGTTTTCAACGAACACGGCGCGAATTTCTGCTTCATCGCGCAAGCGCTTGCGGTCCACGTGGAACGCCGCGAACAGGGCATCGTGCATCGTATCGAGTACGCCAAGTGCTTTCGCCGTGTAGTAGGCCTTGGCATGCGGCTCCATGGGTGGGCTCCATACCGCCGGCGAGGGATTGACCGCGACGTCGTCACCGCGCTGGTCGGCCCATTGTTTCAACATGGGTTCGAAGTTGAAACAATGCCCGCAGCTATAGGCAAAAAACTCAACCACTTCGATCTTGTCAGCGCTGCTGGTGCGCAGCGGCGGCGTGATCAGCTCGTAGTCCTTGCCTTCTTCGTAGTCCTGGGCAGCGGCGAAGCCGGTGAAAGAGCCGCCAACCAGCAAGGCGAGTAGTGTTAGTAGACGCAGCATACAGTACCTCCGGGCGCTTGAAGCGAACGAGGGAGGTGTCGCCAGATTAGCTGGGCGCGACACCTCACAGGGCTATCCTCTGTGTCAGAAGAAGGTCAGTAAAGGCCGGCAATAAAGTTCGCGACAGCCTCGATCTCGTTGTCAGAGAGACGCCTGGCCACATCGCGCATAAAGCGTGCACTGCCGTCGTTGGTGCGACCTTCCGGATCTTCTTCCAGTGTGTTTTCAGCACCGGTGCGCCAGCGTCGGAGCTGCAGCGCTGTGTATTCCTTGTGCTGTCCGGACAACCGCGGCCAGCCCGCCGGTCCATTACCCTTGCCGGTCGCGCCGTGGCAGGAGGCACAGGCGGCGACGCCCGTTTCCGCGATGCCCGTGCGGTAAATTTCAGCACCCAGCGCCAGGTTCTTATCCTCGGCTTTGCCGGGGGATATAGGCTGGCTGGCGTAGTAGGCGGCGATATCAGCGATCTGTTCATCGGTGAGGTTATCTACCTGACCGACCATTGAGGCGACCGGGCGCCGCTTGTACTTGATATCGTTGATCTGCTTGATCAGGTAGGCTTCGTTCTGCCCGGCCAGCTTGGGAAAGTTGGGCACAACGCTGTTGCCATCCGGCCCGTGACAGCCTGAGCAGGTCAGCGTCAAAGCCTTGCCCGCTTCCGGATCACCCGCCTGGGCCATGGTGCTCAGTCCCATCAGCAGTGCTATCGCAAGGTATGTCGTCTTCATTGTCTGTCCACACTCTTAAAGTCTTGAGGTCGAAATTGTCAGTCGTCTGTTACGTTATCGACGACCCTGTCATGTCGTACAGTGTATCGAGTCGGCTGCGCGTTCGCCGCCGCTTGCGCCCGGCCTACTTGCTGGCGGACATGTAGCCGATCAGGGCCTTGTAGTCCTCGGCACTGCAGTCATAGCACATCCCCCTGGGGGGCATGGCATTCAGGCCGTTCTCCACCGAGGCCACCAGGGTATCCATACCCTTGGCCAGACGGCTTTCCCAGGCGGCAGCATCGCCGGTTTTAGGTGCGTTGGCTGCGCCGTTGGCGTGGCACATGGCACAGCTTTTGGCGTAGCGTGCTTCCACATCCTCGCCAGCCATCGTCAGCCCTGGGAGCAGTGACAGGGTGCCCAGCAAAATCGCGTTTAATACAGACTTTTTCATGGTTCGGTCCCTAAACCTGTGGGCGCCGCCGCGCGGCCTGCCAGCGGCACAAACGTCACCGCGCACTGCCGCCTCGCCAGCGCTAACGTGGGCAAAAAAAGGTGTGGCATTATATACGACAATTCTCAGGCAAAAAAAGTCAATGTCCGGCTCTGAAAATCCTCCGCCCTCGGGGCTGAACTACCGCGCTGCCCACTTCCTCACCAGCGCCAGCCGCTTGCAGCAATGTCCGGAGGACAGTGGTTGGGAGGTTGCCTTCGCCGGCCGCTCCAACGCCGGCAAGTCCAGCGCTATCAATGCGCTCACCGGCAACAGCAAACTGGCCAGAACCTCGAAAACGCCAGGCCGCACCCAGCTGATCAATTTCTTCGCGCTGGATGACCAGCGGCGGCTGGTTGACCTGCCCGGTTACGGCTTTGCCAAAGTGCCGGAAGCGGTCAAGCGTGCCTGGGTGCAACAGATTGAGCAGTACCTGCAGCACCGCCAGTCCCTCAGGGGGCTGATTCTGCTGATGGATGTGCGCCACCCGCTGCAACCATTTGACCAGATGATGCTGGACTGGGCGGTAGCCGCGGCAATGCCCGTGCACATTCTCCTGACCAAGGCGGACAAACTGAAAAAGGGACCCGCCAACAGCGCCCTGCTGCAACTGCGTGGGAAGCTGGCGGACCGGGCCGACCTGGTGAGCGTGCAGCTGTTCTCGGCGCTGAAGAAAACGGGCATGGAGCCACTGACGCAGGTGCTGGACGCCTGGCTCACGGATCAGTCAGTGCTGGAAGATGCGCCGGACAACCCGGCACAAGGCGAACAAGACCCGAACTAGCCCACCCGGTCAGTGCGCCTCGTCCCAGTTACTGCCCACGCCCGCCTCGACCAGCAGTGGCACATCCAGTGACGCCGCCGCGGACATGGCGTCACACACCCCGCTGCAGACAGCGTCGACCGCGTCTTCGGCGACTTCCAGCACCAGCTCGTCGTGAACCTGCATGATGACGCGAGCATCCACGGCATCATCATTCAGCCAGCGATCCACACGCAACATGGCGCGCTTGATGATGTCTGCCGCGGTGCCCTGCATGGGCGCATTGATTGCCGTGCGCTCGGCGGCCTGCACACGCATTTTATTGCTGGCATTGATCTCGGGCAGGTAGAGGCGGCGCCCGAACAGCGTCTCCACATAGCCGCGTTCGTGGGCGAGGGCCCGGGTTTTGTTCATGTACTCCTGTACGCCGGGATAACGCTCGAAGTACAGATCGATATAGTCCTGGGCTTCGTTGCGACCCAGGTGAAGCTGCCGCGCCAGCCCGAATGCGGACATGCCATAGATCAGGCCGAAATTGATCGCCTTCGCTTTGCGGCGCTGCTCATCCGATACCTCATCGAGGGGCGTCTCGAACACCTCCGATGCTGTCGCCCGGTGCACATCCAGGCCCTCGCGAAAGGCCGTCAGCAGGCCCTCGTCACCCGACAGGTGCGCCATGATCCGCAGCTCGATCTGGGAGTAGTCGGCGGCGACAATGCGGCTGCCTTCAGCCGCGACAAACGCCTTGCGGATTCTTCTGCCTTCGGCCGTGCGGATCGGAATGTTCTGCAGGTTCGGATCGGATGACGACAGCCGACCGGTTGCCGTCACCGCCTGGTGGTAAGAGGTATGGATGCGCCCGGTTCGCGGATTCACCATACCCGGCAGCTTGTCGGTATAAGTCGACTTCAGCTTGCTCAGGCCGCGATGCTCGATGAGGATTTTGGGCAGGGGGTAATCAAGGGCCAGCTCCTGCAAGACCTCTTCTGCCGTCGAGGGGGCGCCCTTGGGCGTTTTCCGTAATACGGGCAAACCCAGCCGCTCGAACAGAATCTCGCCCAGCTGTTTGGGCGAACCGAGGTTGAACTCACCGCCGGCAAGCTCAAACGCCTCTTTCTCCAGTTCCAGCATGCGCGTGCCCAGCTCTGCGCTCTGACGCTTGAGCTGCTCGACGTCCAGCAGCGCACCGTTACGCTCTACCCGGGACAACACTGGCACGAGGGGTATCTCGATATCTTGCAGTACCTGCTGCAGGCTGGGTTCGGCTTCAAGCCGTGGCCACAGCGACTGGTGCAGGTGCAGGGTGATATCGGCGTCTTCCGCGGCGTAGGGTCCCGCCTGTTCCAGGCTGATCTGGTTGAACGTCAGCTGTTTGGCGCCTTTGCCCGCGATGTCCTCGAAATGAATGGTGCTGCGGCCGAGGTACTTGAGCGCCAGACTGTCCATGTCGTGGCGGGTTGCCGTGGAATCCAGCACATAGGATTCCAGCATGGTGTCAAACGCAATCCCGCGCAGGGTGATGCCGTGATTGGCGAGCACGCTGGCGTCGTACTTCAGGTTTTGCCCCAGCTTGGCCCGGTCGGGGTCTTCCAGCAACGGCTTCAGTCGGGCGAGGCAGTCATCCCGGTCAAGCTGCTCCGGCGCACCGGGGTAGTCGTGCGCCATGGGGAGGTAGGCCGCCTTGCCTGCTTCCACAGCGAAGGACACCCCGACGATTTCGGCCTGCATGTAGTCAAGGCTGGTGGTTTCCGTGTCGAAGGCAAACAGTTCCGCGCCTTCAAGCAGCGCGAGCCAGCGCTCAAACGCCTCCTCTGTCAGAATAAGCTCGTAATCGCCCGTGTCGGCGGCGGCCGCTGCTTCCCCGCCGGCGGAGAGCTCCTCAATCCAGCCCTTGAACTCCAGGGACTTGTACAACTCCAGCAACGCCGTGTTGTCAGGCGCACGATTGGCCAGGTCGCCCACCTTCAGGGGCAAGTCCACATCGGTCTTGATCGTTGCCAGTTCGCGCGACAGGAATGCCGTCTCCCGCTCGGCCTCGAGCTTGGCCGCCATGCCCTTTGCGCCGCGAAAGCCCAGCTCAGCCACCTCGTCCAGCCGCGCGTAGATGTCATCAAGGCTCCCCAGACCCTGGATCAGCGCCAGCGCGGTTTTCTCACCGACGCCCGCTACGCCGGGAATATTGTCGACCTTGTCACCCATCAGGGCGAGGTAATCGATGATGAGCTCCGGCGGGATGCCAAACTTGTCTACAACACCATCGACGTCCAGACAGGTGTCGTTCATGGTGTTGACCAGCGTCACCCGTTGGTTGACCAGTTGCGCCATATCCTTGTCACCGGTCGACACAACGACGTCCACACCTTTAGCGACGGCCTCCGCAGCCAGCGTACCGATCACATCGTCTGCTTCGACGCCATCAATCACCAGCAGGGGCAGACCCATGGCCTCGACGATGGTGTGTATGGGCTCTACCTGCACACGCAGGTCGTCCGGCATGGGGGGACGGCTGGCTTTGTACTCGCTGTAGAGGTCGTCGCGAAAGGTCTTGCCCTTGGCGTCAAAAACAACCGCCACCGGCGAGTCGGGATAGTCTTTCTGCAGCCGCCGCAGCATGCTGGTTACACCCTTGATCGCCCCGGTGGGACGACCGTCACTGGTGGTGAGTGGCGGCAGCGCATGAAACGCGCGGTACAGATAGGAAGAGCCATCGACAAGGACCACGGGTTCTGTCATCACAAATCCCACAGCACCCGAAGCGAGCGATAGGTGACCTTCATCTTGGCGAGGTCCAGCGGTGCCTTGAAAAAGCCATGGTAATCGCCCCTGGGATTGATCAACGCCACATTGGCCCCGTGCTCCACCTGGTAGCCGCCATCCTCATCAACCACTTTCACAAAGGGCATATTGAGGGCGGTGGCCAGACGGTGCGTGTCCAGAAATGCGCCGGTCACGCCGGTAAATTCCGGGTTGAAGTAAGGCACATACTCCGCCAGCACCTCCGGCGTGTCCCTGGCGGGGTCCACGCTTACCATAATCACCCGGGTATCCTTCGCCTCGGGCAAACCTTCCAGCTCGCCCATCAGCCGGGACAGGAACGCCATGGTCGTGGGGCAGATGTCAGGGCAATGGGTAAAGCCGAAAAACACCAGCGTCCACGCCCCCTCAAGGCTCTCCGGGCCAAAGGGCTCGCCGCGGTGCGTCTGCAATGAGAATTCCGGCAGCGCCCGCGGGGTCTCGAACATGATCGCACCGTTCAACTTCATCTCGCTGTCACTGAGAACGCGAGGCTTGTTGATCTGGTAGACAAACCCGCCGACGATAACCGCGACAAAGCACAGCAAACCCGCGACCGTAAATCGGATATTGCGGCGCTGCCGATCCGTGCGCGTGCTGAGCGTTGCCTCTGTGGCGGCTGACATCAGAGTGGTGCCACCGACACCGTGTAGTGATCCACCAGCATCACCAGGAACAACAGCATCAGGTAGGTAATGGAGTACTTGAAGGTATCAATCGCCGCGCGACGGTCTTCACCCCACAGCAAGCGTCCCGCATGCCAGAGAAAACGCCCTCCCAGGGCTACCGCCCCCAGCAGGTAGAGCATACCGCTCATGCGGGTCACGTAAGGGAGCAGCGTGATCGCAAACATGATCAGCGTATACAGCATGATATGCAGTTTGGTGAACGCGACACCGTGGGTTACCGGCAGCATGGGAATATCCACAGCTGCATATTCTTCCTTGCGGTGAATCGCCAGCGCCCAGAAGTGCGGCGGGGTCCAGGCAAATATGATCAGCACCAGCAGCAGGGCATGGCCGTGCACCTCACCGGTCACAGCGGTCCAGCCCAACAGCGGCGGTGCCGCGCCAGCGAGCCCGCCTATCACAATATTCTGCGGTGTCGCCCGCTTTAGAAACACGGTGTAAACCACCGCGTACCCGAGCAGGGACGCAAAGGTCAGCCAGGCGGTCAGCGCGTTGACGAAAGCCAGCAGCACATACATACCCAACACACCCAGCACGCCGGCGAAAAGCGCTGCCTGTGGCGTGCCGACCCGGCCTTTTGCCATGGGCCGATTGCGGGTGCGGGCCATCACCTGATCGATACGCTGGTCGACCAGGTGATTGATCGCAGCAGCAGAGCCGGCACACAGGGCAATGCCCAGATTTCCGAACACCAGAGCCTGCCAGGGCACGGCACCCGGCACCGCCATGAACATGCCGATCACGGCCGTCAGCAACATCAGTGCGACCACCTTCGGCTTGGTAAGCTCCAGGTAGTCGCGCCAGCTGGCACTCGCTTGCAGGGCCTGCTCCATCAGCTGCTTCCCAGGGTGGCGCGCCCCAGCAAGGCATCGTGCCCTTGACCGGGGGCCGGGTCGTCGGCGAGAGCTGGCAGTGGCTGGTTGACCGTCGCCAGGTAGAAGTTAACCGTGACCATCGATAGCAACAGCAAGGCGCCCACCGCGTTGTGGGCGGTTGCCACCAGTACCGGGAACTGGAACAGAATATTGCTGAGGCCCAGCAGAAACTGCAGCGTGAGCACAGTGCCCACAACCACACCCAACCGACGCACCTCGGCATGGGGATCTCTAAGCAGGCGCAGCGCCAGCAGGCCCGCTACCAGCAGGGTCACCAGCGCACCCAGGCGATGGCTCAAGTGGATAGCCACCCGCGCTTCATTGGTCATGGTGCCGCCCAGATAGTTCGGGCCGACCTGCTGCAGCACGTCGAAACCCGCAGCAAAGTCCGCTGAGGGCAGCCAGCGGCCCTGACAGGTGGGCAGATCGGGGCAGGCCACGGCGGCGTAATTGGATGTCGTCCAGCCACCCAGGGCGATCTGGCCTATCACCACAAGCAGAGCTGCCAGCGCCAGCGGTCGCAACGCCGTGATTCTGGGGAGATCCGCCGTCGAGACACGCCAGTGCCGCCGGTTGAGACGCAAGACCAGCAGCCAGAGAAGGCTGATGGTGGTGAAACCGCCAAGCAGGTGTGCGGTCACCACCTGGGGCCACAGCTTCAGGGTTACGGTCCACATGCCGAACATGCCCTGCAAGATGACAAATCCCAGCAGGAAAAGGGGCAGGCGCAGCGGCTGACCCGGTCCGCGATACCGCACAGCCAAAGCCGCCAGAACCAGCACTATCGCACCCAGGGTGGTCGCGAGGTAGCGGTGCACCATCTCGGGCCAGGTTTTGTCCAGTTCGACCGGGGCGTCGGGATACGCCTGGTTGGCAGCAGCGATCTCGTTCTGTTCCGTGGGCCATAACACGTGCCCATAGCAACCGGGCCAGTCGGGGCAGCCCAGCCCGGCATCGACCAGGCGGGTGAATGCACCCAGGATGATCACAGCCATGGCGAAGCAAACGCCGAACAGTGCCAGGCGGAAAGAGGGGCGCCTGGCGTGGGCGGCGCTGAAAAAGCGCGTCGTGTTGTCTTGCGGGTCTTGCATAGAATCTGGCGTTCAGCCGTTGCTGTTTTTTAGCAGGAACTTGAGATCCGCCATGACATCCTTGCCATCGGCATCCCGGGCGTAGGACAAAATCAGCCAGCCCGATGGATCCATCACGTAGTAACCCGGCTCATTGCCCTGCTCTGCCGGGTTTATCGCGGAGGCGGAAGTATACAGGAGATTCAGGGCGGGGTAGTCCTCAGACAGGCCCTCTATCGCAGGATCGCCGGGCTGTGTGCCCTGCGCCAGGTAAACGCGCTCTATGCGGTTCGCGTATTTGCCCATGGCGGTATGAATCTGGCGCGTGTAGTAGAGCAGCTGTTGGCAGTCCGCATTGCAGGCGGACGACCCCGGGATCACTATTCGCCACACAGGTCGCGGCCCGCGCGGCTCGAAACGCCCGCCCAGGCTGTTGCGCAGGTCCAGCGACTCCGCGGCCAGGGGCGGAGACAGCAGGGTGCCACGGTTGGCGGTGCCCAGCATGCCGACAAGGTCGAGTCGACCGCTGGCCACGTAATACCACAGCCAGGTGGCTGCCAGAATGATGATAAACGGGACCCCGGCAATCATCAGCAGCGCCATCTGGTTGCGATTCACTGGTGTTGTCACGGTATTGCCTACTCCGGATGGTCGTCGCCGTTCCCGGCGGAAACCCCACCTGCCCGACGCGAGCCGACCAGTGCGGGGAGGGTTGTATTGCGCCAGATGCCCAGCGCCGCAAGCGCCAGCGCCATGCCGAACCACTGCACCGCGTAAGCGCTGTGTTTCTCGGGCCGCACGTTCACCAGCGGCCAGTCTGCCAGCAGCGCCGCCGGGCTATCCAGCGACAGTCGCACGGTGTAAGGCCACAGGGGCTTGCCCAGCATTTCCGCCATCGCCGGCACATCAATGGCCTGAATGAGGCGCGGCCAGCCCTGGCCGCTGTCGATGCTGCCGAGGGTATAACTCTCACCCGGCATCACATACACCGACCCCTCCAGGACCGCCAGCTGCGGCGGCGGCGGTATCTCTGGCAGCGCTCGCCGGTAGGGGTCGCCCTCCAGCCACCCCCGATTCACCAACACCAGTGCCGTGCCGGCCTGGTAGGGCGTTATAACCTCCACGCCGTAACGACCGTCGCGAATCCGGTTGTCCAGCAGGAAGCTGTACTGCTCCAGAAACCGTCCCTGCAGACGAACCCGCCGGTAGGCCAGCGCGGCGGGCGCCGAAGGCAGGCTCTCAAGGGCAGCAGGTGGCAGCTGGCGGCGCTGCTCCCACTGCTGCCCTATCGCACGCTTCTCCTCCGCCCTTGCCAGCTGCCAGAACCCGAGTCCAACAAATAACGGCACAAAGAGTGCCGCAAACAGCGCGCTGCGCCATTCCAGATCCCAGCGCAAGGCGGGGGTTTGTGCTGCTGTGCTAGCCATGCAGGTTCGTTATACTGATTCGCCCTCCCGCGAGGACACCATGTTTCTCAAAGTACTCATCGTCGTTTTGCTGATAGCCCTGTTGGGAAGCCTGGGCGCAGGGTTTTTCTTCCTGATGATAGACCAGGGCGACGTCCGCAAACGGCGTCTTGTCAATTCCCTGGGCCTGCGACTGACGCTGGCGGTCGCGCTGATGGCCGTGCTGGTATACGGCGTCAGTTCTGGAAAGCTGCGCTCCCAGGCACCCTGGGAGCAGCACGCGCCGGTAGCGAGCGAAGCGGGCGAGTAGCCTCGAAGGCGACCTCGCCAAACCGACGCTGTTGGAGCCGATACTCGCGCTAGAGTATGTAAACGAACAGGAACAGCATTACCCAGACCACGTCCACGAAGTGCCAGTACCAGCTGGACGCTTCAAATCCAAAGTGGTCTTCCGCCGTGAAATGCCCCATGCGTACCGAGCGGATCCACTGGATCAACAACATGGTCATACCCATCGCCACGTGGAAGCCGTGGAACCCCGTCAACATGAAGAACGTGGACCCGTAGATCCCTGAATCCAGCGTCAGGCCGAAGTGGGCGTAGGCCTCGTGGTACTCCACATACTGCACGTACAGGAAGATGGCCGCGAGCGTTACCGTAATGCCCAGCCACAGGTTAAATTGCTTGCGGCTGCCCTTCAGCAGGCCCAGGTGTGCGATATGTACCGTAAGACTGGACGAGAGCAGAATGATGGTGTTCCACAGTGGCAGCCACTTGTACCATGCGCCAACTTCCGAAAACGCCATGCTGGTGCCCGGAGACGCGAACTCGCCGTTGTTGGCGATGAGCTGGGCACCGGCGCCACCAACCGCTTCCTGTGGCGTTTGTTTCATGGGCCAGTTGAACTCGAAGCCATCCCACAGCAAGTGGTTCATCGCGCCGCCTTCACCCTCGCCGGCCAGCCAGGGGCCAACCAGCACACGCACATAGAACAGCGCACCGAAGAAGGCGAAGAAAAACATCACCTCAGAGAAAATGAACCAGAACATGCCCAGCACGTAGGATTTCTTGAGCTGACCCGAGTTCATGCCGGCGAGATTCTCGCGAATGGTCGAACGGAACCAGACAAACAGGGTTGCCACGAACCAGAACAGGCCCACCGCCATGATGTTCCAGCCACCACTGGATACGCCGGGTTCGCCGAATGTCATGTCATTCAGCACATTGGCGGCCCCGAATACGCTAAGCACCAGCCCTATAGTGGCACTGATGGCCATGCTGCTGCTTTCGGGTACGTAATAGTCTTCGTGAGTGGCCGTGTCGTGCGTAGCCATTTAATTCCCCCCGTTAACGCGACGCGATGGCGTCAGGCGCATTTTTTGTAATATCAAACATGGTGTAGGACAGCGTAATTGTCCGTATATCCCGCGGCAGTTCCTGATCGACGATGAACTGCAGCGGCATCTCGGTGCTCTGTTCCGCTGCCAGCGGTTGCTGGTTGAAACAGAAGCACTCTGTTTTGTGGAAATATTCAGCGGCCCGCGAGGGCGTGACCGATGGGATGGCCTGGGCAACCATATCCCTGGGCAAGGGGTTACGGGCAAAAAACACGGTGCTGTTCACGGCGCCGGGATTCACCCGCATCATGGTGCGGGTGGGGCGAAACTCCCAGGGCATCCCGTCACTGTTGGTCGCGATGAATTGCACCGTGATTTCGCGGCTTTCATCGACCTCGATCGCCGCTGCCTCGTAGGCCTGCCCCGCCGTCTTGCCATTGATACCCAGGGCGTCGCAGAGCACGTTGTACAGCGGCACCATCACCACGAAGACGAAAGCGAACATGGCGATGGCCACCGCGGCCATTTTGGCCACGGTAAGCAGCACCGCATCATTCCTCACGCCCGACATGCGACCGCTAAAGCCCTAGCTCACCCTGGGCGGAACGGCAAAGGTGTGGAAGGGTGCCGGTGTGGGTACGGACCACTCCAGGCCCTCGGCGCCATCCCAGACCTTGTCGTCGCTGACGGGCCTGCCGCTGACGATGGTCGCAATCACGTTGTACAGGAACAACAGCTGTGACGCCCCATAGATAAAGGCGCCGATAGAGCTGACCATATTGAAGTCCGCGAACTGCAAGGCGTAGTCAGGTATGCGGCGTGGCATTCCCGCCAGACCCACAAAATGCTGCGGGAAGAAGGTCACGTTGAAGCCGATAAAGGAAATCCAGAAATGGGTTTTGCCCATGGCTTCGTTGTACATCTTGCCGCACCACTTGGGCAGCCAGTAGTACACGGCGGCCGTCATGGAGAAGACAGCACCGGCAACCATCACATAGTGGAAGTGCGCGACCACGAAGTAGCTGTCGTGGTACTGGAAGTCACTGGGGGCGATGGACAGCATCAGCCCCGTGAAGCCGCCGATCGTGAACAGCACCACAAAGCCTATACAGAACAGCATGGGCGTCTCGAAGGTCATGGCACCGCGCCACATGGTCGTAATCCAGTTGAATACCTTCACGCCCGTGGGGACCGCGATCAGCATCGTGGCGTACATGAAGAACAGCTCGCCGCGCAGGGGTATGCCCACCGTATACATGTGGTGCGCCCACACGATGAAGGACAGGATGGCGATAGCGGCTGTTGCATAAACCATGGAGTCGTAGCCGAACAGCGGCTTGCGAGCGAAGGCGGGAATGATCTGCGATACCACGCCAAACGCCGGCAGGATGATGATGTATACCTCGGGGTGACCGAAGAACCAGAAGATATGCTGGAACAACACCGGGTCACCGCCACCGGCAGCTGAGAAGAAGCTGGTGCCGAAGTGGATATCCATCAGCATCATGGTGACAGCCCCTGCCAACACCGGCATCACCGCGATGAGCAGGAAAGCGGTAATCAGCCAGGTCCAAACGAACAGCGGCATTTTCATATACGTCATGCCCGGTGCACGCAGGTTCATCACCGTGGCCACCACGTTGATGGAGCCCATGATGGAAGACAGGCCGAGTATGTGCACACCGAAGATGAAGAAGGTCACCGAGGGCGGCGCGTAGGTCGTCGACAGGGGGGCGTAGAAGGTCCAGCCGAAGGCTGGACCGCCACCCTCCATGAACATGGTGGACAACAGCAACAGGAAGGCCGGCGGCAGAATCCAGAAGCTCCAGTTGTTCATCCTGGGCAGCGCCATGTCAGGCGCGCCGATCATCATTGGAATCATCCAGTTGGCGAGGCCAACGAAGGCCGGCATGATTGCGCCAAACACCATGATGAGGCCATGCATGGTCGTCATCTGGTTGAAGAATTCCGGACGAATCAGCTGCATACCCGGCTGGAACAGCTCAGCGCGAATCACCATCGCGAAGGCACCGCCCACCAGGAACATGGCGAAACTGAACCACAGGTACATGGTGCCGATGTCTTTGTGGTTGGTGGCAAACAGCCACCGCTTCAGGCCCTTGGCCGGGCCGTGGTGATGATCTCCCATAATCAAACCCCCCTTATTGGCCTTGCTTGTAGTTGTAAACGTCTATGGGCTGAATCATGTCACCCATGTTGTTGCCGAAGGCATTGCGCTGGTATGTCAGCACCGCGGCCAGGTCGACATCGTTAAGCTGCCCGCCGAAGGCCTGCATGGCCGCATTGTTGCGCGACCCGTTGACGACAATATCCAGATGGCCGCCGACGGGGCCCATGGCGATGGTGCTGCCGGCGATGGCCTTGCCCACACCGCCTTCACCCTGGGCGCCATGGCAGGCCAGGCAGGCACGGTCGTAGACGTTCTTGCCACGCGCCATGAGCTGGTCCATGTCGAAGGTCTGCTCCATCAGGGCCGCAATCTCGGCTGCCGCCACTTTTTTCTCCGACAACCAGGCGTCGTAATCCTCACGGGAGACCACCTCGACCACCAGTGGCATGAAGCCGTGGTCCTTGCCACAAAGCTCCGCACACTGGCCTCTGTAGGTGCCGATTTTCGTCGCGCGCGTCCAGGTTTCATTGACGAACCCGGGAATCGCGTCGCGCTTCAGCGCCAGCTCAGGAATCCACATCGCGTGAATCACGTCGTAAGCCGTCACCAGAAAGCGCACCTTGGTGTCCACCGGGATAACCAGAGGCTCGTCCACGTCCAGCAGGTAGGTCTGGCCCTTATCCTCCTGGTTGTAAATCTGTTCCTGGGAAGTCGCGAGGTTGCTGAAAAAGGCAACGTTCTCACCCTCTTCGTCGAGGTACTCGTATTTCCACTTCCACTGGTAACCCGTCACCAGAATATCTATCTCGGCATCCGAGGTGTCATAGACTTCGATCAGGGTAGAGGTAGCGGGCACCGCCATGCCCAGCAGGATAAGGAACGGCACTACCGTCCAGGCGATTTCAACCTTGGTGCTCTCATGGAACGTCGCGGGTGTAACACCGCGAGACTTGCGGTGTGCATAGATGGAATAAAACATTACCCCGAAAACACCGATACCGATCACCACGCATATCCAGAAAATCAGCATATGCAGGTTGAAGATCTCGGCACCGACTTCGGTGACCCCCGGTTCCATGTTTACCTGGAATCTGCGGTCGGCTTTCTCATCAGCCCATACCGGACTGACATTTCCGCTCAACAGCAGCATCACAGGAAACAGGGCGAGCCATACACGGTCTCTCGCCGTACGCAACATAGCGCGTTTCCCCCGTT
>JAZBPS010000212.1:0-2237 GCA_036353375.1 Halieaceae bacterium | reverse complement strand
GTCGGCCATGCGCATGGCCAGGGCCTGGAAACTGCCCAGCGGCACGCCGAACTGCTTGCGCTCGCCCAGATAGGCTGCGGTGCGCTTCATCGCCTCTTCGCTGACGCCCGTCTGCATGGCGCAGTGCGCCACGTTGGCGCGCTCTTCGAGCCAGCCAAGGATCTCTCCACCCTTGCCCTCATCGCCCACACGCTGGGCATCTGACAGCTTGACGTTGTCCAGCCGCAGGTGAGCCGCGCGCTCACCCGACAGCCCGATCTCCAGCGGCGTGACGGTAACACCCTCACTGTCCACCGGGACCAGGAACAGGGTTTTGTCGCCGGCATCACTCACACCCGGCACCAGCACCGCGTCGGCGACCGCGCCGTCGGGGACGCTCTTGCGCAGACCGTTCATCACCCAGCTGTCGCCTTCTTTTGTCAGGCGCACGGGCTCGCGCAGGGCGGGATTCATGTTCATTTCGGCAATCGCGGCAGACAGTTTGACCTCGCCGGCGACCAGGCGCGGCAGCCAGTCCGCCTGCAACGCTTCACTGCCGTAGTGCACCAGCGGCATGGCACCCAGCACCAGACTGGCGAACAAGGGAATGGGCGCTACAGTGCGACCCTGCTCTTCCAGCATCAGGCACAACTCAACCAGACCCAGACCCGACCCACCGTGGGCCTCGGGGATGGCGATACCCAGCAGGCCCTGCTCCGCCAGGGTTTGCCACAGACCATCGTCGTAGGTTGCGTCGCTGCGGGAAAACTGCAGCAGGAACTCGTCGCTGGCGCGATCGCGAAAAATCTGCGCCGCCAGGTCGCGAATGGCCTGCTGGTCTTCGGTAAAGTTGAAATCCATGGTCTGGTCTCCCGGTGTCGCCCGCAGGCGTCTCAATCCATTTCCGGCGCACGACGCATCGCGGCCAGGTTACGTGTGTAGCGCAGCTTGTCTTCCGGCGGGTGCTCCAGAAACAACGCGCGATAGAACATTGTGGTCAGCAGTTCGGACAGCTCTGCTTCCGAAAGCTTCGATGCCCGCAGCGTTTCGCTTTCGTTAATAAAGTATTCGCGCAGAAGCCCTTCGCCGATGCCCGCAAGGGCGTAGACCGTCATCAGGGCCTGGTGTCGCTTGAAGCGCACGTTGGGAAACAGCCGCGGCATCAGGTCCACCAGCCACATGAGTTGTTCACGGTAGGCATCGCGCAGCGCGCAGGCAAACTCGGCATCATCGTCCGCCAGTTGCAGCAAACAGCGCATCACGCCGGGGCGGCGTGCGTAACTCGCCACCACCAGCTGGTTGTGTGCGTGGATGCGACCGTACCAGTCGCCCCTTGCCACATCTTTCTCGATGGCTGCTGCGTCCCGTGCGGGATTGATGAAGTCTGCCAGCACTTCCAGCGTCAGGGATTTGAGGTCCTTGAAATAGTGGTAGAACAGCCCCTGGGCAACGCCTGCCTCCCGGGTCACATCGGCGATGCGCATGCGATGCAGCCCTTCCCGCTCCAGCACCACCAGCGCTGCTTTTTTCAAATTCGCGCGGGCACGGGCGCCTTTTGCGCTGCGGGTCGCGCCGCGGGCGCGGGGCGCGCCAACCGCGGATTCACCGGCCACGGCGCTCTGCGGTGCCGATGTTGTCTGGGTCGCTTCTACCGTCATGGCGTGCAAAATAGTTGAAATTGAATTCAAAATCAATATTATGTCGGCATCTCAGGAGGATATGCCATGTTCGTTGACTACACCGACAGCCAGAGAGCCCTGCGCAAAGAGCTGCGCAGCTACTTCACCAAACTGGTCAAGCCCGAATACCGGGAGGAACTGCGCAGCGCCGAGGGTGGCGACCTGTACAAGGACCTGATTCGCCAGCAGGGTAAGGACGGCATGTTGGCACTGGGATGGCCGGAGGAATACGGCGGTCGTGGCTTGAATCAGTCTGAACAGCTGATCCGCTATGAAGAAGCGCTGCTGGCCGGTGCCCCCACCCCCTTCGTTACGCTGAACACGGTGGGGCCCGCCGTTATCGACCACGGCACCGACGAGCAGAAAAAACGCTTCCTGCCTGGCATAGCGTCCGGCGAACTGCATTTCGCCATCGGTTATTCAGAACCCGCCGCGGGGACTGACCTCGCCGCACTCGCCACGCGGGCAGACAAGCAAGACGACCACTACCTGGTCAACGGCAACAAGGTGTACACCAGTGCGGCTGAGGCGGCGGATTACATATTCCTTGCCGCGCGCACCGACACCGAGGCACCCAAG
>JAZBPS010000211.1:0-3074 GCA_036353375.1 Halieaceae bacterium | reverse complement strand
GGCGACATACTCAGCCACTGCCTCGCTGAGCATGCCGGAAATACTCTGGTTGGATTCGCGCGCCAGTGCCTGGAGCGCCTCCCATTCCCGCTGCTCAACCTTGGAGCTGATCTTGATTTTGGCCATGAGTCCATACTGTCATGACATTTCATGATCCGTCAAGCTATTGCTTTTCAGACCAGGTAACGGTGGGTGTCTGTTTGTTTCGTCCGTGGCTCCCGCGCTTGGCGTGGCTGGACGGTTATGGCTGTTTGCCTAACCGCGCCAGGCCCTCTAGCGACGACGTAAATTCCGGATTTATCGCCAGGGCCTTGCGGTAATTGGCGATCGCCGCTGCTTCATCGCCGATCTTCTCGTACACGTAGGCGATACTGTCGAAGGTGTTTTCCTCTTGGGGGAAGAGTTCGGCGTTTTTTTTCAGAACAAGCAGAGCACGTTCTGTCTCGCCTCGGCCGTACAATTCGAAACCGAGTCTATTGAGCCAGGCATCAGAGAAATCCGCATAGCCGGCGGAACCAAGCGCCTCTTCAAACTGGCTGGAGAAAGTCTCGGCACCGTGCTCTGCCAGGTATTGGTAGGCAAACACCGACACCGGCAGCTGCGCAGGCTCAGGCTCTTCGCCGCGGTAAAGCGCAACCACTCGCTGTGAGATCTGCTCTGCGACCAGCGCATCGGTGTTGGCCAAAACGACGATGAACAAGCGGTCCTTGAGCAGCAATTCCAGTGCTGCACTTACACCGGGACCACCACCATAAGAGCTCCACACAGCCGTCGGGCTCTCCAGCACCTCACCCCAGGATATGTCTCGGTCGCTGTAGCCATTGGCCATAAGGGCCTTCATTTCATCGTTGATGATCGCGTCGCTATAGAACAGCTTGCTGAAGAACTCAATCAAATCTGCCGGTGTGGAGTACATACCGCCATCCGGCGTGACATTCTCCAGGTCACCGGTGCGGTCCTGCTTATTTCCCGCGTAGGTAAAGCGATAACTGCGCGCCTTGCCTGGCACATCAGCGGTTAAGGCGTAGAAGGTGTCATTCAGACCTGCGGGCTCGAGGATTTCGTCCTCAAGTGCGACGCCAAACGCCTTGCCCGTGACCCTCTCAACCACCGCGCCCAGCACGATATAGCCGTAGTTGGAGTAGTGCCGATCGCTTCCCGGCTCAAACCGCAAGGGGGCGTCCAGCAGCAGTGGGAGCTTGTCACTGATGGATTCAAGCGACTTATACGTCTTGCGGTACTCCTCGGTGAAGATGTCTTCGAAGCCCGAACGATGCGACAACAGGTGACGGAGTGAAACCTGATTGGCAATCGCGTCCGGAAAGCCCAAATCGAACCGCGCCAGCGTGTCATCGATACCCAGCTCACCCCGCTGCACCAGCCTGAGCACCAGGGCTGCCGTGAAATGCTTATTGATGGAACCGATTCTTATTCTTGTGTTGCTCTCGTTTGCGATGTTCTGGCTGATATCGGCCAGGCCGTAACTTTGGTCAAAAATCAGCGCATCGCCATCGAAAATCGCCACCGTACCCGTGAACCAGTCGGCCTCTCGGTAGGCATCGATGATGCCCTCCGTGCTCCGCAGGAAAGCCTCACGCGCCGACGGCTCGGCCAGAGCGCCCTGGTTCGCCATGGCATGGCCAAACATACTGGAAAGAACGATACAGCCAACCAACGATACGGCTTTCAGGTCAAACATCGGCTTTCTCCTCCAGGGGCGGCAGATTTTCGCGGGGTGAGCGCCCTTTTTACTCAAAACCCCAGCAACCCCACCAACAGGAACACCGCAGCCAGCAGCGCCATAACGGTACGAACGGTGTTCAGACGCGTCCATCGTTGCAGGTAGAGAGCCCATATCTCGGAGGCCTCGGCGCTGTCACGGGACACCTTATCCAGCCGCTCATTGAGGGGCACATTACCCATGCCCGTGAGCAGAAACGTCCCCAGCAAATAGGCTGCTGCGCCGGCTGATAACCAGATGCTGCCAGGGGCTTGCCCGTTGAAGATGGCCAAGCCGAGCAGCAGCGCCGACAAAACGGCAGTGCCCATGAACAGGCCGAGGAACGACCGGTTAAGTATTACCTTGTTAATGGACTGCATGGCCGCCATGCCCTCGGGCGAGGGCAGGCGGTCCAGGGCCTTCATGATGAAACTGGAGAAAGCGAAGAAGATTCCACCGATCATCGCGCTGCCCACGATGGCAGCAATGACGGCAGCCGTTAGAAGGCTGGTCATACCGCCACCTCCAGCTCGCCAGGCTGCCAGGTGCCACGGTCAGCAATCCGTCGTGCGAATGCGGAGAAGTCGGCGGGTTCCCGCCCGAGCGCGCGTTGCACGCCATCGCCGAGGTAAGCGTTTCGACCATCCAACACCCTATCGAACAGATAGTTCAGTAACCAGGCGATATCATCGGGGATCCCGGAATCCGCGATGCCCTCGGAGAAATCCTCAGCGGAGACTTGCACAAACTGCACGTCACGATCTGCGGCATTGGAGATTTCTGTGGCCAGTTCCGAAAATGTCAGCAGACGTGGCCCGGTGACTTCATAGGTCTCGTAGGCGTGGCCTGGCTCGGTCAGTGCAGCAACCGCTACGTCCGCAATATCGTTGACGTCAATAAACGGTTCAGGCACATCTGCAGCAGGCAGCGCGATCGTGCCACCCAGCACCGACTGAAGGAACTCACCTTCGGAGAAATTCTGCATAAACCAGCTTGAGCGAACGACTGTCCACTCGAGGTCTGCGGCCTGCACGATTTTCTCGCAGGCCTGCGCTTCTTCCTCACCGCGTCCGGACAACAACACCAGGCGACTGACACCGTGCGCAACAGCCTTATCAACAAACTGCCGGATTGACTCGGTCGCACCGGGTATCGCCAGATCCGGCGAATAGGAGATGTAGACCGCGCTGACGCCATCGAGCACCGCGTCCCAGCTTTTCGGTTTGCTCCAATCGAAAGACGGACTGCTTGACCTCGACCCCACGCGCGTTGGTATGCCCCGTGACTGCAGTCGCTGGACTATTCTCCGTCCGGTTTTGCCGGATCCACCCAGCACCAGCGTGATGCCTTCTTC
>JAZBPS010000434.1:0-3133 GCA_036353375.1 Halieaceae bacterium | reverse complement strand
TCGCCCTCACCCAGCTGCGTTACTTCTGAGTCAATGTACGAAATGTTGAAGCCGAGGGTGAAGTAGTCCCAGGCATCACTCAGGCCAAACCATTCGCCGAAGTACAGGTCCTTGCGGATTTCGTATTCGACGCCGGACAACTCTGCCGAATCAGCATTGAACCATGTGAATAGGTCCTGCTGTGCCAGCACCTTGCCGACCTCAATGGGATTGTCGAACTCCTTGTAAAACAAACCCAGGGACATGCTATCCGCCTGGCCGAAGTACCACTCCCAGCGGGCATCGTAGTTTTGCAGCTCTGCCTGCTCAAGGAACACGTTACCACGATAGAAGAAGCCGTTGTCCGGGTTACGGATGGTACTACCGGTGATTTCCAGCAGGCTTGGACGGTTACGGGTTTCGGAGTAGCCAAAACGCACCTGCATATCTGTGACCAGCTCGAAGGTTATGGATCCCCCGGGCAACGTGTCACTGAACTCCTGTTCAACAAAGTTTTCGGTGCCTGGCAAGGTGTTGCCGCCCCAGGCGTCTGCCTCGAGTGTGGCATCTTCCTGGCGCACGCCTGCCTGCACCCGCAGGCGCGGCGTCAACTGGGTATCAATCCCGATGTAAAAACCCTCGAGCTCCTCACGGGAAGACGCAAAAGGAAAGATACCGGACGCATTCGCTGCACCCGCGGTAAAGTCACGCACGGTGACGTTTTCCGCCTGGAAGTTGTCAATGCCGAACAGCTGGTCCGGCGTCTGCAACGGCACGAAGTCCGGGGTGAACGGCGTCAAGTCAAAGCGGAAAGTCCGCTCTACCACATCCCGCTCGCGCTCGTAGATCGAGTAGCCGCCCTTCAGGGTGATATCGACATCGCCGACCATGAACGGATAATTGATATCAAAGCCCCACTGCTGCAGATCATCATCCTGCTTGCTGAAGATACGGTCTGGCGCCTGGTTAACATCACGCAGGTCACCCGCCGCCTGCCGCGCCGGAGTCACAATCTCCTGAATGCCATCACGGTTATCCGCGTAGGTGTAAAAGCGGGTATCGGGTGCGTCCCGCTGGGCAGAACCGGTCAATGCGCGCCAGTTGAGGGTTGCATCGGGGTTGATGAACGACAGGTAGTGCTCACCGGACAGCTGGAATGAGCGAATCTCATTCTCCACCCACTGCATCAGATAGCTTTCGATAGGCGTACCGTCGGTGACATCGTCCTCGGAGGACAGACCTACACGCTGCTCCACCAGATCCTGCGACTGGCGCAGGATAATGTTGGTCAATGAGATAGTATTGTCGTTGTTGATTTCCCAGCCCAGGTTCAGGAACGCACTGGCATTAATGGTCTGATAGGTCGTCAGTTCCTGGAAATCCACCGTCTGGCGCGAACCGCCGTCGACACCGGTAAATTCATAGCGGCGCATATCGACGTCGATATTGCGCCACTCGTTGGTGTATTTGCCGGCACCGGTCACACCCACGGCCATACCGTTATCGAAGTCATAGCGGTAGCCGAACTCGACCTCGCCCTGGCTGTCGATGGGCAGGTTGCGCTCTTTAATACCCCATTTGTTAAAGAAGCTCGCGCCCAGTGCGGCGCGCTCAGGAAATTCGGTACTCTCGAATTCCTCACTGCTAATGCCGCGCACATTCTTGGGTATCTGCCGTGTACCATCATCCCAGCCCGTATTGTCGATGCCGCCGCCCGAGTAGGTGAGGCCATCGCCATTGGTAGACTTGGAGTTGCCACCCGTCTGGGCACCGATCAGGAAATAGTTCTCGTCGGGAATGTTTTTGGTGCGAATCTGCACGAGGCCACCGGAGAAGTCTCCGGGGTACTCGGCGGAGTACGTTTTCTGCACCAGGATGTTTCGAACCAGGTTGTTGGGAACGATATCCAGTGGCACTGTCTTCTGGAACGGCACCGGGCTGGAGATCGGCGACCCGTTCAACAGCGTTGAGGAGTAGCGCTCACCCAGGCCGCGCACGTAGATAAACTTGCCGCCTACCAGACTCAGGCCGGTAACACGTGTCAGCGATGCAGCCACGTTACTGTCACCGAGAACGGCCATATCCTCGGCCGTCAGAACGTTGGAGATCTCGGAAGTATCGCGCTTTTCATCGGGTATGAACTCACCCAGCACGAACACCTCTTCAATCTGCGGAGGGACACCCAGGCCTACCGGGTCATCCTGCGCAGACGCAGTACCTGTAGAGCCAGCGAGGGCCGCGGATACTGCCAAAGCAATTCTTGTGTGTTTCATCTCTATCTACCTGTAGGAAAGTCGATGGTTAAAGAGTGGAAGCCGCCCGAAGGCGGCTTCCTGTCCATGCTTTCTACAGTCCAAATACCCAGCCTGCGCTCCAGCTCTCGACATCGGAGCCCACGGTACCCGTGTTCTCGAAGAAGCCGTCGCTGGGCAGTGTTACTGCTGCCGGGATAGAGCCATCCTGCGTGGTGTTGGGGGAACCGTCCAGGAAGGCCTGTACGGCGCCCACATCATCACCCTCGTTCACCGTGGCGCACCCGTAGGAGACACCCTGGTTGGTGATCAACGTGCCCAGCAGGTTGAGAGACTCACCCTGGATGCGCAGGCAGGTGTCAGAACCCGTGATCACGCTGTTCCAGAGGCCCAGGCCCGTACCGCGACGCAGGCGGATCGCACGCTCGGTACTGCTGCCGATAATCGTCATGTTGGCGATGTTCGGTGCAGAGACCGGCGTAGCCAGCTCGTCGCCCTCGCGGTTGTCAGCCTCGATACCGTTGTCGCCGGCATCGCTGGCTTGCACGATGTGCACGAACTGCATACGGCCAACCCAGCCATCGGTCCAATCGAGGGAGTCATCGGCGATACCGGTGAGTACTACGTACTTGGCATCTGTGGCACCGCCGAAGAACTCGATCCCGTCGTCCAGGTTGTTGTGCACCTGCACGTATTCGACCACCGTGCCGGAACCCGTACCCTGGAAGGCAATGCCGTTCAGCTGGTTCTCCGGATCCACGTTGGAGCCGGCGTACTTGACTACCACGTAACGCAGGGTGCCGGAACTATCCGAGTTGTCGGCGCCGCCAAACAGGCCGGAGTTCGCCTCACCCTCTTTGATGCAATCCACGGTACCGCCAGAGGCACCCTCAGGGCAGTCG
>JAZBPS010000210.1:0-2094 GCA_036353375.1 Halieaceae bacterium | reverse complement strand
CGAGGCGCTGCGGGCCCTGGAAGAGATGGACGTCGACCTGGTGCTGATGGACTGCCAGATGCCGGTGATGGATGGCTTCGAAGCCACCCGGCACATTCGCCAGTACGAAATGCAGCGCGGCAGCCGCCGCACCCCGGTGGTGGCCCTCACTGCCGGCAAGACAGAATCAGAAAAAGAACGCTGCTACGCCTCGGGTATGGATCGCATCCTGTTCAAACCCTATTCCACCAGCGACCTCAACGGCCTGCTGTCGAACTACTTCACATCCTCCGGCCAGGTCGAGCGCGCCAAGGCGCCCAAACCGGCAGCACCTGCCCGGGTAGATATCCTGGACTTGAAAGCGCTGGATAATATTCGCTCCATTGAATCCCAGACCGGCGGCGACCTGCTGGCGGCGGTCATCGAAAACTTCCGCACCGACGGCGAGCAGAAGCTCGACGAACTGCGTGCGGCCATCGGTGACGCCAAGGCACTGGGCGCCGGTGCCCACGCCATCAAGTCGATGAGTTTGAACCTTGGCGCCAAGGCGCTCAGCGAATACTGCCGTCGCTGCGAGTCGCGCTGGAAAGCGGGCGAAATCGACAGTGCGGAGTCCGAGGTGGAAACCCTGGCCGGCCACTTCCGCGACGCCGCCAGGGCGCTGGAGGAATTACTGTCGCAGGATAATTCGCCGGTCGAGTAGGCCGGTTAAGCCCGGTCAGGCGATTTCGGCTTCGTTGCGGTAGCTGCTGTAGTCCACCGCCATCAGCGCCGGTATGTCCTTCGCCGGCACCGGGCGGCTGTAGTAGTAGCCCTGTAGCAGGTCGCATTCCCGGGCCTTCAGGTACTCCGCCTGGGCTTCCGTTTCTACACCTTCTGCCACCACCTTCAGGCCCAGCGAGCGGGTCAGCGCCACGATCGCGTCAACGATGGCCTCGCCGTCGGGCTTGGCCAGGTCGGCCACAAAGCTCTGGTCGATCTTCAGTGTGTCGATGGGGAACTGCTTCAGGTAGTTGAGCGACGAGTAGCCGGTACCGAAGTCGTCTACCGCCAGCGCAATGCCCAGCCGCTTCAGGGCGCGCAGGCGCTCGATGTTGGCAGCGGCGTCGGTCATGATGGCCGATTCTGTCAGCTCGAACTCCAGCCGCGCCGGGTTCATGCCGGTCTGGTCGAGAAACTGTTGTACCGAGTCGACAAAATTGGGCTGGTTGAACTGCAGGGCCGAGACGTTCACGCAAATCCGGAATTCTCCCAGGCCGGTGTCTTCCCACAGGGCACACTGGCGGGCGGCCTCGCGCATAATCCAGTGCCCCAGGTCTGCAATCAGGCCGGTGCGCTCGGCCACCGGGATAAACTCGCCGGGCATCACCATGCGCTCTCCCTGGGGCCAGCGAATCAGCGCTTCCAGGCTTACAATCTTGCCGCTGCGCGTGTCAATCTGCGGCTGGTAGTGCAGCTCCAGCGCGCCGCGCTGGATTGTCTCGCGCAGATCTTCTTCCAGCTTCAGGTGCTCCACTGCTAGCGCGTTCATCTGCTCGTTGTAGAAGCGGTAGCAGGATCGGCCCTGAGCCTTGGCGGCATACATGGCGGTGTCGGCGTTGCGCACCAGGGTGTCGGGGTCGGCGCCGTCCACCGGGAAGATGGCAATGCCGATGCTGGGTGTTACCACCGGTTTGTGGCTCTGCAGCGGTATCGGCTCAGAGAGGCGTTGCAGCACGCGGCGGGCAACGGCTTCCACATCAGAGATGTTGTCGATGTTCGACAGCACCACGGTGAACTCGTCGCCGCCCAGGCGGGCGATCTCGGTGCTGCCGTCGTGCTCGCCGGCCTGGCGGTCCGACATGTAGCTGATGGCGTCTTCCTGGCGCAGTTCCAGGGTCAGGCGCCGGGCAATCTCCACCAGCAGCTTGTCGCCGCGGCCGTGGCCGATGCTGTCGTTGATGCGCTTGAAGTTGTCGAGGTCAATAAACAGCAGGGCGGCGTTGCTGTCGCGGCGCTGGGCCTGTTTTAGAATGCGGTTGAGCTGCTCGGTAAAGCTGCGCCGGTTGGGCAGGTTGGTCAGCGGGTCGAAGTAGGCCAGGTAGCGCAGCCGGTCTTCCTGGCGCTTGAGCGCAT
>JAZBPS010000209.1:0-7707 GCA_036353375.1 Halieaceae bacterium | reverse complement strand
GGCGCTGTCATGCGGCCAGTTGAGGCACACCTCGTATGGTGCTGCTGGCAGGCGGGGCAGCGCCGGACCATTAACCCACACGTGACCCTTCGTAGGGGCCACCACTGAAAAGGGGCTCGAACATGCCAGTTGTTACCCTGCCTGACGGTTCTGCAAGAACCTTTGATCAACCCGTTTCCGTCCATGACGTGGCGGCCGATATCGGCCCGGGCCTTGCCAAGGCTGCGCTGGGCGGCAAAGTGGACGGCCGCGAGGTGGATACCTCGTTTGTCATCGACCAGGACGCGGAGCTCGCCATCATCACTGACCGTGATGAGGAGGGGCTAGAGATTATTCGGCACTCCACAGCCCACCTGCTGGCCATGGCCGTGCAGGAACTCTATCCCGGCACCCAGGTCACCATTGGTCCGGTGATTGAGGACGGCTTTTATTACGACTTCGCCACCGGCCACAACTTCACGCCGGAAGACCTCGAGAAAATCGAGCGGCGTATGGCAGAGATCGTCGCCGATGACCTGCCGGTGGAGCGGCTGGTCATGAGCCGGGAAAAAGCGGTGGAAGAATTCCGCAATATGGGTGAGCACTACAAGGTGCAGATTATCCAGGAGCTGCCGGAGGGTGAGGAAATCAGCATCTACCGGCAGGGTCCGTGGATGGACCTGTGCCGCGGGCCCCATGTGCCCAGCACCGGCAAGCTGAAAACCTTCAAACTCACCAAGGTCGCGGGCGCCTACTGGCGCGGCGATGCCAGCAACGAGATGCTGCAGCGCATCTACGGCACGGCCTGGCGCAACAATAAGGAACTGAAAGCCTACCTGCACCGCATTGAGGAGGCAGAGAAGCGCGACCACCGCAAGATAGCCAAGAAACTGGACCTGTTCCACACCCAGGAAGAGGCGCCGGGTATGGTGTTCTGGCACCCCAAGGGCTGGCGCATCTACCAGGCCATCGAACAATACATGCGCGAGGCGCAGCGCAGCCACGGGTACCAGGAGATCAAAACCCCGCAAATTGTCGACCTCACCCTGTGGGAGAAGTCCGGTCACGCTGACAAGTTTGGCGACGACATGTTCATGCTGACCTCTGAGGAGCGCAGCTTTGCCATCAAGCCCATGAATTGCCCCTGCCACGTACAGGTGTTCAACCAGGGCCTGAAGAGTTACCGCGACCTGCCGCTGCGACTGGCGGAGTTTGGCAGCTGTCATCGCAATGAACCGTCGGGTTCCTTGCACGGCATCATGCGCGTGCGGGGCTTTGTGCAGGATGATGCACATATCTTCTGCACGGAAGACCAGATTCAACCGGAGTCCATCGCCTTTATCGATTTTCTGCACGAGGTATACGCCGATTTCTTTGGCGAGCCCGACATGATCTACCGGCTCTCTACCCGGCCGGAGAAGCGGGTGGGCTCCGAGGCAGATTGGGATCGCGCCGAGAAAGCCCTCGCGGACGCGCTGGATGCCAAGGGTCTGCCCTGGGAAGAGCTTCCCGGTGAAGGCGCGTTCTATGGTCCCAAGATCGAATTCAGCCTCAAGGACTCCATCGGGCGGGTCTGGCAGCTGGGTACGCTGCAGGTGGACTTTTCCATGCCCGGCCGTCTCGACGCGCAGTATGTCGCGGAAGACGGTTCCCGCCAGGTGCCGGTGATGCTGCACCGCGCCATCCTCGGTTCCTTCGAACGCTTTATCGGCATCCTGATTGAGCATTTCGAGGGCAACTTCCCGGTATGGCTGGCGCCGGAGCAGGCGATGGTGCTGAACATCACGGACAAGCACGCCGCTTATGCCACTGAGGTTGCAGACAAGCTCTCTGCCCTGGGCTTCCGGGTGCATGCGGACCTGCGCAACGAAAAGGTGGGTTTCAAGATTCGCGAGCACACTATCCAGCGCATTCCCTACCTGTTGGTGGTGGGTGATCGCGAGATGGAAGAGGGGGCCGTGGCGGTGCGCACGCGCACCGGCGAAGACCTCGGAACCCTGTCACTGGATGCCTTTGCCGAGCGCCTTGGCGACGAGGTGCAGAGCCGCCGCTAAGCCTTATAAATCAACGGCTTCGCGGCTGTTCTGCGCCCGCTAAAAAGCTTGTGAAAGCGGGGCAACCTCTATACAATCCCGCGGCTCAGTTTAGAGGTGCTGGGGCCGCGTATGGACATGCGGCCGCAGACAAGCGAAACACAGGAGATCTGACCGATTAAGAGAGACAACAGTAAGAGCAAGCGTTCGCCGACGAATGATGAGATTGAGGCGGACCAGGTAAGGCTGATAGGTGCCGATGGCGAGCAGGTGGGGATTGTTCCCTTGAAAGACGCATTGGCCGCAGCGGAAGCCGCAAGTCTCGATCTGGTGCAGATCACTGATACGGAGCCCGTAGTTTGCAAAATCATGGACTATGGGAAACATGTGTTCGAGGCCAAAAAGCAAAAGAATGCTGCCAAGAAGAAGCAGAAGCGAACACAGATAAAAGAGATGAAATTTCGTCCAGGGACGGAGGAAGGGGATTACCAGGTAAAACTACGCAACCTGGTACGTTTCCTTGAAAACGGCGACAAGGCCAAAGTCACGCTGCGTTTTCGCGGACGTGAAATGGCCCACCAGGAAATCGGCATGGAGCTGCTCAAGCGAGTGGAAGCCGACCTGGCCGAGTTAGGTGCTGTCGAGCAATTCCCGAAAATGGAAGGCCGGCAACTGACGATGGTGATCGCCCCTAAAAAGAGAAGCTGAAAGCTTCTACAGAAGAAGAGCCAGCGGCCCGTGAATGCCCTGGGTTCTTCATTACACAGACTGCAAATGCGGAGTTACAACTATGCCTAAAGCAAAAATTCACAGCGGGGCATCCAAGCGCTTCAAGAAGACCGCCAGCGGTAACTACAAGCGCAAGAGTGCCAACAAGAGTCACATCCTTACCAAGATGACGACCAAACGTAAGCGCCAGCTGCGTGGAACTTCCGAGATCCACAAGAATGACAAGGTGCTGATCGACCGCATGATGCGGGCGAAGTAACGGTTACGACCATCTCATTTAAGGAGGACTAGACAATGCCCCGAGTAAAACGTGGAGTAGTGGCGCGTCGCCGTCACAAGAAAATTCTCAAGCAAGCCAAAGGTTATTACGGCGCGCGCTCGCGTGTGTTCCGGGTGGCCAAGCAGGCGGTCACCAAGGCGGGCCAGTATGCCTACCGCGATCGCCGTCAACGCAAGCGCCAGTTCCGGTCGCTGTGGATTACCCGCATCAACGCGCAGTCCCGGGCCAATGGCATGAGCTACAGCCGCCTGATCAACGGCCTGAAGCGGGCCGACGTGCAGCTTGACCGTCGCGTGCTGGCCGATCTGGCGGTACATGACAAGCCGGCGTTTGCCGCCGTCGTGGAGCAAGCGAAGGCCGCACTGGCCTAAGCCCGCCCTGCCGCGCGCATGCGCGCGGCTCGCTGCACACGACAACAAACCGAAAGGGGAAAGGGTACCGCTCTTTCCCCTTTTTTTTGAGTTTGAAACGGCGTGGCACGCGTTAGCCCGCGTGCAGCTGGCAGCCCTGGACAGGGGCGCCGTCATTCCCGCACAGGCGGGAATCCAGTAGGGTGATTTGTGATTCCCGCGGAAGCGGGAACCCGTGAGAGACAAGTATGGACAACCTCGAACAATTGGCTACAGAAGCCCGCGCCGCCATCAACGCCGCCAGCGACGGCAAGGCGCTGGAGGGTCTGCGGGTGGATTACCTGGGCAAAAAGGGGCACATCACCGGCTTGCTGAAGGGCCTGGGTGCGCTGTCTGCTGAGGAGCGGCCGGCTGCGGGTGCCAAAATCAATGCGGTGAAGCAGGAGTTGCAGGGCCTTATCAGCGAACGCAAGACAGCGCTGGAGGCCGCGGCGGTATCGGCCCAGCTGGCTGCGGAGCGTATCGATGTGACCCTGTCAGGCCGCCAGGTCAGTGCCGGCGGCCTGCACCCGGTCACGCGCACCATTGAGCGTATCGAAGACTTCTTCACGCCCATCGGTTTCGAGGTGGTGGAGGGGCCTGAAATCGAGGACGACTACCACAATTTTGAAGCGCTCAATATTCCTGCGCATCACCCCGCCCGGGCTATGCACGATACCTTCTATATAGATGCCACCACGGTACTGCGCACCCATACCTCTCCGGTACAGGTGCGGGTGATGGAGTCCCAGGCGCCGCCGATTCGGGTGATTTGCCCCGGGCGCGTCTACCGCTGTGATTCCGACCTGACCCATACCCCCATGTTCCACCAGGTCGAGGGATTGCTGATCGACGAGGAATCCAGCTTTGCCGACCTGAAAGGTATCGTGGTGGACCTGATGCGGGCGTACTTTGAGGAGGATGACCTTAAAGTCCGGTTTCGGCCCAGCTATTTTCCGTTTACCGAGCCCTCTGCCGAAATTGATATTCAATGCGTGCACTGCGGCGGCGAGGGCTGTCGCGTGTGCAGCCACACCGGCTGGCTGGAAGTGGGCGGTTGCGGCATGGTGCACCCGCGGGTGCTGGAATACAGCAGGATAGACCCCGAGCGCTATGCGGGCTTCGCCTTTGGCATGGGCGTGGAGCGGCTGGCCATGTTGCGCTATGGCGTCAATGACCTGCGTATCTTTTTTGACAATGACCTGCGCTTTCTCGAGCAGTTTCACTAGGCCACGGAACTTAAGGACAGCACATGAAATTCAGTGAACAGTGGCTGCGTGAGTGGGTAAACCCCGAGGCAGACGCGGCGGCCCTGACCGAGATTATTACCATGGCGGGCCTGGAGGTTGATGCCGTGGAGCCCGTGGCGGGCGACTTTTCGGGTGTGATTGTCGGCGAGATCCTCAGCGCCAGCCCGCACCCGGATGCCGACAAGCTGCAAGTCTGTGAAGTGAGCACCGGCAGCGAGACGGTGCAGATCGTGTGTGGCGCACCCAACGCCCGGGCCGGGCTGAAGGCGCCGCTGGCAACCGTGGGCGCGGTGTTGCCGGGTGATTTCAAGATCAAGCAGGCAAAGCTCAGGGGCGCGGAATCCCAGGGGATGCTGTGCGCGGAATCGGAACTGGGTATGGGTGAGGGCAACGACGGCCTGCTGGAGCTGGCTGCCGATGCGCCCGCTGGCGCTGACCTGCGCGAGTACCTGGGACTGAAAGACAACATCTTCGAGCTGGACCTCACGCCCAACCGGGCTGACTGCCTCGGCATCGCGGGCATCGCTCGCGAAGTGGCACTGCTGACCCAGAGCCCTCTGGCGGAGCCGCCGGTGACAGCCGTGGCACCGTCTATTGACGACACGTTTCCCACGGCGCTGGAAGCGGGTGCGGGCTGTCCGCGCTTTGCCACCCGGGTAATTCGCGGGATCGATATCTCCCGCCCCAGCCCCCTGTGGATGCAGGAGAAACTGCGTCGCTCGGGTATACGTGCCATCGATCCGGTGGTGGACGTGACCAACTATGTGATGCTGGAGCTGGGCCAGCCCATGCACGCTTTTGACCTGGACAAGCTTTCAGGTGGCATCGTGGTGCGTAAGGCGGAAACCGGAGAAACACTGGAACTGCTGAACGGCCAGACGGTGGAGCTGACCGAGGACACCCTGGTGGTGGCGGATCACGCCCGCGCCGTATCGCTGGCGGGCATTATGGGCGGAGAGGCCACGGCGGTCAGCGAAACCACCACCAACCTGTTGCTGGAGGCCGCCTGGTGGCAGCCGTTGGCAATGGCGGGCAGGGCCCGCTCCTACGGTTTGCACACCGATGCCTCCCACCGCTTTGAACGCGGCGGCGATGTATCCATGCAGGTGCAGGTGCTGGAGCGTGCGACCCAATTGATCCTGGATACCTGTGGCGGAGAGGCGGGCCCTGTCTCCGATGTGATTCTGGAGGAGCACCTGCCGGTGCCGCAGCCTGTGCGCCTGCGCCGCGAGCGCATTCCCCGCATGCTGGGTTTCGAGATGGAAGACGCCGAAGTCGAGCGCATTCTCACCGGGCTGGGCATGCTGGTGACCGCTACCGGGGACGGTTGGGAGGCAACGGTGCCCAGCTGGCGCGTTGATATCGCCATAGAGGCAGACCTGCTGGAGGAGCTGGCCCGGGTGTACGGTTACAACCGTCTGCCGGTCAGTCGCATTCACGCGGAGCTGGTGATGCCGGCACAGCCGGAACAGACCCTGTCGCTGCGGCAGCTGCGCCGCCGGCTCGCGGCGCGCGGTTTCTCGGAAGCCGTGACCTACAGCTTTGTTGATCCGGTCTGGCAGCAGGCGATCGATCCCGGTCTCGACGCGGTGGCGCTTAAGAATCCTATTTCCACAGACCTCGCTGTGATGCGCACCAGTTTACTGCCCGGCCTGTTGAAAGCCGTGGTGCACAACACGGCCCGGCAGCAGCCGCGGGTGCGCCTGTTTGAGACCGGCTTGCGCTTCCTTCCCGGTGAGGCGCTGGAGCAACGGCCAACCCTGGCAGCGGTGGTGACGGGTAATCGCATGGAGGAGGGCTGGGCCAATCCGGCTACCCCGGTGGATTTTTACGACCTCAAGGGAGATCTTGAGGCGCTGCTGGCGCTTACCGGGCGCAGCGCAGATTTCAGCTTTCAGTCGGCCCAGCGCGATGGCCTGCACCCGGGACAAACAGCGGCCCTGGTTTGCGACGGCAAGGTGGTGGGCTACCTGGGCAAGTTGCATCCCGGCCTGCAGGCGCAACTGGAAATTGCACAGCCCGTCTACGTGTTCGAAGTGGACCTGCAGCCCCTGTTGGCAGCGGCGCTGCCCGCCTTCGAACCCTTGTCCCGTTTCCCCGAGGTGCGCCGGGACCTGGCGGTACTGGTGGACAAGGATGTGCCGGCTGGTGAGCTGCTCGCCAATGTTCGAGAAGTGGCGGGAACTTACCTGACAGACTTAAGGCTCTTTGATGTGTATGAGGGCAAAGGTATTGATCCTAAAAGAAAATCTCTCGCTCTGGGTTTGACATTTAGGGATTCTTCGCGCACCCTAAGTGATCAGGATGTAAATAAGTATGTGGATCAAGTGATTGATCTGCTTATAAAAACTTACCGCGCAGAGCTGCGTAACTAGGGCCGACACCGGCCCGTCCAGCAGGCTCAGCCCGCACACTCGGGAACGCACATGGGAGCGCTCACCAAGTCAGAGATGGCCGAGCGCTTGTATGAGGAATTAGGACTCAACAAGCGAGAAGCCAAGGAAATCGTGGAACTCTTCTTCGAGGAGATTCGCGCCTGTCTGGAAGGCAACGAACAGGTCAAGCTGTCGGGGTTCGGCAACTTCGATCTGCGCGACAAAAGCCAGCGCCCGGGCCGTAATCCCAAAACCGGCGAGGAGATCCCTATCTCCGCGCGGCGCGTGGTGACCTTCCGTCCCGGGCAGAAACTCAAGGCTCGGGTGGAAGAGTACGAGGGCGAAGAAATCCTGCGCGACCGGCAGCGGATTGCTGAAGCCAATGCGCCTGCCACCCCGGCCGCGTCGGCCCCGGAAATCAGTTTCGGGATGAGAGCATTTGACGGTGGAAACGAATAGCAGCCCCGAGCAGCTGCCGAGCATTCCCGGCAAGCGCTATTTCACGATTGGCGAAGTGAGTGAGCTCTGTAGCGTTAAGCCCCACGTGTTGCGCTACTGGGAGCAGGAATTCCCGCAGCTCAAGCCGGTGAAACGCCGCGGCAACCGCCGTTACTACCAGCGTGCCGACGTGGAAACCATTCGCCAGATCCGCAGCCTGCTGTACGACCAGGG
>JAZBPS010000208.1:0-3019 GCA_036353375.1 Halieaceae bacterium | reverse complement strand
TGGTAAAACCCCCGCGGACCGTACATGAGGTTCCATCGATCAATCCGGTCCAAGGGGTAGAAGAACGTCTGGTAGTGCTGCAGTGCGCGCGACGCCCGCCGTCGGCCTAGCTGATAGTAGGCCGCATTAAACAGTTTCAGCGAAGCGCGATTCACCAGCGAGGCCGGCGGCGCGAAGGGCATCGCCAGCCGCCGGGGCACGGGTACACTGCCCCCTTCGGAAGACGGGTTGGCGCGCAGGAACAGGCCGCGAACATCACGGGACAGGCAATCGAACCAGGACACCGTGTATTCCCAGTCTGCCTCGGAACTGTCGGCCAGTTCGAAAAATTCTGCCAGGCCGCGGTAAGGCAAGGTTTCTGTTTCCACCCAGGGGCCGGCGACCGGGCACAGCTGGATGTCGGCCTTGACGATAACCCCGGTCAGCCCCAGGCCGCCCACGGTGGCGACAAACCAGTCTGGCTGTTCATCGGGCCCACACTCGATCAGCGTGCCGTCGGTGCGCGCCAGTGTCAGGCGCAGCACATGGTCGCCAAAACTGCCCTGGCGATGGTGGTTCTTGCCGTGCACATCGTTGGCGATCGCGCCGCCGACGGTGACCCACTGGGTGCCGGGGCTCACCGGCAGCGCCCAGCCGCGAGGGATGCACAGCCGCTGGATATCTCCCAGCAGCATGCCGGCCTCGCAGGACAAGCGCCCGCTCTTGTCATCGAAGGCCAGCAGGTGGTCGAGGCCGGAGGTGCTCCAGAGCCTGCCATCCGGGTTCAGGCAAACATCGCCGTAGCTGCGGCCCATACCGTAGGCAAGGCCGGGCATGTCCGCGCCGGCCAGCTCCGCCGCGACGCTGGACGGTTCAAGCAGGCTGGTGAAGTGATGGGGTTCGCGACTGAGCCGCCCCCAGGAAGAGACAGATTTCATGCGATCCTCACAAGCCCTGGGCGAGGCGCGGCGGAGTTTGCCACTGCAGTGATTAGTGCGAAGATGACGAAACTGATCGCAAGCTTCTTAGAGCCAACCATCCAATCATTTTGCCGAAGGACCGAAGCCATGCATGATACTGCAATGGACCGCGCACCCCTAGCACAGCTCTCCGGGCTGCTGCGGCTGCTGCGCCCGAGGCAGTGGGTGAAGAATGGCTTTGTGCTGGCGCCGCTGCTGTTCAGCGGCCTGTTCCTGGAACCCGCCGCCCTGCGCCAGTCACTGCTGGCGGTGGCGCTGTTCTGCGTGGCGTCGTCGGCGGCTTATGTGATCAACGATATCCACGATATCGAAAGCGACCGTCGCCACCCGAAGAAATCCCTCACCCGACCGCTGGCCGCCAGCACGGTGAACATCCCCGCGGCACTGGCGCTGCTGGCCGGACTGGTGGCGGTGCTGGCCTGGGGCTGGACCGTCGCCCCGAAGGTGGTGCTGGTCATCGCTGCCTACCTGGCCCTGAACCTGGCTTACAGCTACGTACTCAAGCACCAGCCGGTGCTGGATATATTCTCCATCGCCATCGGCTTTGTGCTGCGCGTCTACGCCGGCGCCACCGCTCTCAGCGTGCCGGTGTCATCCTGGATGTTCATCACCACCCTCAGCCTGGCCCTGTACCTGGCAGCGCTGAAGCGCCGCCAGGAGTTGAGCCATAGCGGCACCGAAGGTCGCCAGGTGCTGGCGCAGTATTCGGTGGCCCTGGTCGACCGCTACGCCCAGGTGTCGGCGGCCGGTGCACTCATGTTCTACAGCATGTTTGTAGTCTCCAGCCGGCCGGAGCTGGTCATCACCATCCCGCTGGTGATCTTCGGCCTGTTTCGTTACTGGTATATCGTCGAGGCGCTGGACACCGGCGAGTCCCCTACCGACGTGCTGCTGGCGGACTGGCAGCTGCTGCTGACGGTACTACTGTGGGTGGCAGCCTGTAGCTGGGAATTATGGCCGGGCTGACAGCGCGGTGATTTCTTGAGTTTCACTCCACAGTCGAGGAATATGGCGCCCCATGTTTGAGCAACTCCTCACAGCAGGGCTGTTCCTGGCGCTGATCTATGGCCTGGTGTTCACCCGCATCGCCGCAGCCTGGGTATTCTCGCTCACCATGCTCGCCTGCTATCTCATGGGCCTCGTCAGCACCGACGACGTGCTGCGCCGGGCGGCCAACCCGGGCCTGGTAACGCTGATCCTGCTGCTACTGGTATCGGTGGGCGTGGAGAAGGTCACCTGGCTCAAGGACATGTCCGGCAAGCTGATCGACGAGGGCTACAAGAAAAGCCTGCTGCGGCTCGGTTTTGTGACCGCCTTGTCGTCGGCCATCATCAACAACACGGCGGTGGTGGCAACCCTGGCCGCCACCGTGCGCAACAATGGCCACCACCCGGCATCGAAGCTGCTGATACCAATGTCCTATATGGCGATCCTCGGCGGCACCATGACGCTGATCGGTACATCCACCAACCTTATTGTGTCGAGCTTCCTGGAAGATGCCACCGGCGAGGGCCTGGCCTTCTTCGACTTTCTTGTCGTCGGCGCCAGCGCAGCCTTCCTGGGTCTGGTGATTATCGTGATCACCAGCAAGAAAGCTCTGCCCGCCTACGCCGCCGAGGAAGTCACGGTAGCGGAATACCTCATCGAGGCCGAGGTGGCGGCAGACTCGCCGCTGGTGGGCAAGTCGGTCATCGACAACCGGCTGCGAGACCTGCAGACCCTGTTCCTGGTAGAAATCGTGCGCGCAGAAAACCTGATCAGCCCGGTAAGCCCCTCGGAAGTCATCGAGGCGGGCGACAAGCTGATTTTCTCCGGCGACATCAACCAGCTACAGGTGCTGGATCAGTTCGAGGGCCTCAAAATGTTCGCCGTCGAGGAGGGCCTGCTGCAGCAGAACCTCACCGAGGTGATCGTCATGCCCAATGCCAACGTCGAGGGCCAAAGCCTCAAGGACGCGGGCTTTCGCTCCCTGTTTGATGCGGCGGTGGTGGGCATAGACCGCGGCGGCAAGCGCCTGTCCGGCAAGCTGGGGGAAATCGTGCTGCAGGCGGGTGACCGGC
>JAZBPS010000207.1:0-9689 GCA_036353375.1 Halieaceae bacterium | reverse complement strand
CTTTTCCACGGCAACCCAGGTCACGCCGGACAACGTGGCGCAGCTGGAGCTGGCATGGACCCATCGCTCCGGGGACATTCGCCAGGCCGGCGAGCCGCCAGACGGGCTTCCCCAGACATCGCTGCAGGTAACGCCCATCGTTATCGACGATGTGCTGTATTACTGCACGCCCTTCAACCGCGTGTTTGCCCTGGATGCAGTGACTGGCAAGGAGCGCTGGGTGTTCGACCCGGGCATAGACCGCAACAGCGATGTCCTGAATCACTGCCGGGGTGTCAGCAGCTGGCGCTCTCCGGCCTGGCATAGCGGTGCACGAGGTACCTGCGAGCACCGCATTCTGCTGGGCACACTGGATGCGCGACTGTTTGCGCTGGACGCTGCAACAGGGACGCCCTGCCGTGATTTCGGCGATGGCGGCGCGGTGGACACCGCGCACCGGCTGACGCCCCATGAAGCGGTGGAGTACGGCATCACCTCGCCGCCGGTCGTGGTGGGGGAGCTGGTGATTACCGGCGCCGCGGTGCTGGACAATATCCGCCGCGACGCGCCGGCGGGTGTGGTGCGCGCCTACGACGTGCGCAGCGGTGAACTGCGCTGGGCCTGGAACCCGGTGCCCCCGGGCATGGCGGAACTCGATGAGGACGGCAACTACCGCAGCGGCACCACCAACGTATGGTCCATTATTTCCGTCGACGCCGCGCGCAACCTGGTGTTCGTGCCCACCGGTAACAGCACGCCTGACTTTTTCGGTGGCCACCGGCGCGGCGAGGAGGGGGCGGCACCCCTGGATTTCTATTCCAGCGCTGTGGTGGCTCTGGACGCTGACAGCGGCAACGTGGTGTGGCACTTCCAGACAGTGCATCACGATATCTGGGACTACGATGTGCCGGCCCAGCCCACGCTGGTAGATCTTCAAGTGGGCGGACGCCGTGTACCGGCGGTGGTGCAGGTGACCAAGACAGGGCGGGTGTTTGCCCTGCATCGCGAAACCGGCGAGCCGCTGTGGCCGGTGGAGGAGCGACCGGCTCCGCAGCAGGGTGCGGCCCCCGGCGAATACCTCGCGGCCACCCAGCCCTTCCCGATGCACGTGCCACCCCTGGTGTCCACGGACTTACGGCCTGAGGACGCCTGGGGATTGACGCCCTGGGATCGTGGCGCCTGTCGCAAGCGCATTGCAGCGCTTGTGAACGAGGGTATTTTTACCCCGCCCTCGTTGCAGGGCAGCCTGCACTTTCCCTTCAGCGGCGGCGGTAATAACTGGGGGTCGCCCAGCATTCATCCCGATAGCAACCTGATGGTGGTGTACACCATGCACGTGCCCGGGTACGCGAGGCTGCGGCCACGGGAGCAGTGCGCGGACTCGCCGCAGCCGCAGCTCGGTACCCCTTACTGCATAGAGGCAGAGCCGCTGCTGTCACCGCTGGGGGTGCCCTGCTCGGCACCGCCCTGGGGCACGCTGGACGGCATCGACCTGGTGTCAGGGGAGATCAAGTGGCGGGTGCCCATGGGCACAACCCGGGACCTCGCACCTTTCCCTTTCTGGTTCCTGCGCGGGCTGCCGGGTGTGGCGGCACCCTTGATGACGGCGTCCGGTCTGGTGTTCAGCGGCATATCGGACGAACACGCCCTGCGCGCTTTCGACGCGGCGAGCGGCGAAGAGCTCTGGCACCGACGACTTCCCACGGCGGCCAACGCGTTGCCCATGAGCTACGTGGCCGGCGGGCGACAGTTTGTGGTGGTGGCCGCGGGCGGTCACTGGTCTGCCAGTGCACCACCGGGTGACCACATTATGGCGTTCGCCCTGCCGACGCCGTAGCCAGCAAGCAGCCCCCGGTTTATGCTCAACGCCCCGTAAGGAGACCCTATGCACGCTGCGATACCGCGCTCGGCACTGTACATGCCGGGCATCAATCAACGGGCCATGGACAAGGCCAGGGAGCTGCCCTGTGACGCGGTGATCTTCGATCTCGAGGATGCTGTGCCCCCGGAGCGCAAGCAGGAAGCACGCGGCCTGGTGCTCGCGCAGTTGGCCGCCGGTGGCTATGGCGATCGCATGCTGGTGGTGCGTGCAAACGGCCTGGGCAGCCCCTGGGGCGAGGAGGACCTGCATGCCCTGGGTGCGGAGGGGGTGGAGCGGGTCTGCCTGCCCAAGGTATCCGGTTCGCCAGACCTGCAACGCGCCTTCACGCTGCTGCAGCACGCCGGCGCCAGCAAAACCCTGAAACTCTGGGCGATGGTGGAAACTCCTGAGGGCGTGTCCCGGGTGGAGGAAATCTGCGCCTTTGAAAGACTGGAGATGCTGGTCATGGGCACCACCGATCTCGCCAACGAGCTGCGCGTCCCACACCGGCCGGACCGGCTTGGGCTGCAGTATGCCCTGTCACGCTGCGTCAACGCGGCCCGCGCGCGTCGGGTAGCGGTACTGGACGGCGTATTCCTGGATATTGGCGACGAGGCCGGGCTGGCCGCCGTCTGCGAGCAGGGGCGGGCGCTGGGCTTTGACGGCAAGACCCTGATCCACCCCGCGCAGATCGCAGCGGCCAATACGGCATTTGGCGTCAGTGAGGAGGATGTAGCGCGGGCACGGCGTGTGGTGGAAGCCTGGGAAAAGGCTGAGGCCGAGGGCAAGGCAGTGGCGCTGCTGGACGGGAGTTTGCTTGAGGCGATGCACGTCGAGGACGCGCGGCGCATTCTCAGCCTGGCGCGCTAGCGCCCATCAGGCCGCCAGCAATTCATCGACGAACTGCTGCCAGACCGGGTATTCCTCCAGGTTCCAGATGTCGGCAATAAACGCGCGGGCGTCTGACTCGCGCCAACCCAGCACTTTGACCGCGTACACCCCGAAGAATGCCGTGACCCGGTAGTTGGCGGCGCAGTGCACCAGCACCTTGCTGTCGGCATGGGTTTCCATGGCGTTGACGAAGGCGCGGTAGTCGTCGCGGCTGGGTGCCTCGAAGTCAACGGGAATATAACTGTAAGCGAGGCCTTGAGCGGAAATGATGGCGGGTTCATCAGGCACCGCCCACTGGCTGTTGGACGGCAGCAGGCTGATGACTGCCTGGTAGCCTTCCGTGGAAAGCTCGCCCAGCTGTTCGGGACTCAGCAGGCCGCTGGTGCTGAGGCGGGCATCCACCGGCTTGAAGTTGTAGGCGTCGCTGACGGGCATGGCGCGGGTGCTCCCCGTGACTGAGGCTGCAAGTGTGCCACGCCCGGGCCGGTAAGCGTAGGCCCGGTCGGCGATGCGGTCAGCGCTTGACGATCACCGAGGAGCCGTGTCCGAACAGGCCCTGGTTGGCGGTAATGCCCACCCGGGCGCCCTCGACCTGTCGGGGGCCGGCTTCGCCGCGCAGCTGCCAGGTGAGTTCACAGACCTGGGCAATCGCCTGGGCCGGTACCGCCTCACCGAAACAGGCAAGCCCGCCGGAGGCGTTCACAGGAATCCTGCCGCCCACGGCGGTGTCGCCCGCGCGCAACAGGCGTGCCGCCTCACCGCGCTCGCACAGCTTCAGGTCCTCAATCCAGTCCAGTTCCAGTGCAGTGGACAGGTCGTACACCTCCGCCAGGTCGATATCCTCAGGCCCGAGGCCCGCTTCCTCATACGCTTTGAGCGGAATCTGCGAGCGGTAGTTGATGGCCTCAACCCCGGCGGCCGCAGCGGAGTCGGTGGCGATATCGGGCATTTCCACCGTGCCGCTGGCAAAGCTGGGCGTCACGGTGGATATTGCCGCCACCCGGGGCGCATCGCCCTTGCCGATACGTTTGGCGTAATCCACGCTGGAGACAATCAGCGCGGCGCCGCCGTCGCTGGTGGCGCAGATGTCCATCAGCCGCAGCGGGTCAGCGACCATCGCGGAATTGGCAACATCTTCCGCGCTGAAGGTTTTGGTGTAACGCGCCCGCGGGTTCTGGCTGCCGATAGCCGCGTTTTTTACTTTCACCGCAGCGAAGTCCTCGGGCGTATCGCCATACAGGTCCATGCGACGGCGGGCGTACAGGGCGAAGTAGGTGGGGTTGGTAATGCCCAGGTAGAAGCGCACCCAGTCGGGGTCTTCCGGGCGGTAGCCCTTGGCGGGGGCAAGGAAGCCCTTGGGTGTGGTGTCAGCGCCGACCACCAACGCCACGTCGCAGTGCCCGGCAAGAATCTTGGTGCGGGCGGCTGCCAGCGCCTGTGAGCCCGAGGCGCAGGCGGCGTAGGACGTGTTGACCTCGGCACCCTGCCAGCCCAGGGCCTGGGCAATAGTCGCACCGGCCACATAGCCCGGGTAGCCGCAGCGCACGGTCGCACCCCCCGAGACAAAGCGCACGTCCTGCCAGGGTACGCCGGCGTCGGCGAGAGCCTCCCGGGCCGCTGCAACCCCGTACTCGGCGAAGTTCTTGCCCCACTTGCCCCACTGGGTCATGCCCGCGCCGATAATGGCGATTTCGTTCTGGCTCATGCTGCTGCTCCCGCCGGGCGCCACTTCCAGGTGAGCTTGTCGCCCTCCGGGTCCGGGTGCAGCACGTCCAGCACCAGTTCCATGGGCATGCCAACCTTCAGGTCTTCCACGGTCAGCGCGTCGGCGACCTGGCCTAAGATCACCATCTGTTCTTCCTCAAGGTGCACCGCGGCTATGGCATAGGGTTCGAAGGGGTCTGGCGCGACGAAGGGTTCCGGTGGCTGGTAGCAGGCGTTGGTGTAGCTCCACAGGGTGCCGCGGCGACTCAGTTGCACTTCCGTAAAATCGGTGCTGTCGCAGTGTGGATTGCGGCAGTAGGTGAATTGCTTGGGGAAGAAATAGGTGCCGCACTTGTCGCAACGGCTGCCCAGCAGAGCCGGGGCTTCGGTGTCCAGTGTGTACCAGCCATCGATGGCGGCTACCGGTGTTTTGTCGTTCATAGGGATGTGCCCTGTAAAGCGTGCTGTGCATGGTACTGTCTGCGGTCCCGCCCTCAAGCGCCTTTGATCAGTTTCGCCAAGGCGGGATGATATGTTTGACTATTGAGCGCACGGTGGTGACGCCTATGATAACCGCGGAGGTGTGTCATGCGAATTGAGTTTACCCGGGAACAGGCGGCCCTGCGCGATGAGCTGCGCGCCTATTTCGACAAGCTGATGACAGACGAGCTGCGCGCCGAGTGCACCCGGGACATGGGTGAGGGCGGCGGGCCGCTGTGGAAGGCGGCGTTGCAGCAAATGGGCGAAGACGGCTGGATCGGCGTGGGCTGGCCCGAGGAAGAGGGCGGTCGCGGCCTGTCGCCGCTGGAGCAATTCATCTTCATCGAAGAGGTGATGCGTGCCGGCTACCCGTTTCCCTTCCTGACCACAGAGTCCGTGGGTCCCATGCTGGCCGAGCACGGCAATGAATGGCAGCGCCAGGAACTGGTGCCGCGCATTCTCAAGGGACAGCTGCTGGTATCCATCGGCTATTCCGAGCCTGGCGCAGGCACGGACCTCGCTTCCCTGAAAACCACCGCCGTGAAAGACGGGGATGAGTGGGTGATCAACGGGCAGAAGATGTGGACCAGCCTGGCCCATTTTTGCGATTACACATGGCTGGCGGCCCGCACCGACCCCGGCGCGGCCAAGAAGCATCGCGGTATCTCCATGTTCCTGGTGCCCAACTCGGACCCCGGCTGGAGCTGCACGCCGGTGATCACCCTGGGGGACGTGCGCACCAATGCCACCTACTACGACAATATCCGGGTGCCGGACCGCAACCTGGTGGGCGAACTGCATGGCGGCTGGAAATTGATTACCAGCCAGCTCAACCGGGAGCGCCTCAGCCTGGTCAACGTGGGGCCCACCTCGGTGCTGTTCAATCGTGTGGTGGACTGGGCCGGCTCGGTGGAGCTGCCCGGCGAGGGGCGACTGCTGGACCTGCCCTGGGTGCAGCTCAACCTGGCCAGGGTGCGCGCCGGCATCGAGGCCCTCAAGCTGATCTGCTACAAGCAGGCCTGGGCCATGACCGAAAGCCAGCTTGATATGGCCGATGCATCCGCTGCCAAGGTTTACGGGTCTGAATTCTTTATCGAGGTGTATCGACTGCTGGGCGAGGTGTTGGGACAGGCGTCACTGATCAAGGGCGACTCGGAAGCGGGCGCCGTGCTGGGGGGACAACTGGAGCGTCTTTACCGCACGGCCTCGATTATCACCTTCGGCGGTGGCACCAACGAAATCCAGCGCGACATTATTTCGGCAGCGGGCCTGTGGATGCCCCGGGCGGGGCGCTGATATGGACTTCGGATTTTCGGAAACCCAGCGCGAAGTCCAGCAGCTGGCGCGGCAGATCCTCAGCGACAAGGTCACGGCAGAGACCCTGGCCCGCTACGACGAGTTTGCCGAGCCGCGCTTTGACCGTGAGCTGTGGCAGCAGCTTGCCGCTGCGGGACTGCTGGGCGTTGCGGTGGAGGAGGCCCATGGTGGCATGGGCCTTGGATTCTTCGAGCTGGCCCTGCTGGTGGAAGAGGCGGGCCGCGTGCTGGCGCCGCTGCCTCTGCTGTCCCACGCGGTTGCTGCAACGCTGACGCTGCAGCAGTTTGGTAGCGAGGCGCAGCAAGCGGCCTGGCTACCGGGTGCCGCCGACGGCAGCCTGCTGCTGACTGCCGTGCTCAACGATGATCCGCAGGCGCCGCGGGTTACCGCGCAGCCCGACGGTGACGGCTATACGCTGCAGGGACAGGCCATGCCCGTGCCCTTTGCCGCAACGGCAGAGCGTATTCTGGTACCGGCGACCACCGCCGATGGTACGGTGCTGCTGTGGGTCGCAGCAGATGCCGCGGGCCTGTCGCTCACCCCCCTGCGCACGACGACCTATGAACCCCAGTACGCCCTGACCCTCGACGGCGTCAGGATCGCGCCGGACGACGTGCTCGCAGACGCTGCGCACGGCGCGGATGCCCTTGCCTGGATGCAGGCCCGCTGTACGGCGGCGTTCTGTGCGCACCAGTTGGGGGTGACGGAGGTGGCCATGCGCATGACGGCCTCCTATACCGCAGAGCGGCAGCAGTTCGGTGTGCCGATCGCCACTTTCCAGGCGGTAGGGCACCGTGCGGCTAACTGCTTCATCGATGTGGAGTGCCTGCGCCTGAATACCTATCAGGCCATCAGCCTGCTGGACGCGGGTGCCGACGCAACCACCGAGGTACAGATCGCCAAGGTCTGGGCCGGCGATGTGGGGCACCGTGTCAGTTACGCCAGCCAGCACCTGCATGGCGGCACCGGGATTGACCGGGACTATCCCCTGTGGCGCTACTGCCTGTGGGCCCGCGCCAACGAGACCATGCTGGGCGGCAGCGCGCGCCAGCTCGCTGCGCTGGGAAAACGCATTGCCAGTGGCGAGGCGCGCTGTCGCTGAACTCGGTTGGCGAAGCTTCGCCGGCGCTATAGACTAATGATCATTAGTTAGACGCAGCCGGCGGCCAACGCCGGTTTGATCACAGCGCCCGGCGCGGGAGTCACCATGGAATTCGTTACCCCGGACTACGTCCACCACAAAGACAACAAGCGGCTGCCCACGGCCATTCCGGGGCGTTATGGCCTGCCGCTGGTGGGCGACACTTTCCGCTATGTGATGGACCCCTTCAGCGTCCTCCACGAGCGCTATCAACAGTACGGGCCGGTGTCGCGCATCAGCCTGACCTTCCAGAAAATGGTTCTCGCTCTCGGCCCGGAGTATGTGCAGCAGCTGATGCTGGACAGCGACCAGGCCTTCTCCTCGCGCATGGGCTACGACGCGCCCCTGGGTGACTTCTTTGCGGGTGGCCTGTTGATGCGGGACTTCGCCGAACACAAGTTTCACCGTCGCATTATGCAGACGGCGTTCAAGATCGACGCCATGCGCAATTACATCGACCAGATGCAGCCGCTGATAGAAGCGCGCATGGACGACTGGGCCAAACTGCCGGATTTCCAGTTCTACCCCAATATCAAAACCCTGCTGCTGGATATCGGTGCGAAGGTGTTTCTGGGCATGGATCTCGCCGGCCCCGAAACCGAGGCCCTGAATCGAAATTTCCTGGAGATGAACGAGGGTATCCTCGCGCTGATCCGCAAGGACTGGCCCGGTTTGCTGTATCGGCGCGGTATGAACGGTCGCCGGGCCCTGGAGGCGTTCTTTGTCGGGCTGGTGCCACAACGGCGCGGCACCAGCGGAACGGACATGGCCACCTTCTTTGCCAACGAGACCACCGAAGATGGCGAGTATTTTTCCGACGAGGTGGTCGGCGAGCACCTGATCTTCCTGCTGCTTGCGGCCCACGACACCACGACCAGTGCACTCACGATGGCGGCCTACTACCTCGCCAATGACCAGCAGTGGCAAGAGCGCTTGCGCGAGGAAGCCCGGGCGACGGGCAGCCTGTCCTACGATGACCTCGCACAGGTGCCGGACCTGCAGAACAGCTTCCACGAGGTGCTGCGCATGAATCCGCCGGTACCCAGCCTGATGCGGCGCACCGTGAAGCCGGTAGAGGTGGGCGGTTTCGAACTGCCGCCGCACACCATGGTGCAGGTATCGCCCCTCTATACGCATCGCATGGAGGCATACTGGTCCCGGCCTCACGACTACGACCCGGATCGCTTCGCCCGCCAGGAGCACAAGCAGCACAGCTTCCTGTGGGCGCCCTTTGGCGGCGGCGCGCACAAATGTATCGGCCTGCACTTTGCCGACATGCTCTACAAATGCGCGCTGTCCACCATACTGCGACGCTACCGCTTCAGTTTTGTGACGCCGGACCAGTATCCCGGGCGTATTCAACACTTCCCCTTTGCCAAGCCCATGGACAACCTGCCGCTGCGCCTCGAGGCCTTGTAGCAACGGCGCAGGCCCCGGGCAATGTGCGGTCGCTTCAATGTGACAGATGACCCGGCGCTGCAAGCGCTGCTGGGGGAGCTGGGCATTGACCTGGCCCTGCCCACCCGCAGCAACATCGCGCCCACGGAATCCATTGCCATGGTCAGGCGTGCAAACGGGCCGGAACTGGTCGACCTGCGCTGGTGGCTGACCCCGCGCTGGGCGCGGCAGGTGGACCAGAAGTACGCCATGTTTAACGCCCGGGCCGAGGGGCTGGAGACCAGTCGGGCATTTTCCGAGCCTTTTCGCCGACGCCGCGGCATTGTGCCCATGTCGTCTTTTATCGAGTGGCGAAGCGAACAGGGCGGCCGTCAGCCCTATGTGATAGAGACGGCGGGTGCGGCCCTCGCGGTCGCCGCCGTCTGGGAGCAGTGGCAGGGCGATGACGCCCTCGTCGAGTCCTGCGCCCTGGTCACGGTGGCGGCAGCACCCGGCTTTCAGCAGATACACAACAGGATGCCGCTGCTGCTGGTGGGCGAGGAGCGACAGCGCTGGCTGGATGTAACGACCCCGCTGGCAGCCAATGATGCGCTGTTTGCGCCGGCCATGAAGCTGCCGCTGCGGGCCACGCCGGTATCGCGGCAGCTGAACAACGCGCGCAACAAGGACACTGCGCTGCTGGCAGCCACGGCAGAGCCAATAGAGCTGTCCTGACCGCCGCTGCAGTTTTAGTACAAATGTACAAATTTGTGCCAGTTGCCAGTAGCGTTGGCTTTTGTTTCCCGCTTAGAATTGAAGTCAAATAACAAGAAGGGGTGTCCGTGGGGCACTCGCAAAACGGGGGTCATTATGCCAACACCCACCACGTTGTACCGCTCTATCGCAGCCACAGCTTTTGCCACGAGATTTGCCACGGCG
>JAZBPS010000206.1:0-7205 GCA_036353375.1 Halieaceae bacterium | reverse complement strand
CTGACGTTTACCATGTCCTCGTTGCTGACGCGGCCCATCGCCAGCTCACTGGAAAGGACGTAGCTGGTCATAAGCTTGGTCAGGCTGGCGGGGGGCAGGGCCTCATCGGCCGCCTGCTCTGTCAGCACGCGACCGGTGTCCGCATCCATGAGTATCCAGGCACTGGCTGCCACATCCGGCGGCGGCGGCAACGGCGCTGCGTGGGCGGGAAACAGCCAGAGAAGGGCGATAAAAAACGTAACAGTGCGTGTCATGAATCCAGTGTATTGTTGTTGTGAGTGCGGACGCCACGGCATGTTAACGCAAGCCGTGGACGCGGGAAACCGGGCTCACTTTGGCATCATCCTCGCCTCCGGGTAGCCCAGCGCCAGGATCTGGTCGTGAAGTGCAACCAGCTGCTCTGCCCGGGTCACCGGGCCAAGCCGCACGCGGTAGAAGACGCGATCCCCCAACAAGGCCTCGGACACAGAAACAGTCGCGTCCAGCTGCGCCCGCAACTGGCTGGCGGTGGACTCAGCCCGCTCGCGCTCGCTGAAGGCGCCCACCTGGATGAAGTGATAGTGGTGTGCCCGCGCGTCCGCCGCGCTCGCCAGCTGCGCCCCCGGACGAAGATCCCGGCTGCCCGCCACGTCTATCGCCTCCACCTCTACCCTGGCGGTACCCTGGTCGGCGAATCCCAGCTTGACCGCAGCGGCATAGGACAGATCGATAATTCGATCCGGATGAAACGGCCCCCGGTCGTTGACGCGCACAATCATGCTGCGCTGGTTCTCCAGGTTGGTCACGCGCACATAGGCCGGCAGGGGCAGTGAGCGATGCGCCGCGCTGGCGCGATAGGCGTTAAACACCTCGCCGTTGGCTGTACGGCGACCGTGAAACTTGCGACCGTACCAGGACGCGAACCCGGTTTCCCGGTAGCCGCGACCGCTCTCCATAACGTGGTAGGCCTGTCCATTGATCTGGTACGGGCTGGTGTTACCTGCGGCCCGCTGTATCACCGGCACTGGCACGGGCTCAACCACCTCAGCGGCGCTGAGCCGATACAGCGGCTCTCCATCACCCGGTGGCACACCGGCGCAGCCAACCAGCGTGCCCAGCAGGACCAGCCAGACCAGCCTCACAGCCGCTCTCCTATGGCCTCACTGAGCTGGTACACCGACATCGCGTACATGGCACTGTGGTTATAGCGGGTAATGACGTAGAAGTTATGCCAGCCCAGCCAGTACTCGGGCCCACTCTCGCCCTCGAACGCCATCAGCGTCGCCAGGGTACCGGGCGCCATCGCCTGGGCGCTGCGTATGCCGCCCTCGGCCAGCTCAGCAAGACTGCGACGCGGCTTGAGACCATCATTGGCCCAGTCAGCCCGATAGTCCTCAGTGACAGTAGCGCGCGCCGCTACCGGCAGCCCGGCCCGCCACTGGTGCTGTTTAAAGTAGTTGGCAACACTGCCTATGGCATCCACAGGATTGTCGATAATGTCGACGACGCCATCGCCGTCGAAATCCACCGCATAGGCGCGATAGGAACTGGGGATAAACTGGCCGTAGCCCATTGCCCCTGCGTAGGAGCCCTTCAGCTCGTCAGCCGCCAGTGACTGCTCACGGGTCATCAGCAGATACGCGCGCAACTGCTCTCGGAAGAAGTCGGCGCGCGGCGGGTAGTCGAATGCCAGCGTCGACAGGGCATCGATGACACGGTAGCGACCGGTGTGCCGCCCGTAACGCGTTTCAACCCCGATAATGGCTGCAATCATTTCCCGGGGCACGCCGTACAGGCGCTCTGCGCGTTGCAGGCTGTCGCCGTAGCGTCGCACGAAATCAACACCCTGCTGGGTGCGGTCTTCGGTGACAAAAATCTTGCGGTACTCATGCCAGGGCTTGGTTTTTTCCGCCGGCCTTGCGATAGCCTCGAGGATAGAGTCCTTGCGCTGTGCACCCGCAAACAGTGCCTCCAGCGTATCCCGCTCAAAACCCTGCTCAGTCACCATCTCGGTAATCAGGGCCCTGGCCTCCGGGTGATCGCCATAGCTCGCAGTGTCAGCCTGGGCCAGGCTGCCGGCCACGCTGATCAGTAATACTTGTACGAACCCGCAGAAGCGCTCGCTGCTGTTTATTGCTCCCAAAATCTTTCCTCTCGCCAGATTCTCCGCGTTGCAAGTCACTGTGCGACGAACCGCCGCTCCGTGCTGATTGCCATCAGGATGCCGAAACCGGCCATCAACGTCACCAACGATGTGCCACCGGCGCTGACCAGCGGCAGCGGTACGCCGACCACAGGCAGCAATCCCGACACCATGCCCATATTGACGAACACATAAATAAAAAACGTAAAGGTGAGTCCCGCCGCCGCCAGGCGCGCATAGCTGCCCTGCGCACGTATGCCTATCCAGAAGCCCCGGGCGATAATCAGCAAATACAGCGCCAGCAACACCATCACACCGCGCAGGCCGAACTCTTCCGCCAGCACGGCGATGATGAAGTCCGTGTGACTCTCCGGCAAGAAGTCCAACTGCGACTGGGTCCCGTTGAGCCAGCCTTTCCCGCTCCAGCCGCCTGAGCCAATGGCAGTTTTTGACTGGATAATGTTCCAGCCACTGCCCAACTTGTCGCGCTCCGGGTTGAGCAACGTCAGGATGCGCTGCCGCTGGTAATCGTGCAGCAGGTATTGCCAGGCGGGCCAGGCGGACAGTACGACCAGAAAACCGGCCCCCAGTATCATGCGCCAGCGCATGCCGGCCATGAACAACACGATCAGGCCGGAGCCGGATACCAGCAGCGAAGTGCCGAGATCAGGCTGCTGCACAATAAGCGCCGCAGGCACAAGTACCAGCGCCAGGCTGACCAACACGTGACCGGGGTGCGGCGGCAGCACGCGGGCCGCCAGGTACCAGGCCAGCATCAGCGGCATCGCCAGCTTCATAAGCTCGGAGGGCTGGAAACGAAACCCGCCCAGGGACAACCATCGCTGCGCGCCCTTGGCGCCCACCCCGAAGAACAGCACTGCGGCCAGCAGGCCCACGCCTGCAATAAAAAGCAGCGGCGACCAGCGCTGGTAGCGCTGCAGGCTGACCTGTGCCGCGGCAAACATCACGCCGTAGGCGATCACAAAGTACTGTGACTGTCGCCAGACAGTGGCGACGCTCTGGCCGCTGGCGCTGTACAGCACCACCAGTCCGTACACGGTCACCGCCAGCAGCAGGAACAGCAGGGGAAAGTCGATATGGAAGCGCTCGGATACACCGGGTCGCCGCGCCAGGTCGCTGGCGGCGGAGGGCATCTGCCGGACGTACTCAGCCACGCCCGGCCACCTCCGCCAGAAGATACTCCTCGATGACATCCCGGGCGATAGGCGCAGCCACCGAGCTGCCGCCACCCCCGTTTTCAACCACAACGGCCACGGCTATCTTCGGGTTGTCATAGGGCGCATAGGCGATGAACAGACCATGGTCGCGGAACCGCTCGGCGAGTTCGTCGGCATCGTATTCCTCGTCCTGGGCAATACCAATCACCTGGGCTGTACCACTTTTACCCGCCATCTGGAACGCTGCATCGCGACCCACGGCACGCGCGGAGCCCCGCTCGCTGTGCATTACATCATGCATGGCCTGCTGGATCGCGTCCCAGTGCGCCGGGCTGGCCTGCACGCGACCCAGCTTGACGGGTTCAGTGGGCTCGCCATTGATGGCGCGCAACAGGCGCGGTCGCAGCAAGGTGCCTCGATTGGCAATCACCGCGGTGGCGACCGCCAGCTGCAAGGGCGTGGCCAGCATATAGCCCTGACCGATGCCGACGTTCAGGGTTTCACCGGGAAACCAGACCTCACCGCGGCTGCGCTGCTTCCAGGCCGTGGAGGGCAGAATGCCGCTGCGTTCATTGGTGGAGTCAAGACCGGTTGGCGCACCCAGCCCAAAGGGCGCGGCAAAGTCGTGCAGGCGATCGATGCCCAGGCGGTGAGCGAGGTCATAGAAGTAGGTGTCACAGGATTCTGCAATCGCCTGGTTCAGGTCCACTTTTTCGCCATGGCCTGTGCCGCGCACCTTCAGCGTCCAGTCGCGAAAGCGCCTGTCCTCCCCTGGCAAGGTGTACCAGCCCGGGTCACGAATGGTGGATTCCGGCGTGATCTCGCCGTACTCCAGACCCGCCAGCCCGAAAATGGGCTTCACCGTTGAGCCCGGCGGGTACTGTCCCTGCACCGCCCGGTTGAACAGTGGCAGGTCGCGGGAATCGCGCAGCGCATCGTAGTCGTCTGCGCTGATGCCGTTGACGAAAAGATTGGTATCGAATCCGGGGGCGCTGACCAGGGCGATCACCTCTCCATTATTGGGATCAATCGCCACCACCGCCCCGCGGCGATCCTCCAGCGCGCGGTAGGCCGCGCGCTGCACGGCGGAATCCAGCGCCAGGGTCAGGTCGGCACCGGGCGATGGATCGGTGCGCTCCAGTACCCGCAGCACCCTGCCCAGCGCATTGGTCTCGACGTTCTGGTAGCCCACTTCGCCGTGCAGCAACGCCTCGTAGTGTTTCTCCAGCCCGATCTTGCCGATATGGTTGGTGCCGCGATAGGCGACCTCATCCAGACGCTGCTGCTCAGCCTCGTTGATGCGTCCCACGTACCCCAGCGCATGGGAAAACAACTCGCCCTGGGGGTAATGACGCAGCAGCTGCGCCTCAACCACCACACCGGGCAGCGCAAAACGGTTCACCGCCAGCAGGGCGCGCTCTGACTCGCTGAGGCGAAAATGCAGGGGTACCGCTTCGTAGGGCCTGCGGCGCTTTATGCGGGTTCTGAATTTCTCCAGATCCGACGCGGAAATCTCAACCAGCCCCTGCAGGTCTTGCAGCGTTTGCTCCAGGTCGGGTACCCGCTCCAGCACCAGCGACAGCACAAAACTCGGCCGGTTTTCGGCCAGAAGGTTGCCGTGGCGATCAAAGATAAGCCCGCGCTTTGGCGGCAGCGACTGCAGCTGCACCCGGTTGCGATCAGACTCCGTGCGATAGGTCTGGTACTCGAGTACCTGCAGCGAGAAATACCGTGCCAACAGGATGCTGAGCAGTAACAGCACCAGCGCCGACAAAATCGCCGTACGCGCCCCGAAGGTGCGCGATTCCGCATAGGGGTCCTTGAGCGTAACGGAAGGCGGCATCTCAGCTCCGGTGGTAGGGATGACCCGCGTTGATCGACCAGGCCCGGTAAATCTGCTCCACCAGCACCACTCTTACCAGGGGATGCGGCAGCGTCAGCGGCGACAGCGACCAGCGCAATCGCGCTTCCTGCTTAAGGTCCTCGGGTAATCCGTCGGGCCCACCAATCACCATGCTGACGTCCTCACCCTCCATTTGCCAGCTGGCCAGCTCTTTCGCCAGCGCCTCGGTACTCAGGCTGCGACCTGCCACATCCAGCACAACCAGCTGGTCGCGGGGCGCCAGTGCAGCGCGAATGCTTTCCCCTTCCCGGCTCATCGCAGCGGCGGCGGACTGGTTGCCCCGGGGGGCCAGCGGCAGGTCTCGAAAACGCAGCTTAAGCTCCGGCGGAAGCCGTTTGTGATACTCCGCTACGCCCTGCTCCACCCACTTCGGCATCCGGTTGCCCACGGCCACCACCGTCAGCTTCACTCAGGCACCCGCGTTTTCCCTGGGCATCGACCAAAGCCGCTACAGATCATAGAAATCACGGGTAGCGGGCAGCATCACGTGCACGACCACGTCGCCGAAATCCACCAGCACCCATTCGGCGCTGTCCTGCCCTTCCACCCCCAGGGGGCGCTGGCACTGCGCCTTGGCCTTCAGCAACACATTATCCGCGAGGGACTTCACGTGCCGGTTGGAGGTGCCGCTGGCGATCACCAGATAGTCCATCACATCGGTCAGGTCGCGAACATCGATGTCCACGATGTTGACCGCCTTGAGGTCGTCCAAGGCGTCCGCTACAAGTTGCTTGAGTTCGGCTGACTGCATATTGCTCCTGTGTGCTAGGTGAACTATGCCGACTCGGCGGCGGCTGCCGGTGGCTCGGCGCCGTAGGCACCGGATTCCATTATCCTGTGCCAGACAGCCTCTGGCAGCAGGTACCTGGGAGAGCGGCCCTCGGCGATGAGGCTGCGAATTTCGGTGGCAGAGACCGGCAGCTGGCGCAAGGCCAGCGACAGTACGCCGCCAGCGGGTTGCTGCAGCAAGGAGGCGGCGTCAACGCGGTGCCGCGAAAGCCAGCGGCCCATCTCGCCGTCGGCGGGCAGCACCCAACCGGGCCGTGTCAGTACCACCAGGTGGGCAAAATCCAGTATTTCCTGCCAGCGGTGCCAGGCGTCCAGCTTGTCCAGCGTATCTGCGCCCAGCACCATGCACAGCGGTGTTTCCGGACCGTGCTCAGCGCGCAGTTCCTGCAGGGTGTCCACCGTGTAGGAAGGCCCCTCGCGCTCCAGCTCCCGCCGATCGCATACCAGGCCCGGCTCACCGGCGATCGCGCGCTCCACCAGCTCTGCACGGAACACAGCACTGGTTTCCGGCTGCTCGCGCAGTGGTGGCTGTGCCGCCGGTATCATCAGGACACGCTCAAGCCCCAGCTCCTCGCGCACCTCCAGCGCCGAGCGCAGGTGGCCAAAATGTATCGGGTTAAAGGTGCCGCCAAAAATACCCAGGCCGGATCGGCTCACTGTCGCACCTGCCCCTGGCCTAGCACGACATACTTCTGTGAGGTGAGGCCCTCCAGGCCGACCGGGCCACGGGCGTGCAGCTTGTCGGTGGATATGCCGATCTCTGCCCCCAGGCCATACTCAAAGCCATCGGCAAACCGGGTGGATGCATTCACCATGACAGAACTGGAATCCACCTCCCGCAGGAAGCGCATGGCAGCGCTGTGATCGTTGGTGACAATCGCCTCGGTGTGCCCGGAGCTGTAGTGATTGATATGGTTGATCGCCTCGTCGAGGTCTGCGACCACACGCAGCGCCAGCACCGGGGCGAGATACTCCTCGAACCAGTCTGACTCGACCGCAGCGCGAATGCCGGGCAGCAGCGCCAGGCTCTTCTCGCATCCCCGCAGTTCTACCCCCAGCCCGCGCAACGCGTCTGCCAGCCCAGGCAGCAACGCGTCGGCCACCGCTGCATCCACCAGCAGGGTCTCCGTGGTGTTGCAGGTGCCGAAGCGCTGGGTCTTGGCATTTACTGCAATCGCGTGCGCCATCTGCAGGTCGGCAGCAGCGTGCACGT
>JAZBPS010000205.1:0-41227 GCA_036353375.1 Halieaceae bacterium | reverse complement strand
GACGTTGGCGCCGGGTGCTTTCTTCAGCAGCAGCGCGGTATCGGGAGAAATCACCATCGCTTCCGCGACGTTGATAGTGCGGGCGTCGGCGACAGAGCCCTGCACCACCACCTCTTCGACGTGGGTGTGGTCCGCAAGGGCATGGCTCGCCGCGGCGCAGGCGAGGCTGAGGATAGTGGGTCTGAAGAAGCCGGGGTAATAACGCATACGGGTTTATCCACTGACATCGAATACGGCGAGCGAGTCTAGCGGTGTCCCCCGGTGCCAGACAGCGACAAATTGTCGCAGCGTGGCCAGCCGCCGCGATTCCGCTTATGCTTAAGTTGGACACCAAGAGGTTTACGCATGTTCTGCGATCGCTTTTCCCTGCACACGATACCTTCGACGGCGGCACTCATTGTCGCTGTCGCGGCGCTTTGGGCTGCGAGCGCGACGTTCGCCCAGAGCGACAAGCCCCGCTACATGTCGCCGGAGGCAGGCTGGGTGGACGAGGCGACGGATACCCGGGTGGAGAGCGTCACCCGCGACCCGGAAGACGGCCGCTACCGCGTGGAGATTTCCATGCCGCAGATACAGCAGGCTATCGAGGAGGTGCTGGTGGTAGGACAGATGCCCGAGGGGCCCGAGATCTCACTGCCGGTGGAGTACGAGGTCATCAACGATCTCGACAGCGGCCGCCGCGGCCTGGTGCTGTACCTGGGCAGCGACGAGCCCTTCGGGCTGCAGATCAATTACCAGCGCGGAACGCCGCAGATGGCGGACCCGAAGGACCCGGGGCTCACGATTCGCTGAGGGCTCACGATTCGCCGAGGGCTGACAGGAGCATCACAAAGCTCCGCCAGCCGCCGGGCGTTGCCCGCCACACAGCACGTCGGTCACCTGCTCTGTGTCCATGTATTCATGCAGGCTGACCAACTCACCGTCGCGATAACGAAACAGGAAATGGTAGAAATTGTGGTAGGGCTTGCCGCTGACGTGCTGTCCCTGTGACTCCGCCTGCACGGCCACGCGGTCGTCCTCTGCGGTCATGCCGCGGATCGTGAACGTCAGCCCCTCCGGAAACGCTTCCAGCACACCGCCCCCGAAGGCCCTGATATCCGCTTTGGTGTTGACGCCGGAAATCAGCGTGTTGCCCATGGTGTGCACGCAACCGTCCTCAGCGTAGCTGTTTACGACAGCTTCCATATCACCGCGGTTAAGCGCATCAAAAAATTCTCGCACTGCCTGCTTGTTACGTTCTGTCTCTTCACTCATGGTCGCCCCCTTTTCCTTTCCCGTGTTTTGAAGTTGCGCGCTCAAGCGTGCATAGTCTAGCCCACAAACCCAACACCGAAACGCCGACGGCAACAACGCCGGCAGGAGTCAACATGGGAACAACCTCATACAATCCGGACGCAGACCAACGACCCGCGCGCGCAGGACGCAGCCTGGCAGGCCTTGTGCTGGCAGCGCTGCTGGGCGCTTGCGCAGGCGGTCCGCAGACAGACGCCCCCAGCGAGCAGACCGCATTTCTGGACCTGTACGCCGTGGAAGCAGACGCAGGGGTGGACTGCATCTCCAGGGCGGCGATAAAGAGCACACGCGTGATTGGCGACCGCACCATCGAGTTCACCATGCGCGGCGGCAAACGCTACGTAAACGTTCTGCCAAACACCTGCCCGGGGCTGCGGCCGGGCCGCACCATCGGCTTTGAAACTCGCCAGAGCCGGCTGTGCAGCCTGGACGTGGTGCGGCTGTATGAGCAGAGTGCGGTCGACCTGCGACCCACCACCGGATGCGGCCTGGGCCGCTTTAACGAAGTGATGCAGGGTGGCGTGGTGCTGGAGGACGACGAGTAGGCGGACGTTTCCCCTGCGGGGCTGAAAATGACCCGGGAAGCACTTGCTACGGGGCAAACAAACGACGCGTTACTGTGGTATGTAGTTATCCATCGGTCGGAATACGCGTCTCCATTGCGGAGAAACCAGCAATGCCCCTGTGTACCTTCACCGGAACAGGCCATCTGGCCTCGCTGCTGGCCCTGCTTCTGGTGGCCGGCTGCAGCGGCCCGGAAGCGCCGCCCTGCCCGCTTCAGGCGTCTGCCGAGGCCGCGCCCAGCGCCGGCTGTTTCGCTGTGAAAGACGGCGCCCTGCTGGTGGTCGAGGGCATGAACGGCAAACTCAGCCCGCCCGGTGGCAGCGTGGAAACGGGTGAAGGCGCGCGCTGTGCGGCCTTCCGCGAGACCTGGGAAGAAACCGGCCTGCGCCTGCAGCCCGGGGAACTCATCGATGTCTTCGAGACAGGCTTTCACCTGTACTACTGCGCCCACCACGAGAATAGCGGCCTGATCGATCCGCCACCGCGCATGGAGGTAAGGCGCGCCTTCTACCTGCCGCTGGCGGAATTTGACCAGTGGAGCTGGCGCTTCCCCGGGCAGGAGCAAGTCCTGGCCTCGCACCTGCGCCGCTTCACAAGCCCCGCAGGCCCCGCCACACCAGAATCACCCCCAGCAGTACCAGAAACACGCTGATCACGCGGTAGTAGAAACCCGCATTCGAGCGTTTCACCAGACGGTGGCCCACCGCAACGCCCAGCGGCGCCAGTGGCATCAGCACCAGTGACAAGGTGAGGTTCTGCAGCGGCAGTTGCCCCAGTGCGTAGTAGGGGAACAGCTTGACCAGGTTGACCGTCGCAAAGAACAGCCCGCCGGTGCCCGCGTAGACCAGCGGCGTGAGGCCGCGAGGCATCAGGTACATGCTGAAGGGGGGACCGCCCGCATGGATACTGAAACTGGTGAAGCCCGCCAGCAGCCCGAAGGCACCCCCGGACCAGCGGTTGTGGGCGGATTGCGCCTGTCGTGCCAGATTGAAAAACGACTGCAGGCCGAACAGCAGGGAGATCACCCCGATCATCAGCCTCATCAGGCTGTCATTGAGATATTCAGCGCTGGCATAGCCCAGGCCCACCCCCAGCAAAGCCCCGGGCAGCATAATCCTCAAAGCGGTGCGGTCGTAAATGCCCCAGTAGGTCTTCACCACCAGCGCATCCATCACCACCAGGATGGGCAGCAGGATGGCCGCTGCGAGTGTCGGCGACATGATCAGCGCCATCAGCGGCACCGCCAGCACCGAGACGGGACCGCCAAAGCCGCCCTTGGCGATGCCGTACATCATCACCGCGGGAACGGAGCAAAGATAAAACAGGGGATCTGTCAGCATGGCGGCACATTGTGTGCATCCGCCATGCTAGAACACAAGCGGTTGCGGAATATCCGACTCGGAGAGTTCTTCCAGGGGCCAAACAGGCGCCCTGCGCGAGCGGAAGGGCAGGGAGGAAAAATCAATGCTGCGGGAACAGGGGGCATCGACGTAAAGCACATCTGCCGCCAGGGGCGCAAACGCATTGTAAAAATGCTGCGCCGACTTGACCACCAGCACCCGCATTGCGCCTGGGTCGATGCCGACCTCGGTAAACACGCCGGGGCCGAACACCTGCTCGCGGTAGGCACAAACGACCACGTCGACGCCCTGCACCGAAAGCCGCACCAGGCAGTCGACCTGCACAGGAGGATAGCCCGGCATGGCGTCTATCCGGGCTGGCTCAGCAATCGCGACAACCGTTGCTGTTGCGACCACCGGCGCGCCGGCAAGGGCAGAGGAATAGCCACCCAGTGAGATTCGCACTTCTGCACCAACACCGGCCTGGCAAGCGGCTGCCACCGCATCTGCATCCACCAGCATGGCAAAAGCCGCATCCTGCACCCCGGCGTCGAGCAGGGCCTGTAGCAGCCAGGTGCTATCGCCGCCGCAGCCCGCGCCAGGGTTGTCCGCGGCGTCGGCAATCACCAGCGTACCCGGGCTGTGCTCAGCGACACGGGCCATGCACTGCTCTATCGTTCGATAGTGCTCAAGGTCTGCTGCCCGGATGGCCCAGAGCTTGCGCGCGAACGCGCGGGCCAGGGCCACCGCCTGCTGCTCATCGGCATCGGTCACCACAATAACGGCAGCCCCCGCGTCCTCGACGTCAGACCAGGGAAAGCCGTGCACCAGGGAGATATGGAGGACATCTCCCCTCGCCTCGTATGCCAGCGCTTCATCAACAATTGCGCGACAGGGCTGTTCGGGCGTATGCCAGAGCGTATATACAGGCAATGGAACAAACGCCGTCACCGGTGCAATCTCCCCTGCCACCATACGCCGTGCCAGGCCCGCCAGCTGTTGCGCCGACACCGGGTAATCCGTGTGCGGGTACTCCTTGATGCTGACTACCAGATCTGCGAGCGCCAGCATGCGCTGCGATACGCTGGCGTGAAGGTCCAGCAGCACTGCTATACAGACGTCTTCACCCAACGCCTCGCGCAGAGCTCCCAGCAAATCGCCCTCGCAATCCGGATAGCCCTCGGCGACCTGGGCACCGTGCAGGGACAGCAGTACCGCATCGAACGGCGCCTGCTTGCGGATATCAGCAACCAGCTTTTGGCGCAGCGCTTCGTAATCGGCACGTTGCGTCGGTGCCGAGGGTGCCGCGCGCAGGGACAAACCCTCTGTCACCTCAAAGCCCGCGTCGCGCGCAGCGCTCAACAGGTCCCGGTAGCCGATGACCCCCGCGCCGTAGCTGGCAAGCGTTGTCGGTATCGGGGAAAAGGCGTTGGTCTCGTGAATCAGGCCACCGACGTAGGCGCGCACGGGTATCAGGCGCTCAGGCGTTGCACGCCGTCCGCTTGCAACTGCTTGAGGAAGCCGTCCAGCAGGCTTATCCCCTCGACAAGCTCCTCGGTATCACCACCTATGCCCAGCCGCAGGAAGTGGTCCATACCAAACCAGTCGCCAGCCACCACCAGCACGTCCTTCTCCAGCCGCAGTCGCTCTACCAGCTCTGAGGAGTTGATGGCGAGATCATAGCCAATGAAGGCCATACCGCCTGCTTTCGGTGGAATAAAGCGAAAACCGCCGCCGTACTGTGCAACCCATTGCTCCACCACAGGCACGTTCCGGCGCAATAACGCCCTGCCGCGCTCCAGCACCTGCTGGCGTTTGCCCGGCTCCAGGATCACCTGCGCCACATACTGGCTGACAATACCCGTACTGATGGATGTGTAGTCGTGATGGTGCCAGGCCTGGTCTATCACTTCCCGGGGGCCCGCCAGCCAGCCGATTCGCAGCCCGGGGTGCGCGAGGGATTTCGCCAGCCCTGAGGCGACGATGGTTTTTTCGTAGAGTCCCATGAATGTGGGTGTCTCGTTGCCATCCAGTTCGGAGCCGGCATAAATCTCATCGGACAGGATGTAGCAGTCATAGCGTCGCGCCAGCTCGACAATACGCTGCATGTCGTCGGCGCTGAGTACAGACCCGGTCGGATTATTGGGATTGCACAGCGCTATCACCCGGGTTTTTTCCGAAAGGCTGGATTCCAGCTCGTCAAGGTCCGGCGCCCACAGGGACGCCTCCCGCAGGTGGAAGGGCTTCACGCTGCAGCCGAAAGAGCGCGTGAGCCCGTAAAGCAGCTGGTAATTCGGCAGCATCATGGCCACTTCGTCACCGGGCTCCAGCAGACTCCAGAAGGCGACAAAGTTCGCCTCGGCGGATCCGTTGGTGACAATCACGTTATCCTCGTTGCAACCCGGATAGTACGCGGCGATCGCGGCCCGCAGGCCGGGATCGCCGTTGGTCTGGCCGTAGCCAAGGCGCAGGTCCAGCACCGCCTGCTGCTGTTCCTCGGTCAGCAGTTCCCGCAGCGTGTACGGGTGAATCCCGCTCTCGGTCAGATTGAAGCGCACCCGGTTTTCGTACAGGGACTGGTTGCGCTCCAGTTCAAAAGTCTCGATATGCATGACAGCCCATGGCTCCCGTTTATTCAGCGTGATGTATATGTTTGAGCAGCGCCGTCGCAGCCAGCAAGTCCTGGCTGGCGATGCCCGTAAGATCTGCCACGGTGCGCTGCTGGTCGTCACGGCGGCCCGCCACATCCCCCGCCAGCAGACTGCCCAGCTCAAGGATTCTGGACGCATCCAGCATCCCCGCACGACAGGCCTGGAACACTTCGCCGCGCTCCCGGGCCTGGGCCAGGGAGTCCACCGCCACGATATCCGCCTGCGCCATCAGCGCAGGCGAGAGCTCCTGCTTTACCGGCGTGTCCGAGCCCACGGCCGTCACGTGCCGCCCCGCAGGCAGGTCAAGAAGAAGCGGCTCCGTGGATGCCGTCGCTGTGACAATGAGTTCGCAACGCTCCGCGACCATACGGGGTGAATCAGCGCTTTCGATGCGCAAATCGGTATCAGCGAGACCCTCGCAGAATGCTCGAACGCGCGCGGCGTCGCGGCCCCACACACAAACGTCGCGGCAGGGCGTGACCCGCATCAGGTAGCGCAGCTGCAGCGCTGCCTGCACACCGGTGCCGAGCACACCGATACGGGACACCTTTGACGGCGCCAGCAGGCGGGAGGCACAGGCACCTGCCGCCGCGGTGCGGTGATCGGTGACAATGCCCTCGTCCAGCAGTATGGCGTCCAGTGCGCCGCTTGCCCGGGAAAACACCAGCAACAGGCCGTTGTTTGCCGGCAACCCCAGCGACGGGTTGTTGTAAAAACCGCTGGCTACCTTGATCACGTAGTGCGCGCCCCCGCGCAGGTAGCCATACTTGATGTGCACGTCGCCCGGCGGGTCATCGAACAGCAGCTCACCCACCGGGGGCAGCACAGCGAGGCCCGCCGTATGGGCGCGAAACGCGTCTGCTGCCGCAGCTACAAGATCGATCTCAGGCAGGGCCAACTCAATGGCCGCGCGGTCCACAATACGCGTCACGGCAATTCCAGGCGCCGGTGATAGGCAAGGATTTCCTGTACCCGCGCAAGCGGCAGGCCGGGAGCGGTATTACCGTCACGTCCCACCATGGTCTCACTGGCCACCATCGAATTGATAATGGCTTCGTCCGTGGCTTCGATTGCCGCCTGGTAAAACGGGCTGAGCTCACCCTCGGTTACCGAGGACAGGCTGGCAATACCCTTGTGCTGGGCCACCGCCGGATAGTTGGCGGTCGAGAATGCAATAAAGAAGTCACCGGATTCATTGGAGGCAATGCCGCCGGAGCGGGCAATACCGAAGGCCGCCCGCCGCGCCAGTCGGTCCAGCGCGTGGGGCAACAGCGGCGCATCGGTCGCGATCACACCAATGATGCTGCCACGCGATTCCGGCAAGGCCTGCTCCAGCGGAAAGTGGTGACCCATGGGAATACCGGCAATCGCCATCAAGTGACGCTTGCCGAAGTTTGCCTGCACAAATGCACCCACTGTGTAATCGTTGTCACCCACCCGCAGTTGGCGGGAGGCAGTCCCGGAACCCGCCTTGAACTGATAGGTGGTCATGCCGGTGCCGCCACCGACGCTGCCCTCATCCACTGGGCCTGTGCGCGCATCCTCAAACGCTGCGAAGACATGTTCGCGGGTCAGGTGATGGCCGCTGATATCGTTAAGCAGCTGGTCGCAGGTCTCCGCTGCCACAGGAAGCCAGAAGGGTGCCGGACGATCCTCGTCGCGCACCCGCCGGCTCAGCCATTGGGCGGTTGCGTCCCGGGCGATACCGCATGAGTGCGTATTGGTCAGCGTGACAGGCCCTTCAAACCGGCCCTGCTCGACAATAATCTGCGCGCCAGTGGCCTCACCGTTGCCACCCATGCAAAAGAAACCCGCAAAAACCGGCTCCGGTGCCAGCGCTGCGCCCCGCGGGAAAAGTGCCGTCACGCCGGTGCGTATCGGTCCCTCCCCCACCACCAGCGGACCGTCACCGCTGATCAGGGTGGTGTATCCCACCTCGACGCCGGGCACATCGGTGATGCTGTTGTGCGCCCCGGGTTGGCCGGGGAACGGTATCCCTGCACCCCGCGCCCGGGGTCGACCCGACGGCGTCGTGCACCAGCTGCCGGGCAGCGACATGACTCAGGCGACCTCAAACAGGCCGGCAGCACCCATGCCCCCGCCAACGCACATGGTGATGACGACGTAGCGCACACCGCGACGCTTGCCCTCGATCAAGGCGTGACCCACCATGCGTGCCCCGCTCATCCCGTAGGGATGACCAATGGATATCGCACCGCCGTTGACGTTGAGCTTTTCATCGGGAATACCCAGCTCGTCGCGGCAGTAAACCACCTGCACGGCAAACGCCTCGTTCAGCTCCCACAGGCCGATATCGTCCATGCTCAGGCCGTGACGTGAGAGCAATCGCGGCACGGCAAACACAGGGCCAATACCCATGATGTCGGGGGCGCAACCGGCCACGGCGATGCCGCGGTAGTAACCCAGGGGTTCGAGCCCGCGCCGCTCCGCATCCTTCGCTTCCATCAACACACAGGCGCTGGCGCCGTCAGACAGCTGGCTGGCGTTACCGGCGGTCACCGTGCCACCCATCACGGGTGCAAGACTGGCCAGCCCGTCCAATGTGGTATCCGGGCGATTGCCCTCGTCCTGGGCAAGCGTGACGGTCTGGGTGGACGTTGCGCCGGTTTCCTTGTCCGTAACCAGCTTTTCTGCAGTCACCGGCACAATCTCGTCGTCGAACTTGCCCGCCTGCTGTGCCGCAGCCGTGCGCTGCTGGCTCTGCAGCGCGTAGGCGTCCTGCGCCTCCCTGCTGACGCCGTAGCGCTGCGCCACGACCTCGGCAGTTTCCAGCATGCTCATGTGGGTATTGGGATGCGCGGCGATCAGCTTTGGATCCGGTACACGGTGCAGGTTCATATGCTCGTTCTGCACCAGGCTGATACTTTCAACGCCGCCGGCCACCAGCACCTCCATGCCGTCGTCCACGATCTGCTTGGCAGCGGTCGCTATCGTCATCAACCCGGAGGAACACTGCCGGTCGATACTCATGCCCGCACAGCTCTCAGGCAGGCCGCCTGCAAGCCCCGCGAGACGACCGATGTTGAAGGTCTGGCTGCCCTGTTGAATGGAGGCGCCCATGATGCAGTCCTCGACCTCGGCCGGATCTATGCCGGCCCTGCGCACCGCTTCAGCGATAGGGATGCCTGCCAGGCTGGGCGCCTCCAGATTGTTGAAAGCACCTCGATAAGCTTTACCGATAGGGGTGCGGGCAGTGGAAACAATGACAGCTTCACGCATTGTGTGGGTCCTTTTTCGTTGTTGTTCCGGGAAGGCTCAGGCCGCTTTCGCGGGGAGCTTCCGCAGGATGAGTTCGGTTTTTTCCAGCACGAAGTCGATATCGGCCTCGGTCATCGCCGTGGACAACACGAAGAAGCCCTGGCTAGCCATGTACACGCCCTCGTTCAGCAGCCCCCGGAACAGGGTATCTGCCTGCTGCATCAGGCCGGGGTCTTCCATCATGGCCTTGAGGCTGGCGCGCCAGTCAGTCATGGGTGCCTCGGTATGGAACAGGCCAATCATGGACGCCGCACCGGTCACGGTGGCGGGCCGACCCTGGCGCGCGAATATTTCCCGCAGCCCCGTGCGCAGTCGCTCACCGAGCCCGGCCAGCCGTTGGTGCGCCGCCTCATCGTAGTGCTCCAGTGCCGCAGCGCCCGCCGCCATGGTCATGGGATTGGCATTGAAGGTGCCACCGTGACCCATTTTTTTAGGACCGCGCGGGTCAAACAGGGCTTCCATGATGGCTTTGCGGCCCCCGATCGCGCCCACCGGCATACCACCGCCTATCACCTTGCCCAGGGCTGTCAGGTCCGGCAGCACGCCCACCTCGCCCTGGGCGCCGTTGTAGCCCATCCGGAAGCTGTAGACCTCGTCGTACATCAACAGGGCCCCCGCCGCATCAACCTCCTCCCGCAACATTTGCAGGAAGGGTCGGGTCAGTGGCAGGAAACCCAGATTCTTGGCCATGGGATCGACCAGCACCCCGGCGAGGTCAGCGGCGTGCTTCCGCAGTATCGCGCGGCTGCCTTCCACGTCGTTGGCACGCAACACGATTGTGTCCTGGCAGACACCCTGGGAAACCCCCGCCAGCGGTACACTGGCCGGAGCGTCGTCCGGTCCCCACTGGTCGGGCATGGGATACATGCTCACGGACACGGCGTCATAGCTGCCGTGGTAGGCGCCCTCGATCTTGGCGATCTTGTTGCGGCCGGTGTAAGCGCGCGCAGCCATGACGGTCAACATCACCGCTTCGGTCCCGGAATTGGCAAAACGCACCTGGTCAACGGCGGGCAGGCGCTGGGTCACCAACTCCGCCAGGCGCAACTCGGCCTCGGTGGGGAGACTCACGCTGAGAATCTTGCCCGCCTGCTCCCGCAAAGCCTCCACAATGGCCGGATGACAGTGACCGTGGATCAGTGAGGAATAGTTGTTGATGCAGTCGATACGCTCAACACCATCCACATCCCAGACCCGGCAACCCTCGCCGCGTTCGATGTAGACCGGGTGCGGCGTGAAGAACACCGTGTGACGGGTGTTGCCGCCGGGCATGACCGGCAGTGCGCGCTGGTACAGGCGGCTGGATTCCAGTGAGTCTTCGGGGAACATATTAATCCTCCTGCGCCGCAGCGAGCTGCGCGCGAAGCGTTTTCTTGTCGAGTTTGCCCAGGGTTACCCGGGGAATGTGATCCAGGACGGTGACGTCCCGGGGTACCTTGAAGTCCGCCAGCATGTTGCGGCAGTGATCGATAATTTTTCCGGCCAGCTCGGTACGGGCCTCCTCTGTCACCACACCGGGTGCCTCGACAAAAGCCACGGGGACCTCGTCAAGCATCGGGTCCGGCCTGCCCACCACCGCCACCTCCAGCACCCCCGGTACCGCGCCCACCACACGCTCGATTTCGGACTCGGCGACATTCTCGGCGCCCACGCGCAGCATGTCGCCCGAGCGGCCATCATAAGTGATAAAACCATCCTCGGTGGCGGTGACCATGTCGCCGGTATCAAACCAGCCCTGGTCGTCAAAGGCGTTGGCCGTGGCGTCAGGATTGTGCAGATAGGAATGAAACAGCGAGAGTCCCGGTATGCCGCGAATCCACAGCCTGCCACTCTCGCCCCAGGCCGCTTCCGCGCCATCGGCGCCTCGCACCTGCACCTCGTATTCGGGCGACGGCTGCCCCATGCTCATCTCCCGGCCCGGCAGCCCCAGCACAGAGTAAATGGGCAGGGCGACCGTTTCCGTCATGCCGAACCAGCCTATGCAGGGTATCCCTGTCAGGGAACGTACGATCTCCGGGTCGTGTGCGCCCAGGCCCCAGCGGGTCAGGGCGTGACCCTCTGGCACCGGCTGTCCCATCAACGCCTTCAGACCGAAAGGTATCTGGATACCCCAGGTGCAGCGATGCTGCACCACGCAATCCCAGAACCGGCTGGCCGAGAAGCGCGGCTGTATCACCAGCGTCGCACCCGCCCACAGGGTGGCGAGATGGGAATAGCTCAGCGCGTTCGTATGGCACAGGGGCAAATAGGTGTGACCCACGTCGTCGGCGGTCACCGTGCACACCTGTGCATTACTGCGGGCAGCGAAGACAGCGTTGGCATGAGTCCACACCACGCCCTTGGGGCGCGAGGTTGTGCCGGAGGTGTACTGCACCGAATTGAAGTCTTCAGGTGCCGTTTGCGCCGGCTCGAAACCATCGGGGTCGGCCAGCAGTGCGCTGAAGGGCAGGCAGCCATCTCCCGGCTCTGTCTCCGGCGCGGCGCCGGCGTCGTGATCGATTACCGCAATCCAGGCCAGCTCCGGCCCGGCGCCGCGTATCATGTCGGCAAAACGCGGCTGGGTAATCGCCGCCACCGGCCGGCTGTGATCAATGAAATAGCCTACCTCATCCGCCGTGCAACGGGTGTTGGTGGTCACCACCACGGCTCCCAGCTGTGCGCAGGCATGCCAGGTCTGCAGGAACTCCGGGCAGTTTTCCATGTGCAACAGTACAAAGTCGCCCTGGGAGACTCCGCGGGCACGCAAGCCCGCAGCCAGAGACAACACCGCCTGGTAGAAAGCCCCATAACTGATAGTCTGGGAGGGGCGGTCGAAAGGCGCCCAGATCAGGAAAGGGTGTTCGGTGCGGGTCTCGGCGCGAGCCTTGAGCAGCCAGGGCACCGTGCGCTGATTGCAGCCATTGAGTCGGGGTACCGGCAGTGCGGTGGGTGCGCGCCCCGCGCCGGGCTGGTGATTGTTCTGCATGCAGGCGCCGTCGGTTGACTTAAATATGAACACTGTTCATATTAGCAGAAATCCAGTCGCTGGCAAGCCATCCGGGAGACACCATGACAGACTCACGCGCCGCCAACCTGCAGACGCTGCTGACCCGGCGCGCCGATGAAGTACCGGGCGTGCTGCTGGGTATTGAAGCGCCCCTGCACGACCTGCAATGGCGTGGCGCTGCCGGACAGTTTTGCCTGGAGAGTCGCGAACCCCTGGGCGATGACGCGGGCTTTCGCATCGCGAGCATGAGCAAGACCTTTACCGGCGTTATTGCGGCACAGCTTGTCGAGGAGGGGATGCTGGACCTCAGCGCACCGGTCACACATTTCCTGCCCGGGAGCCTGATCGCGAAACTGCCGATAAGTGACGGCTTTGCAGCCAGTGACATCAACATGGACCTGCTGCTTCATCACCGCGCCGGCTTCAACGACTTCGCACTGTCAGAGACCTGGTTTGCCGAACTCAGCAAGGACCCAGGTCGCCACCGGGAGCCGCTGGAAATTGCCACGTGGGCAGCAGAGAACGGTCACAGCGTCGGTGCACCCGGCGCCCAATACCATTACTCCGACACCGGCTTCGTGCTGGCCGGCCTGGTGCTGGAGGCCGTTAGCGGTGAGAGCTATGCAACGCTGTGCCGCCGGCGCATCTTCGACCCTCTGGACATGCACAACACCTGGCTGGAGGGACACGAGTCGCCCCTGTCCACCCTGAGTCACGCCTATCTGGAGATGGACGGCCAGCGGCTGGATGCCCTTCAGATAAACGGCAGCTGCGACTGGGCAGCCGGCGGGCACGTGTCAACGCTGGCGGATCTGGACCGTTTCCTGGTGGGACTCTTCAACGGTACGCTGTTCAAGCGACCCGAAACGCTGGACCTACTGCTGGCGGGCCCGCAGGCAAAACCCGGTTTTTATTATGGCCTCGGTATAGGCCGCAAACAGCTTCGCGGGAAACACCTCTGGGGGCACCTGGGTCACTGGGGCTCGTTCATGTACTTCTGCCCCGAGGCTCGGCTGCGGGTAGCAGGTACCCTCAACCTGGACCAGCCTCTGCAGAACGCCTTTCTGGAGCAAGTGCTGGATATTGTGTTCAGCCGTGGCGACTGACAAAACGGCCTGTCTCTGCATCCTTTACCACGGAATCCGGCCGCCAAAGCCGCATACCCGCGGTGATTGAGACCCCGTTGGGACTGCCCAGCAGTATGGACAGCACGTAGCGCAGCACATCCTCGGCATCGGACCCCGGCGCGCCCAGCGGGTGCAGGGCGCCCAGCAGGATGATGGGCCGCGCCCGCGCGCTCGCGCTCAACCGTTGCTGCAGATAGCAGCCTGTCTCCGGCATGGTGTAGGTACCGTGGGAAATCAGCACGACGTCCGCTGGACTCGCCTCCACCGCCTCACACAAACGCTGGCGGTCCGCATCATCCAGCGCCCGGGAATCCTTCATGCACAGGACCTGGGCATCCAGAAAAAGGCCTGAATCAGCTACTTCCTGTTCCAGCCAGGCAATAACCCGGCTGTGTGCGGGCGGCGCCTGCTGCGGGGAAAGAATCCCGTTTATGGTCCCGCCGGTGTCCAGCAAGGCAATGCGCATCAGGCCAGCGCCACGGCGGCCCATTCGTTGATCAGCTCCATCCACAGGTCATTGCCGCCCGCGCTGTTGATCAGGCAGGCAAAGCCCCGCTGCTTCTCCGGCACGACCGTGTATACAGAGCGCCAACCCGGGTTGCCACCGGTGTGCTGCACCGCCCTGACACCGCCGATATCGACCACGTAGTGACCCAGGCCCGTGTAGAAATCCAGGTCCATCTGGTGCTCCGCGAAGCGGTCCGGCCGGTGCATCTCGGCCACCGATTCCGGTCGCAGTACGCCCCGCCCGGGCGGTTCACCGTCGGGCCCCGGCATCTCTGCGGCGGCGAAAAGGCACAGATCGGTGATGGTGGAATACATGCCGCCGGCGGCCTTGCCGTTAATCCGGTACAGGGGCATGACCTGCAGGTCCTCGTCGTAGGGTGTGGCCACCCGCGGCAAGTCGTCCCGGTTCAACTCAAAGGTCGAGTCTTGCATGCCCAGGGGCTGCAGCACATGCTCGGCCATGAAGCTGGAAAAATCCTGCTTCGAAATTTCCTCGATCAACAGCTCCAATACAGTAAAACCGCCGCCGGAATAGGCGAACTCGCTGCCGGGCTCCGACTGTAGATGCACGGGGCGCCCGTATTGCGCGGGATCCAGTCCCCACTTGTTGGCATACACCTCATGGCGTGGGTCCAGCCCCGGGGTGCGACCGTAGAGCACGTCATCCACGCTGTACCAGGTGTCGTCGTAGTCGGTGCCGCCACAGCCCTCCAGTGAGGTGCCCGCAAAGTGCATCAGCAGCAGGCGTGCCGTGACCTTGCTGCTGTCGTAGGACGAGGGCGGCAGCTTCCAGCGGGTCAGGTATTTTTCTACCGGGGCGTCCAGGTCGAGCTCGCCCCCCTCCACCAGTTTCATGACGCCCCAGGCCGTCACGGCCTTGGAAATAGAGGCAATCTGGAAGATGGTGTCTGCGGTGACAGGGCGACCACTCTCGGTGTCGGCAACCCCGAAGCACGCCAGTGAGGTTGCGCCGGTTTCATCGATCAGGCCCAGCGCCATCCCCGGCAGCTTCATCGCGTCGAGTCTCGACGGCAGCGATTGCGCCAGGCTGTCTATAAATGCGTTTTGCATATGCTTACCTATGATTCCTGCGTGTCGGGCGCGAGGGCATCCTCGACGGTTTCTCGCAGGGCGTTGGAAATATCGGCGTCGGCAATGCGCTGCAGGGCGCGTCGCATCTTTTCACGGCGACTGTCGTCCATGCGCCGCCATTGCAGTAACTGGGGCATCAACCAGTAGGTGGAACCGGGTTTGACGCTGTCGATAAAAATCAGGCGATCCGCCAGCACCTCGTAGGCCCGTCCGCTGGGGTCGTGAAAGGCAACCCGGTTCTGGCGGAACAAACCGCCGTAGAAAGCCATCGCCCGGGGGACGTTCATCAGGTCCATGTCCGGGTGCTCCTCCAGCGCCAGAATGGCGTCCAGGGCATCCGGGGTGCGCGACAGGGCCTGGGCGTTGAACCACTTGTCGATAACCGACGGCTTGTGTTGCCAGTGACGGTAGAAGTCGTCCAGGGCCTGCGCCCGCACCGGGCTATCGACGTGGCAAAGCGCCGCCAGCGCGGCAAAGCGCGCGCTCATGTTTTCACCGTCATTCACCTGCTGCAGCGCCAGGGATAGTACCTCGTCGTCCGGGCTGGCCAGCAATAACTCAAGGCAGGTGTTCATCAGCGCTCGCCGACCCGGCTCCACCCTGTCATAACCAGGGTGGCCATGGGAACGCAGGGCGAAGTAGCGCTGCAGCAGAGCGTCCCGATTCTCCGCAACCAGCCGCGCCAGCAGCGCATCGCGACCCGCGCGATGGCCGTCCAGGTCAAACCGCGGCAGGCCCTCGCTCAGTGCCGGTTCATCCGGCAGCAGCAGGAGTTCACTCAGCAGACCGGGTTCGCAACTGTCGTCCAGCAACAGGCTGCGCCAGTGCTTGAGGAAGTTGTCATCGATATTCAGTGGCTTACCGGCGTGCCATCGGGCGGCCAGGGACCGGATCTGCCGTGTGGCCAGCAGCTGGCCCGACTGCCATCGATTGAAGGGGTCCGGGTCTGACACCCAGAGCAGGCCCAGCGCATCCGCATCCAGCCCCGGGTCCAGGGAGACCGGCGCGGAAAAACCCCTTAGCAGTGAGGGCACCGGCGCCTCAGCGACGTGCTCGAACACAAAGTCCTGCTCGTCGCCCGTCAGCTCCAGCAACCAGTTGCCGTCCACCCGGGTGGCATCCTGCGTCTGCACGGGCAGCGGCTGTCCGGCCTGGTCCAGCAGGTCCATCAATACCGGCACGTGAAAGGGCGCCTTGTCCGGCTGGCCGGGGGTAGGCGAGGTGCGCTGGGACAAGGTCAGGGTATAGCGCTGCGCTGCCGCGTCATACGCCCCGGCAGCTGCCAGGCGCGGCCTCCCCGCCTGGTGGTACCAGCGGCAGAACTGGGTCAGGTCGCGACCGCCGACAGCCTGCATAACGTCGACAAAGTCCTCCACCCGCACAGCCTGTCCGTCAAAGCGGGACAGGTATGTCTTAACCCCTTCGCGAAACAGGCTGTCACCCAGCAGGCAGTACATCATGCGAATGACTTCCGCGCCCTTGTCGTACACGGTGCCGGTGTAGAAGTTGCGGATCTCGGCGTAATGGTCCGGCCGCACCGCATGTGCGGCAGGGCCATCATCTTCCGGGAACTGATTGCGCTGCAGTGCGCGCACGAACTCAATGCGGCGACGCCCACCCCCCGCCATATCCTGGGAAAAGGTCTGGTCGCGGAAGCGCGTCAGCCCCTCTTTCAGGCTGAGCTGGAACCAGTCGCGACAGGTGACACGGTTGCCGGTCCAGTTGTGGAACACCTCGTGCGCCAGAATGCGCTCTATCACTGCGTAATCCTGGTCGGTGGAAATCTCCGGGTCTGCGCAGATGCCGTTGGCATCAAAGATATTAAGCCCCTTGTTCTCCATGGCGCCGGCATGGCCGGTCAGGGCGACGATGTTGTACAGATCGAGATCGTACTCTCGCTCATACCTGGATTCCTCCCAGGCCAACGCGCGTTTCAGCGCCCCCATGGCAAAGTCGCACTCGCCTATGCGGTCGTGATCCGCATAGATATTCAGCGCAATCCTGCGGCCACTGCCGGTCGTGTATTCGTCGGACAGGCAGCCAAAGTCGCCAGCCACGATGGCGAAGATGTAACAGGGCTTGGGATAGGGGTCTTCCCAGCGTACCCAGCGCCGGCCATCCTGCAGCGCACCGCTGTCGACGGGATGACCGTTGGACAGCATGACGGGATAACGCGCCGGGTCCCCCGTAAGGGTCACGCGGTAGCGGGAAAGAACATCCGGCCGGTCGGGGAAGAACGTGATGCGCCGGAAGCCCTCTGATTCGCACTGGGTTGCCAGCTTGCCGTGCAACACGAACAACCCTTCGTCACTCTGGTTGGCGGAAGGGTTCAGCGTCACCTCGGTGGTGAGGCTACAGCGATCTGGCAGCGCATCGATAACCAGCTTCTCGCCGTCAAACCGGAACCGGTCCGGCGGTAGCGGGGCGCCATCCAGCGCTATGGATTCCAGGGTGAGCGCAAGCGCATCAAGGATCAGGGGCTCGGAGGCACCCGGCGTTTTGCGTACCAGGCTCAGGGTACTGCGTACGCGGGTACACGCCGCATCCAGTGTGATGTCCAGATCAATATCTGGCAGCTCGAAAGGAAAGGCCCGGTAATCCTGAAGTCGGACTACCCGGGCCGTTACAGCATCCATCGTGAGTCCCTGCTGGCTCAGAACGTGTAGGTGAGCTCTACTCCATAGGTACGCGGTGCGATCAGCGCATAGTGATACAGCGGGAACGCAAAGGAGCTCGCACCGAAGAAGTTGTTGACGTTGTCTTCGTCCGTCAGGTTGCGTCCCCAGGCGGTAGCCCGCCACTGCCCGTTGGCCGTGGACAGCCCGAGACGGGCATTCAATATGCCCTGGCTGTCAGCGGTGAAGAACGGGTCGTTGTTGGGCTGCAGGAAGAACTCATCCTGCCAGGTGTAGTCGACGCGCAGGTCACCCAACAGGGCGCTGGTGAAGTTCCAGTCGGTGCTGAAGCCCACATTGGCCGTCCACTCCGGTGCCCGGCTCAGCGCATTGCCGCTGAAGTCAGTGGTGTCGTTGAGGACGTAGTCGTCATACTCGGCCTTCGCGTAGCCCACGCCACCGAACACCCGCCAGCGCTCTGCAGGTATCCATTCGAAGTCCATCTCGAAGCCTTCGCTGGTGGCCTTGCCCGCATTGTCCTGCTGGAAGCCGACGCCGGCGATAAAGCGGCTTTCCTGTTTGTCGTTGTACTCCATGTAGAACAGTGCCATGTTCAGGCGCAAAGAGCTGTCCATCCAGGTGGACTTGAAGCCCAGTTCATAGTTATCCAGCGTCTCCGCATCAAAACTGACCAACGAGGCGGCGGTGCTGATGGAGTTGTTGAAGCCACCCGCCTTGTAGCCGCGGGAATAGCTGGCATACAGCAGCTTGTCTTCGTCCGGTTGCCAGTTGAGGCTGATCAGCGGCGTCCATTCATCGTCATCCTGCTCATCCTGGGTGGTGAACGGGAAGAATCCTGCCACGGCGGCGAAGGCGTCAGCCTGCTGCTCATAATCGAGGTCGCGATCATCCGGGGAGTAACGGATGCCTGCCGTGATGCTCCACTGGTCGTTGATCTCAAAATCGACGTTGGCGAAGGCAGAGTAGCTTTCAGTTTCTATGGTGGACCTGGCGCTGATATCGACCCCGTCAGGGAACGCGGGGCTGATGCTGGAGGGCGGCTGGCCGCTGCCGATAAAGTCATTTAATCCGAAGAACGCGTAAATCGTATCGAAGCCACTGAGGGACTGGGTGAATACGTCAAAGTCCTGCTGGTAGTAGTAAAAGCCCACGATCCAGTCCAGGCGGTTATCGCCGGTGGATTCCAGCCGGAACTCCTGGCTCCAGGCTTCCATGTCACGGGAGTCGATGCCGGTCAGGTCATCCAGCGGACTCCAGTCCTGATCATTGACATAGGACTCCTCCAGCTCCTGCCTGCCGGTGATGGAGGTAAACCTCATGCTGTCGAACTCGTAGGTGGCATGCAGGGAAACCAGGGTGTCTTCCACATCTTCAAAGCCAATGTCGGGAATGCTGACATCGCGGCTGAAACTCACCGGTTCTCCCTGGAACTGGGTGACGTAGTTGTTACCGTCGGCCGAATCCTCGCGATAGCTGGCTGTAACCATGAATTCCAGGCGATCACTTGCCTGCCATAGCACCTGTCCCCGTGCCAGTGTGTAATCCACTGTATTGGCCGTGCCGCCGAAGCTGTTGTCGAGAAAACCGTCGCGCTCGGTGTCCACCACAGAGAGCTTTGCCGACACGCTGTCGGTGATGGGGCCGCTCACGAGGCCACCGATGCGGCGATAGTCATAATTGCCTACATCGACCAGCACCTGACCCTCCAGTTCTTCCGAGGGACGCCGGGTTGTGATGTTGATAGCGCCTACCGTGGTATTACGGCCGAACAGCGTGCCCTGCGGGCCCTTGAGGACCTCGATGCGCTCAATATCCAGCAGGTCACCGTTGAAGCCGGAGTCACGGCCGATGTACATGTCATCGATATAAACGCCAATTGCCGGGTCATTGCCGAGGCCGCCGCCGGAGGAAATGCCCCGCAGTGTGACGTTGGTGAATTTGTTGGAGTTGGCTTCGAGGTAGGTCATGTTGGGGACAAGGGTGGAGATGTCCTGCAGCCGGAGCAGGCCCGCTTCCTGAATCTCACTGCCCGTCAGAGCCGTAATCGAGATAGGTACGTCCTGTATGCTCTCCTGCCGCTTGCGGGCAGTGACCACCACTTCTTCGATCTGTCGCTGCGCCAGACTCACGTCCGCCGCCAGCAGTGCTACAACCCCGAGCAGCGGCACACTGCCGCCCTTAAAACGTGTGGAACTTTTCATTGGCAGGCCCCCCGACCCAAAATGAACAGTGTTCATATGAACACTGTTCATTTTGGCCGACAGCATGCTTTTGTCAAGGTTTTTTGCTGAGGGGCTCTTCCAGGCCTTGAATCAGGGTCTGCATGGTCTGCTCGGCAAGACGGTCCAGGGCGGCGCTGTCGTTCCTGTTAATGCTGACCAGCCCGTCGATCACCTGCATGGCCAGTCCGTGCATGATGGCCCATACCGACAGCGCCAGCGGATGCTCCCGGGCACGCGGCGTCGCCGCGTAGGCACCCTGCCCATACCACCAGTCGACAGACAGGCCAAAGGAGCTTTCCCCCGCTTCCGCCAGCTCAGGGTCGGTGCGGTAGTCCACCACTTCCGGGCTGAACATCAGCCGGTACAGGGAGGGGTTCTCACTGGCAAAGCGCAGGTAGCGCCGGCTGAGGGTAAGCAACACCTCAGGGCTTCTTTGCGTGCCGTCGTAGCTGTCCCGCTCCAGCCGGGAAAGCTGCCGGTAGCCATCGGCGGCCACCGCCGCCAACAGGGCCTCCCGGTTGCGGAAGTGGTTGTAGACAGCGGAAGGCGCAACGCCCACTTCGCGGGCAACACGCCGCAGGCTGAGGGCGGCCAGACCCTCGTTGTGCAACACGTCGCGCGCGGCGATCACCAGATCGTCGCGCACATTGCCGCGGTGGTAGGTTTTTCTATTGGCTTGCTGCATGAAGTTGGTGACGCTCGGATAGCTGCTCCAGTCTACGGCGAATGATACCGTGTCTGCGCGCATCGATAGGAAAATTCCACAGCACCACGGCCGCAATAACGCTGGTAACCGCCGGCACCACGATATAAACCAGAAACAGTCCCATCAACGCCGTACCGCTGTTGTCGCCGGCAATCTCATAACCGAACAGCGCCAGCAGCGGGAAGGCAAGGCCTGCGCCGACACCCATAGTCGCCTTCTGCAGCAGGTTCTGGATGGCAAAATAGTTGCCAGTGTTATTGGAGCCGCTCTTCAGGATGCCGTAGTCAGAAATATCCCCCAGCAGGGCCATGGGTGCGATATAGCTCGCGGCATTGATGAATGCCGTCACGGCCACCAGCGCCATCGCGGGCCAGAAAATATCAGTGCCCGGCTCGAACAGCAGAACCACAGGCTGGATCAGGGAATAGGCCGCCCAGCTGAAAGCCCAGCAGCGATGCTTGCTGTAGCGGTGCATCAGTCGGTTCCAGACCGGCATAGAGAAGGTCTGCACCAGGAAGAACCAGATCATGAGAATCGGGAACTGTGCGCCCAGCTGCAGGTAGTCACGCATGAAGATGAATATCACCGACAGGAACATGCCCTGCCCCACGCCCCAGATAGCCTGGGCGATCACGTAACGCCACAGCGGCCGGTTAAAGCTCAGATCACTGATGGTCTGCCGCAACGGCTGCGGCGCACGTTGCGACAGGTCCTGGCCCCTGGGTACCAACCTCACGGCAGCCAGTACAATCAGCGGCATGACGAAAACGAATATCCAGGCAATGCCATTGACGGCGGGCGGGCCAATCTCCGAGCTGCCGGTTACAGGCATCAGCAGCAGGGGCAGTGTCCAGAACAGCACGCTGCCGACTACCGTTGTAACCGAGTAGTAGGTGGAGATGCGGGCGCGGTCACCGTAGTCCACCGCCAGCTCACTGCCCCAGGCGAGATGCGAGATGCTGAAAATCGTAAAGCCCAGATACACCCCGCACAGCCAGCCGCCGTAAAACAGGTTGCCCGCCTCCGCCGAAGGGCGGAACAACTGGAACACGGCGACAGCCGTCAACACGGCACCGACCACTATCCAGGGCTTGCGGCGACCCCATCGGGACTGGGTTCTGTCGCTCAGATAACCCACCACAGGATCGGTGGCAGCGTCGAACCACCAGCGCAGCAGGTTGACCATACCGACGCCCGTCAGCGTGGCGGCGGTATGTTCCACATAAAAAGTAGGCAGGATCATCGACGCCGGCAGGTTGATGAAACCCACCATCATGCCCGGCAACGCATACAAGAGCGCCTGCGGGTTGGAGACTCGCTGCATCTGCCGTGCTCCTCCGCCCGAGTTGAGGCGGCGCCTGAATCGTTCACGCCGGATTATGGATTTTCGCGCCGGGCATTGCGCTATGTGAACATTGTTCATATTCTTCCAATCCGGCGCCAGCGTCAACCGTGACGTTTGCTGCCGCCACAGTTTCGACAGGCGACGCACAGTATGAAAACAGCAGGCGTAATCGGCGGGATGGGGCCGGAAGCCACCCTTGATTTCATGGCCAGGGTGATAGCGAACACGCACGCAGGCTGTGACCAGGATCACCTGCATATGCTGGTGGACCACAACCCGACCCTGCCCAATCGACACGCCGCCATAGCCGGTCACGGCGCCAGTGTGGGACCACTGCTGGCGAAGATGGCAACAGGCCTGCAGGCAGCGGGTGCGGATTTTATCGTCATGCCCTGCAACACCGCCCACGCTTTTGCCGACGAGGTTCGTGCCGCCATCACTGTGCCCTTTCTGGACATCATAGAGATCAGCGCGAGCACCGCCGCCGAGGCCAGGGTCGGCAAGGCCGGCGTTATGGCCGCCGAGGGCTGCCTGGCGGCGGGCCTGTACCAGCGTGCGCTGGCGCAGCGGGATATCGAGCCGGTTTTATGGACCGCTGCCGAGCTGCAACAGTTCATGGAGGTGGTCTATCGCATCAAGGCCGGGGAACGCGGCGTAGCGCTGGCAGGCCTGGTAGACGGGCTGGCGCAGGCGCTGGTTGACCGGGGCGCAGAATTGCTCATCGCTGCCTGTACGGAGATCCCGCTCATCTTCCAACAGGACCACTGCCCGGTTCCGCTGCTTGCCTCCACGGAACTACTGGCACGGAACACCGTTCTTTTCGCACGAGGATAGATCAATGCACCTGTCACGCTTTCCCAGGATCAAGCTCGCCCACCTGCCCACCCCGATAGAACCGCTACCCCGGCTCAGCGGGGCACTGGGCGGCCCGCAGATATTCGTCAAGCGCGACGATTGCACCGGTCTCGCCACCGGTGGCAACAAGACGCGGAAACTGGAGTTCCTGATGGCGGAGGCGCTGGCGCAGGGCGCCGACACCGTTATTACCCAGGGCGCGGTGCAGTCCAACCATGCCAGACAGACGGCAGCGGCAGCCGCCCGGCTGGGGCTGGACTGCGAGCTGTTGTTCGAGAATCGCATCAGTGAGCCCGACCAGGCCTATCTGCAGTCGGGCAATGTACTGCTGGACAGGCTGTTCAACGCCAGGCTGCACCACTTCCCCGGCGGCACCGATATGAACGCCGCCATGGCCGAGCGCGCCGCGGCGCTGCAAGCCGAAGGCAAGCGCTGCTACGTCATACCCGGGGGTGGCTCAAACCCGGTGGGTGCGCTTGGCTACGTCAACGCTGCCCTGGAATTGCTGGCACAAGCCAACGACATGCAGCTTCGAATCGACTGCGTCGTCCACGCCACGGGCAGCGCAGGAACCCAGGCGGGACTTGTCGCCGGCCTGCGTGCCACCCACTCCGGCATACCGGTGCTTGGCATCGGCGTAAATGCCCCCCGGGACGTGCAGGAAGAGAGGGTATTCAAACTCGCCTGTCAGACCGCCGAACTGATCGGCGCCGAAGGCTGTGTAGCGCGTAGCGACATCACTGCCAACTGCGACTACATCGGCGATGGCTACGGTATCCCCACCGAAGGCATGCGTGCTGCTGTGCTTGACCTGGCACGCCACGAGGGCATGCTGTTCGATCCGGTCTACAGCGGCAAGGGCCTGGCGGGCATGATCGACCTGATCCGCAAAGGGTACTTCACGCCGGAACAAAACATCCTGTTCCTGCACACGGGAGGCAGCGCCGCCCTGTTTGGCTACGGCGATGCGCTGCTGTAGCCTCTCCAACCCATCGGCGAGCGGCAAATTCAAGTGAGTGGCACTATGGGCACAGAATCCTGGCAGTACCTGGACGTCGAGCGCAACCAGCGAACGATGACGGTCCGCTTCGACAGCGGCTCCCCGGTCAATGCGCTCAACCACGCTGTGATGGCGGAGCTGACCAGCCTGGCCGAGTCGCTGGCAGGGGACGACAGCCTGAGCTGCGTGGTGCTCACCGGCAAAGCTGACATTTTTAGCGCGGGCATGGATTTGAAAGACCCGGCCCTCGCCGACATGGCAGCACTGTCCATTGCGGAGAAACGCGTTGCACTGAAGGCTGGCCCGCGGCTGTGTGCTGCCTGGGAAGCGATCGAGCCCGTTACCATTGCCGCTATTGAAGGCCACTGCGTGGGCGGCGGCATGGCGCTGGCCGTTAGCTGCGACTGGCGGGTGGCCGCGGATAACGCCAGCCTGCTGGTGCCGGAGCTACGCCTGGGCATGAACATGAGCTGGCAGAGCGTACCCCGCTTTGTAAACCTGATTGGTCCTGCCAAAACCAAACAGCTACTGCTGCTGGCGCAGGCCGTTGATGCCGAAACCGCACTGCACTGGGGCCTGTTGGACTATATCGCGCCCGCCGGCGAGGCCCTGGGCCGGGCCGAGGAGCTGGCGGCGGCATTGGCTGGCATGCCACCCGTACCCCTGCGCATGGCCAAGCAAGCGATTAACAGAAGCGCGAACGCGCTTAATGATGCCACCAGCTTCATGGACCTGGACCAGTTCCTGCTGACCCAGGGCATGGACGATGCTGCAGAGGCCCGGCGGGCCTTCTTTGAGAAACGCGCGCCGAATTTCAGCGGCGACTAGGCCGACGCGGCGTCAATCTCGGTCAGGGAATTGATCGGGTTATCGGTTTCCCAATAGCCGCGCAACGCCAGCAACTTGCCCATGGTGTCCACCTCGTAGGTGAACACGCCGTGCACCAGCTGCTGCAGCATCTTGCCGTTGCCCGCGTCAATATTCGTGGTGAGCTTGACGTGATTGGCGCACTCCAGACCCGCGGCGTAAGACTGCAGAATCTCAATGGTGATATTGGCGGGCGCGATAAAGCTGTCCCAGAACGCTTCCCGCGCGGCGGGACCGCGGTGGCCCTTACCCTCCGGATCCAGGTGCGAAACGCCGATAGGGTCTTCTATGATGGCGTCCTCTGCGTACAGCCCCAACCAGCCTTCCTTGTTGTGGGTGTGCACATATTCCCGCGAAAGCAGAGCGGCCCTGCGGGCCGGGTGTTCATCTTCAAACATCGCCTTTCCTCGGTGGTCCCGTGTCAGGAAAGTGTAGACCCGAGTTCCCGGGCAACGAGTTCGATCCAGTGAACCACCGGCGTGTCAGTGCCTCCCTGCAGGTGGCTCTGGCAGCCAATATTCGCCGTGACGATCTGTTCCGGGCTGGAGGCCAGTAGCGCATCCAGCTTGCGCTGGCGCAATTCGCCGGCCATGGCGGGCTGGAACAGGGAATAACTGCCCGCCGAACCGCAGCACAGGTGCGAATCCGCAACCGTCGGCAGGGCGAAGCCCAGCCGCGTGAGCACGCGCCGGGTGGGTGCCTCCAGGGGCTGTCCGTGCTGCGCTGTGCAGGGGCAGTGCCAGGCAATCTGCGGTGGCGACGGCAGGGACAGGGTTTCCAGGGGCAAGGCGTCCAGCACTTCAGCGATATCTTTCATTTTCCCGGCAACCACCCGGGCACGTTCGGCGTACTCCGGATCATCTGCTAACACCCGTGGGTAGCTGGCAACGAAATTGCCGCAGCCGCTGGCGGTCATGACAATGGCCTCGGCACCCGCCTGCAGCAGCGGCCACCAGGCATCGATGTTGCGACGCGCCTGCTCCCGACCCAGCGCCTCGCCGCTGCCGTGCCAGGCAAGCGCCCCGCAGCAGGTCTCTGCCGCCACTTCCACGGCGCGTATGCCCAGGGCATCCAGCACCCGCGCCGCGGCCTGGTTAGTGGTAGGGGACATAGCCGGCTGCACGCAGCCCTGCAGCAGGATCACCGAACGGGCGTGTGGTTGCTGTTGCACCGCAATCGCCGGACGGCGTTCGGGCACCTTACTGCGCAGTGCTACAGGCGTCAGGGGTCTTAACAAGCGCGCCACGGCAAACAGGGGTACGGTCAACTGGCGCTTGCTCAACAGGTGGCGCATGAGCCAGCGCGCTGCCCGTTCCCAGGCAGGCCTGGGGGCGACCTGTTCCACGGTATTGCGACCGATCTCCAGCAGGCGATGGTACTCCACGCCCGAGGGACAGGTGGTCTCGCAGGATTGGCACAGCAGGCAGCGGTCCAGATGGTGACGGGTAATGTCTGTGGCGACCTCGCCCTCCAGCATCTGCTTGATCAGGTAGATGCGACCCCGGGGGCCGTCCAGCTCATTGCGCTCCACCTGGTAGGTGGGGCAGGTGGCATTGCAAAATCCGCAGTGCACACAGTCCCTAAGGATGCTGTCGGCTTCCTGTCCTTCGCTGGTGGCCAGCAGTTCACCGGGTAAAAACGTCTGCATCAGGCCAGCGCCGCAGCAAATACGCCGGCGGGATCGAAGGCGCTCGCCACCCGTGTGAGCAGGGACCGATGGGCGGACTTGTGTAGATCCGGCCCCTGGGCAAGGGAGACGGTGGCGCCCTCGCCCTGGCGGCGACTGTGGGCTGTCCAACAGATCTGGCCGTTGGCATCGAACAGCTTTTCATCGCCCCAGCCGTGGTGGAACAACGGCCGCTCCAGGCGACGCAGCTGCTCCCAGAAAACGCCGTCTTCAGGCTCGCCGCCCAGGGTTTTTGCGAGATCATCCAGCACCGCAGCGGGACCCGAGAAGCGGGCACGAAAGCGACCGTGCTCCAGGCTGGCGCCGCTGATCGGCAGCCCGCGCCGGGTCCATTCGGCGACGCGTTGTCGGGTTTCGGCAAGGTCCGGCACATCCCATCCCAGGGTGATTTCGGCAACCGGGCGCGGCTGCACCTTCAGGGACAATTCCAGCAGGGCGCCGAGCAGCCCATTGCTGCCCACCATCAGTCGGGATACATCAAAGCCGGCGACGTTTTTCATCACCTCGCCGCCAAAACGCAACAGCTCCCCTTCTCCGTTCAGCATGCGCACCCCCAGCACGCTGTCCCTGACACCCTGGGCAAACACCCCCCGCGAACCGGCCCAGCCCAGGGCCACGGCACCACCGATCGTGGAACAGCCGTTGAAGTCGGGAGCCTCCATGGCCAGCATCTGGTTTTTTTCGGCGAGCACGGCGTCCAGCTCGGCCAGGGGCGTACCCGCTCGCACCACCACAACCAGCTCCGCGGGCTTATAACTGACAACGCCCCGGTGTGCCGAGAGATCCAGCCACTGGGCATTGGCGGTAGCCATCCAGGGCTTGCTGCGGGCACCGCAGACGCGCAGGCGTTGCCCGCTGGCGCGTGCCTCGAGCAGTTGCTCGGCGAGTGTGACACTTGCATCGCTCACGTCAGGCAGCGCGATCCGCGAGTATGGCCCGGTACTCCTGGCAGCGCCGGAGCGTGGGGATGGTCTTGCCAGGATTCAACAGGCCGCGGGGGTCGAATGCCTGCTTGAGCCTGCGGAACTGCGCCAGCTCCGCATCGCTGAACTGCACCGCCATCTGGTTTATCTTCTCAAGGCCCACGCCGTGCTCGCCGGTAATGGTGCCGCCGGCCGCCACGCAGCGCTCCAGAATATCGGCGCCCAGTCGCTCGGCCTTGTCCAGCTCGCCCGCGTTGGCGTCAAACAGAATCAGCGGGTGCAGGTTGCCGTCACCGGCGTGGAACACGTTGGCTACCGAAAGGCCGTAGTGATCGGCACGCTCCGCGATGTAACCCAGCACCGCACCGATCTCGCTGCGCGGTATGGTGCCGTCCATGCAGTAATAATCCGGACGCAATCGGGCCACGGCGGGGAACGCGCTCTTGCGCCCCTTCCACAGCAGGGCGCGCTCTGCGGCATCCTGTGCCCGGCGCAGACTTGTTGCGCCGCAGCGCTCAAGCGTCGCCTCGACGACGGCCAGCTCGGCAGCCACCAGCGCGGCCTCACCGTCCAGCTCAATCAGCAAGATGGCAGCGGCCTCCTGTGGATAGCCCGCACCCGCGAATGCCTCGGCTGCTGTGAGCGCCAGCCTGTCCATCATCTCCATACCTGCGGGGATGACGCCTTCCGCGATAATCGCAGACACAGCTGAAGCGCAGTCGGCGACACTGTCAAAGCCCACCAGCAGGGTTTCCACGGTGGCCGGCACAGGCAGCAGCTTCACAGTGATTTCCACGGCAACGCCAAACAGGCCCTCGGAGCCTATGAACGCTGCGAGCAGGTCCGGCCCCTCATCGTCGACATGGAGTTCCAGCAACTCACCGTCCATGGTGACCACGGTCAAGGCCTCGATGTTGTTCACGGTCAGTCCATACTTGAGGCAGTGCACGCCGCCGGCGTTTTCTGCCACGTTGCCGCCGATGGAGCAGGCAATCTGGGACGAGGGGTCGGGCGCGTAGTAGAGTCCGTAGGGAGCCACGGCCTCGGATATCGCGAGGTTGCGCATGCCGGGTTGCACCCGGGCGGTGCGGCGCTGGGGATCCACCGACAGCAGTGCGTCCATGCGGCTGGTCACCAGCAGCACGCCACTCTCCAGCGGGGTTGCGCCGCAGGACAAACCGGTACCGGCACCCCGGGTCACCACCGGCACACCGAGTTCGCTGCAGCAGCGCAGCACCGCCTGCACCTGTGCCACGGTTTCCGGCAGCACGGTTAGCAGCGGCAGCGCGCGCGCCGTGGGCAGGCCATCGCATTCATAGGGTCGCTGCTGTTCCGCCTCGGCGAGTATTGCCTGTGCAGGCAGCACACTGGCCAGCGCCGCCTGCAGGGCAGCGCGGTCAACAGCATCCGGAGCCGGGTCGATGTACGTATTCATGGCGGCAGTATGCGCGATTGGAACTGAATAGACCAAGCGGATGTCCGACAGCGACACCGCTGATAGAATGAGCGCCCGCGAGGGGTGCAGTTAGGAGAGGAAATGGATTACGACCTGTTTGTTATCGGCGCCGGCTCCGGCGGTGTCCGGGCCGCCAGGATGGCGGCCAGCTTCGGAGCCCGGGTGGCTATCGCCGAGGACCGCTACATGGGCGGTACTTGCGTCAACGTCGGCTGTGTGCCGAAAAAGCTCTACGTGTACGCCTCGGAGTACGGCAAGGGCTTCGTCGATGCGCGGGAGTTCGGCTGGGACGCCGAAGCACACAGCTTTGACTGGGCCACCCTGCGGGATAACAAGAAGCAGGAGATTGCGCGCCTCAACGCGATCTACGACAACCTGCTGTCCGGCGTGGACGCGCAAGTCATCAACGGCCGCGCCTCCATTGTCGATGCCCACACGGTATCGGTGAACGGCCAGCACTACAGCGCTGAGAAGATCCTGATTGCCACCGGCGGCTGGCCGCGGCGTGACAACCGCCCGGGGGCCGAGCTGGGCATCACCTCCAACGAGATTTTTGACCTGGAAGAATTCCCCCGGCGCATCCTGATCGCGGGCGGCGGCTACATTGCCGTGGAGTTCGCCGGCATTTTCAACGGGCTGGGCGCCGAGGTCACCCAGTTGTATCGAGGCCCGCTGTTCCTGCGGGGCTTCGACGACGACATCCGGGAGTTCGCCTCCCAGGAAATCCCCAAAACCGGCGTGGACCTGCGCTTCAACACGATTATTGAAAGCATTGAAAAAGCCCCTGACGGCCTCCGCTGCACGCTGTCAGACCGCACCGAGATGGTGGTCGACCAGGTGCTGTATGCCATCGGCCGGGAGCCCCATATTGATGGCCTGGGTATCGAGAATGTGAATGTGGAGCTGGACAAGCGAGGCTACATCGCGGTGGACGAGGAGTTCCGCACCGGCGAACCCTCCATCTTCGCCGTGGGCGATGTCATCGGCGGTATGGAACTGACACCGGTGGCCCTGGCCGAGGGCATGGCCTTCGCGCGCAAGCAATTCGGGCCGGAACACAAGCAGGTGGAGTACGAGTTCATTCCGTCGGCGGTGTTCTCACAACCGAACATCGGTACGGTCGGCTTCACCGAAGAACAGGCACGCAAGACCTTCGGCGATATCACGCTCTACAAAAGCAACTTCCGGCCGATGAAGCATACGATCAGCGGGCGCGACGAGCGCACGTTCATGAAGCTGATCGTCGACAACGCCACCGACCGGGTGGTGGGCGTGCACATGATGGGGCCGGATGCGGGTGAGATCATGCAAGGCATTGCCATCGCGCTGAAGGCCGGCGCTACCAAGGCCATGTTCGACGCGACCATAGGCATCCATCCCACCGCCGCCGAGGAATTTGTCACCATGCGGGAGCCCTGGCTGCCGGCGCAGACGTGACGGGCAGCGGCCAGCCGGTGCGCTGATGGAACTGTGGCAGCTGGCGCTGCTTGTCGCCACCGGCCTGGTGGCTGGATTCCTCAATGTAACGGCGGGCGGTGGCTCACTGCTGACCGTTCCTGTGATGGTCTTCATGGGTGTGCCGGGGCCGGTGGCCAACGGCAGCAACCGCATCGCCATCCTGGCCCAGAGCATTACCGCGGTGGGCGCATTCTTCCGCCGTGGCTTCGCCGATTTCAGACTCAGCCTGACGCTGGCCTGTTGCGCAGTGCCCGGGGCCCTGCTGGGTGCCTCCCTAGGCGTGCGCCTGGAGGGCATCTGGTTCGAGCGGGTGCTGGCGCTGGTAATGATCGCCGTTCTGCTGCTGATGATATTTGGCGATCAGCGGGAGCGGCCCGACAACGGGGGCGAGCCCAGCCGTCGCCAGCTACTGCTGGGGCATATCTGCATGGTGGGCGTGGGGTTTTACGGCGGTTTCATTCAGGTGGGGGTCGGCTTCATTATTATGCCGGTGCTGCACCGGGTCATGGGGCTGGACCTGCTGCGCACGAATATGCACAAGGTGTTCATCGTGATGAGCTACAGCGCCGCGGCGCTGCTGGTGTTTGCGGCTCGCGTGGAGATTCTCTGGACAGCGGGCCTGGCCCTGGCGTTGGGCAATTCGATCGGTGGCTGGGTATCCGCCAACCTGCAGCTGAACCGGGGGGATGGCCTTATCAAGATGGTGCTCAACGTGGTACTGGTCGCCTTTATTATCAAGCTGCTGTTTTTCCACTGATCGCGCCCCTTGATTCCCGGGACAGGTGCCCATACCTACCCCCTGAAGTAGCTGTACCACCGCAACCGGGGTGCGCGTGCAGTTTGCTGTGCGAATGGATTCAGACAAAAACGTAAACAAGGCCTGTACCAGGAGCAAGTCATGATCAGCGTGAAGGACCTGTCTCGAGCCTATGGGGATTTCCTCGCCGTGGACGGAGTCTCTTTTGACATCCAGGCGGGAGAGATTGTCGGCCTGCTGGGACACAACGGCGCCGGCAAAACCACCATTATGAAAATGCTGTCGGGTTTTCTCGAACCCTCCACCGGCAGCATTGTGATAGACGATATAGATCTCGCAACAGACCCTGCGGCCGTGCAGGCCCGGCTGGGTTACCTGCCGGAGAGCCTGCCGGTATACCCGGAAATGAGCGTGGCCGACTACCTGGACTACGCCGCCACCCTCAAGGGACTCACCGGCAGCGCCCATCGCGCGGCCTTGCAGCGTGCCATCCGCGATACCGAACTTGAGGGAAAGCTGCTCGATCGCGTCGCCACCCTGTCCCGTGGCTACAAGCAGCGCGTCGGTGTCGCCCAGGCGCTGCTGGGCAACCCCCGGGTGCTGATACTGGATGAGCCCACCAACGGCCTGGACCCGACCCAGACCCAGCATATGCGCGACCTGATCACCGGCCTCGCACAGAGGGCAACCGTGATCCTGTCCACCCATATCATGCAGGAGGTCGATGCCATCTGCGACCGCGCCCTGATTCTGCGGGGCGGCCGACTGGTGGTAGACCAGCACCTCGACACCCTGCGCAGAACCGGTGCCCTGCGCCTGCAGACCGATCTCGATGCCAACCGTCTGCGGGAACTGCTGCCGCAGCTGGAGGTGCACGCTGACAGCGGTGCACTGCGCGTTGTCATGCCTGCGGGTGAGGATATGGACGCCGTCGCCGCCAGGGTGGCACAGGCGGTGGTCAACGCCGGTGGCGCACTGTTCCAATTGGCGCCCGAGGGTCGGGACCTGGAAAGCGTGTTTCGCGAAGTCAGCCAGGATGCGTTGACCGGGGAGGTGAACCGCGATGCTGCGTGACAGTACGGTCTGGCGCATAGCGCGCAAGGAAATAACCCTGTTCTTCGCCTCGCCGGTGGCCTGGCTGTTCCTCGGCAGTTTCGCAGCGGTAACCCTGTTTGCCTTTTTCTGGGGCGAGGCCTTTTTTGCCCGCAATGTGGCCGACGGGCGACCGCTGTTCGAGTGGATGCCAATCCTGCTGATTTTTCTGGGCGCTGCATTGACCATGCGTATGTGGTCCGAGGAGCGTCGCACCGGCACCCTTGAGCATGTCATCACCCAGCCCGTGCCGCTCTGGCATTTCGTACTGGGCAAGTTCGCCGCCTGCAAGACACTGCTGTTGCTGGCGCTGCTGGTCACCCTGCCCCTGCCGGTTACGGTGGCGGTATTGGGAGACCTGGACTGGGGTCCGGTCATAGCCGGCTACCTGGCGACACTGTTTCTTGGCTGCAGCTACATCAGCATCGGCCTGTTCGTGAGCTCGCGCACCGACAACCCCATCGTCAGTCTCATCGGCACGGTGGTGTTGTGCAGCCTGGTATACCTGATTGGCACGGATACCTTTACCGGCTTCTTCGGCACCACAGCAGTGGAGCTGCTGCGCGGACTGTCCACGGGCGCCCGCTTCGACGCCATCACCCGGGGCGTTATCGACCTGCGCGATCTGGTGTACTACGCGAGCCTGGTGCTGGTGTTCCTGACCCTGAACGTTTACACGCTGGAGCGGGAACGCTGGTCCACCGGCGCCGCCGCCCATCACCGCCGTTGGCGCGCGGCCACGGCGCTGGTTCTGGTCAATGCCCTGGTGGCCAACCTGTGGCTCAGCCAGGTCAACAGCCTGCGGCTGGATGTCACCGAAGGCCGCCTCTACTCGATCTCCGATGCCACCCATCGCTACCTGTCACAGCTGCAGGAGCCGCTATTGCTGCGCGGCTATTTCAGCGCCAAGACCCATCCGCTGCTGGCACCATTGGTGCCGCAGCTGCGCGACCTGCTGAAGGAGTACGAAGTGGCGGGTGATGGCAAGGTGCGTATCGAAATCGTAGACCCCGCCCAGGACCCGGCGCTGGAACAGGAAGCCAACCAGAAATACGGCATACAAGCGGTTCCCTTCCAGGTCGCAGACCGATACCAGGCCGCGCTGGTGAACTCCTATTTCAACGTGTTGGTGCAGTATGGCGACAGCCACCAGGTGCTGGGCTTCGGTGATCTCATCGAAGTAAAGGCCGGTGCCGCCACCAACCTCGACGTCCAGCTTCGCAACCCGGAGTTTGACCTCACCCGCGCCATCAAGCAGGTACTTTACGAATACGCCGCCGGCGGCAATCTGTTCGACAGCATACCGGGTGAGCTTGAGTTCGTGGGTTACGTATCGGCAGACCAACGCCTGCCCCAGGAGCTCATCGCCTACCGGGAAGCCATCGCCGCCACACTGGAAGATGTCGCGGCCGACGCGAACGATCGCTTCAGCTTCCGCTTTGTCGACCCGGAAGCGGGAGACGGCGCCGTCGCCCGACGCATCGAGGAAGAATGGGGCTTCCGGCCCATGGCCGCGAGCCTGCTGGATACCGAGGGGTTCTATTTCTACCTGACGCTGGAGGACGATCGCCAGGTGGTACAGATTCCCACCGACTTCGAGGCAGATAATTTCCGCCAGGCCCTGGATGCAAGCCTGAAGCGCTTCGCCTCCGGCTTCACCCGGGTCGTGGCCGTGGCGGCACCGCAAGTGAGTCCGCAAATGGCCCAGTTCGGCATGGCCGGGCCGCAGTACCGCAACCTGGAGGCCGCCGTCGCCGAGAACCACACACTGCGCACGGAAGACCTGGAGGATGGCAGCGTCAGCCCCGAGGCGGATGTACTGATGGTGGTCGCACCGGAAAACCTCTCAGAGAAGGCGGTGTTCGCCATCGACCAGTACTTGATGAAAGGCGGCAGCGTTGTACTGGTGACCGCACCGTACCTGTCGCAGTTCAGCGGTGGCACCCTGGCCATGATCAACAGGGTGAGCGGGCTGGAGGAATGGCTGGACCACCACGGCATATCCCTGGGCAAACGCCTGGTGCTGGATCCCCGGAACGCCGCGTTCCCGGTGCCCGTCACCCGGGAGGTGGGCGGCTTCCGCTTCCAGGAAGTTCGCATGGTGGACTACCCCTATTTTGTTGACGTTCGGGCCCCGGGCCTGAATCCGGACCACCCCATTACCAGCGCGGTACCGCAGCTCACCATGGCCTGGGCTGCGCCGATAGAACTGGATCCGGAGAAGCACGCCAACCGCCAGACCGAGGTGCTGATCAGCAGCAGCGAGCAGGCCTGGACGGACGACAGCATGGAGGTGCTGCCCCGGGTCACCGGTGCCGGCGTCAGCGACTGGCAGCCTGGCGAGTCGCAGCAAGCGTATACCCTGGGCGCTGTTATCAGCGGTCGCTTCGAGTCCTTCTTCGCGGGCAAGCCCTCGCCGCTGATAGAGCAGGCCGAGGCTTCAGAAGACGCTGGTGATGCCAGCGAGGACGAAGACGCTGAGCCAGATCCTGCCGGCTACAGCCAGGTGCTGGAGCGCAGCCCGGAGTCCGCGCGACTGGTGGTGTACAGCTCCAATGACTTTCTGCGCGACCAGATCCTCGGCACCCTCAGCTCCATGAGCGGAGCCCAGTACCTCGGCTCACTGGAACTGATTGCCAATACCCTGGACTGGACACTGGAGGATGAGGGCCTGCTGGGCATTCGCTCCCTGGCCCACTTCAACCGCAGCCTGCCACCCATGGAGGCGTCGCAGCAGCGCTTCTGGGAGTACCTGAACTACGCTCTCGCCCTGCTGGCCCTGGGCCTGATCGCCCTTTGGCAATTCGGTATACGCCGCAGCCGCCGGGCCTACTACGCCGCCCTGCTGGGCGACACCCAAACGCAGTGAAACCGGTAAAGGCCGCAAGGAGGAAAGCATGTCACGACTGACTCAAAGCCTCAGCCTGCTGCTGGGACTACAGTTACTGGTCACCGCAGCGGTTTTCTGGCCCAGTGAAGATGCCGGCGACCGGGATGCGCGCAGCGCCATTCTCGATCTCGCGATAGACCGCATTGACCGTATAGAGGTCAGTGATAGCAATGGCAGCGTTGTGCTCAGCCGCACCGACAGTGGCTGGGTGCTGCCTGACTACTTCTCATTGCCCGTGTCGGCAAGCCGCCTCGACACGGTGTTGCAAACCCTGCCCGCAAAAACCCGGGGCTGGCCGGTGGCCCGCAGCAGTGGCGCACTGGAACGCTTTGAAGTCAGCGAGTCAAACTTCCAGCGCCGTATCCGCTATCGCGCCGGCGAGGACCTGGCGGGCGAGCTGTATCTGGGATCCTCCCCGGGCTTTCGGAAAGTGCACAGTCGCCCTGGCGATGATGAAAGAGTGTACGCGATCGAGTTCTCCAGCTACGAGGTGCCTGCGAGCGACGCAGAGTGGCTGGAAAAAACACTGCTGCAGCTTGACGCTGACATCAGCGAGATTACCGGGCTTGACTATCACATTGAGGCAGCTGGCGACGATTCCTGGAAAAATGCTGATGGCGTGACGGCTGAAGCCAGCGTCGTCAGCCGCCTCATCAACGGCCTGGCCAGCTTGCGGGTCACGGCGGCGGCGGACGCCGCCACCACCGAAACACTGGCCCAGATGGACGTTCCGCCGACCCTGAGCGTGGCTACCGGGTCGGGCAGGCTGGAGTACCGCCTGTTTGAAATGGATGATGCGCACTATGTTCAGCGTTCAGACTGGCCGGTGTTTTTCAGCATCAGCGCGTACGACCACGACCGGCTCAATGATGTGAATGCAGACAGCCTGTTCCCTCCAGCAGACACGGCTGATGCTGCAGAGTCTGCTGACAGCGGAGCGGCGACGCCCGCTGCCGACCAGGGTTAGCCAGCGACCCCGGACCTGGCGCGAGGTCGCAGGCGCGTAGCCGACAGATTATGGCGGCGTGACAGACGCGCCCAATGATGTCGGTTATCATTCGCGTTATGGACGACATCACATGAGCAAACCCCTCTGGACACTGGCCGCCCGGGAACAGGGGCGTATCGCCGGCTTCGACGATGCGCTGCCGGAAAACTACCGGGTGCGGCTGATGGAACTGGGATTTCATCCCGGTGAGACTGTCACCTGCCTGCAGCGTCCCGCGCTGGGGGCGCCCCGCGCCTACCGCGTTGCCAACTCCACCTTTTCCCTGGACGACGAGGTGGCCCGCCATATTCAGGTCACATCCCTGGAAGCGATTACGCCATGACCCAACTCATGCTGGTCGGCAGCCCGAACTCGGGCAAGAGCCTGCTGTTCAACCGCCTTACAGGGCTGGCCCAGAAAGTCGCCAATTTCCCCGGCATCACGGTGGATGTCGCCCGCGGCAGAATGAAATCCCTGGCAGACACCATGCTGGTGGATTTCCCCGGCACTTATTCCTTACAACCCATCTCCGGGGAGGAGGCAGTCGCCACGGAGATTTTCCTCGACACCCTGGAGAAGGACGATGTTCACGGGGTGCTGTGCCTGGTGGACATCACGCGATTGGAAAAAAGCCTGTACTTCACGCTGCAGGTCATCCGCGAGTGTCGCCGCCGCGGCAAGTCCGTCTGGGTGCTGGCCAATATGATGGACGTGCTGGCCCAGCATGGGATTGAGGTGGACCTGGAAGGCCTTTCGCGGGAGCTGGAGGCACCCGTGCTGCCGATTTCCGGCCGCACGGGCGAGGGCATCGACGCGGTGTTGAGCGCCCTGCGCGCGGCGACGCCCGCCTCGCCGCAACCAGACTCTGGCCAGCCGGATGCCCTGCTGCGCAGCGAGGCTCACCGGCTGGCGGGTAAGTACGCGCCCCGGGGCGACCTGTTGGTAAAAACCCAGAACCGCCTGGATGCCTTCTTCCTGCACACCGCCTTTGGCGGGGCCGCGTTCTTCGGCATCATGTTCCTGCTGTTCCAGTCGATTTTTACCTGGGCGGCGCCTGCCATGGACGCGGTTGAGACCGGGCTGGGGAGCCTGGCCGACCTCATCGTCCCGGCAATCGGCAACAGCGTTGCACGGGACTTCGTCAGCGATGCCCTGTTCAGCGGCCTGGGGGCGTTCCTTGTGTTCGTACCCCAGATTTTTGTGCTGACCCTGGTCATCGGTATGCTGGAGGATTCGGGCTACATGGCCCGGGCAGCCGTGATTTGTCACAAGCCCCTGCGCTTTTTCGGGCTGACCGGTAAAAGTTTCATTCCCATGCTCTCAGGGGTCGCCTGCGCGATCCCGGGTATCTACGCCGCGCGCTCGGTGGATTCTCCGAAGAAGCGTCTGTTGACCTACATGGCCATCCCGTTGATGCCCTGCTCGGCGCGCCTGCCGGTGTACACCCTGCTGATTGCTGCCTTCATACCGGATACCACCGCCCTGGGCGGACTGGTCGGCTTACAGGGCCTGGCCATGTTCTGCACCTATTTCCTCGGCATGCTGGCAGGGTTGGTTGTGACTGGACTGGTATCCCGCACCCGTGAGGACCGTTACACCGACCTGCCCTTTGTGCTGGAGATGCCCCCCTACCGCCTGCCTTCCTGGATTCCGCTGCTGCGGAACTGCTGGAACCGCAGCAAGCAGTTTGTCACCAAGGCGGGCAGTATTATTTTCACCGTAACAGTGGCCATATGGGTGCTGGGCTATTTCCCCAACTACGGTGCCGACCTGGGCGCATCCTGGCTGGGCCGGTTTGGCCAGGTCATAGAGCCGCTGTTTGCCCCCCTGGGCCTGGACTGGCGCTACGGTGTGGCCATCATGACCTCCTTCCTGGCGCGGGAGGTATTTGTGGGCACCCTGGGTGCCATGTTCGGCATCGAAGGTGCCGAGGAAAACATGGTGCCGCTGGTAGAGCAGATCCAGACTAGCGGGCTGGAAACCGCCTCCGGCGTCGCCCTGCTGTTCTTCTTTGCCATTGCGCTGATGTGCGTGTCCACGCTTGCCGTACTCGGACGGGAAGCCCGCTCCTGGACGCTGCCGCTGAAAATGTTTATCGCTTACGTGAGCATCGCCTACCTGGGCGCCGTGGCAATCTACCAGCTGGGCAGTATCGCTGGCGGCTGACTCCCGCTAAGCTGGGCGCTATGACTGTGCCATCCCGGTATCTGGCGCTGGCACTGCTGCTCCTGCTGGCAGGCTGTGGCAGCGTCCCGTTCGACTATCCACGCGAGGCCAGCATGGCGCGACCGGCAAACCCGGATACAAGCCTTGGGCAACTGCGACAACAGTGGCAGGCACGACACGGTGAAGATGCCGGTGTGATTGCCCTGCCCGAGGGGCTGGATGGGCTGGGCGCGCGGCTGCTGGCGCTGGACGATGCCGAGCAAACGGTGGACGCGCAGTACTTCCTGATGAAGCCCGATGAAGCCGGGCGGCTGTTTCTCGGCAAGCTGCTTCAGGCCGCCGATCGCGGGGTTCGGGTGCGCCTGCTGGTGGATGACGTGTTCACACCGCGTGACGATCACACCCTGACCACGCTGGCCTACCACCCCAACATCCAGGTGAGATTGTTTAATCCGCTGTCCCGCAAGGCACCCAGCTCGCTGGCCATGCTGTGGGACTTTGCCCGCACCAACCGCCGCATGCACAACAAGGGCTTTCTGGTCGACGGCGCGCTGGCCATTGTCGGCGGGCGCAATATCGCGGCGGAGTATTTTGAGCTGAAGGACGACGGCAACTTCGACGACTTCGAAGTGCTGTTACTGGGCCCTGTCGTCGATGATCTGGCAGAAAGCTTTGACGCATTCTGGAACTCGCCGCTAAGCCTGCCGGTGGAGGCGCTGGGACGCCGGCCCGAGCCAGAGAAACTGGCGCTGTGGCGCCAGGCCATGGACGAAGTGGTAAGCGGTGCCAGGCCCAGCGCCTACGCGCGGGCTGTGGACAATCCCCTGCTGCGGGAGCTGGCAGCGGGCGAGCGCAAAATGGAAGCCGCCAGGGTCCGGGTGGTGTCGGATACACCCGACAAGCTCATCGCTCGACGCGGACAGCAGGAGCATCAGGCGGCCGCCGTGGCCCTGGCCACCGCCATGGCGCAGGCAGAGCGCGAGATCACCATCATTACGCCCTACTTCCTGCCCGGGCCCTATACCCGCTCAGAGCTTGCGCGACTGGCAGCCGCCGGGGTGCGCATTCGGGTGATCACCAACTCACTGGCATCCACCAACCATGTGCCCGTGCACGCCCACTACAGAAAGTACCGTCGGGAGCTGCTGCGGGCCGGGGTCGAGCTGTATGAGCTGCGTGCCGACCGGCAGCCGGGCTGGGAGGATGCGGAGCCCGGCAGCGACCGGCTGACGCTGCACACCAAGGCCTTTGAAGTGGACGGCAAAACCCTGGTGCTGGGTTCGCTCAACGTGGACCCTCGCTCTATAGAGCTGAACACCGAACTGGTGCTGTTCATCGAGTCCTCCGCCATGAGCCAGCGCCTGCTGGACGGGCTGGACGAGGAACTGGCAACCCTCACCTGGCGCCTGGTTATCAACGACAACAATCTGTTGCGCTGGCACTACGAGGGAGCCGACGGCCACGACATACAACGGGGCGAACCCGGCGCGTCCCTGTGGCGCCGCTTCCAGGCCAATCTCTACCGACTGCTGCCCATTGAGGGCCAGTTGTAGCCGGGTCAGGGACTGGCAGCCGGTTTAGCATTCCAGCGCGGCCCGACGGAATCTGTGTATTACACTGACGCCCCCTTGCAGGAGCAGTTCGATGTTTTTTGGATGGCGCGTGGTCGCAGGCAGCTTCATCTCCATGATGGTGGTGACGGGCTTCTTTACCTATACCTTTACCCTGTTTGTCACGCCGCTGCGGGACGAGTTCGGCGTGGGCCTGGAACAGGTGATGTACAGCCTGACCCTTGGCACCCTGATGGGGCTGGTGATCAGCCCGGTGATGGGGGTACTCATCGACAAACTGTCCATCCGCATGCTGATGACCGTGGGCGCCCTGATACTGGCCCTGGGCTTCTTTGCCATGTCCAGGGCCACCGGCATCCTCGCCTTCAACATCTTCTTTGGTTTCGCCTTCAGCCTGGGCAATGCGATGGTGGGCTCCATGGCCGGCAGCGCCGTGGTGTCGCGCTGGTTCCTGCGCAATCGCGGCAGGGCGCTGGGCATCACCACCATTGGCACCTCCGTGGGCGGCATGCTGTTGCCCGCGGTTGCGGCACTGTGGATCACGGAGCACGGATGGCGTGGTGCCATGGAAAACCTGGCGTTGGTCTCCCTGGCCTTGGTGCCCTGGATCTGGTTCAACATCCGGGGACGCCCGGAGGAACTTGGCCTGCACCCGGACGGCGAGCCAGCCGATGCGCCCCCGCCGGCGGATAACAGCCCTGAGCCCATTGATAACAGCCCTGAGCCCATTGATAACAGCCCTGAGCCCACTGACGAAAGCCCTGCGCCCGAGAGCGACAGCCCGGATATGAAAGCCATTATCAAGCAGCGGGAATTCTGGCTGATCGGCCTCAGTGTGGGCCTGTTGATTGCCACCTTCTCCTCTACCCTGTCCAACCTGTCCCCCTACGCCATGGACCTGGGTGCCAGCAAAACCCAGGCCTCCAACCTGATCATGCTGCTGGCCGTAACCGGATTGATCGGCAAAATCCTGTTCGGCCTGGGTGCCGACAAATTCAGTCTCAAATGGGGCCTGTGGGCTGCCCAGGGGCTGGTGGCCATCGCCTACCTGCTGATGGCACAGGAGCCCCCTTACGTCGTATTGCTGGCCGTGGCTGTATGCCTGGGCCTGGCCACCGGTGGCCTGCTGCCCGTGTGGAACGCCATGATGGCGCAGGTCTTCGGGGTGAACAGTTTCGGCCGGGCCATGGGTGCCATGGGGCCCATCGTGACGCTGCTGATTATGCCGGCGTATATCCTGGTGGGCAGGCTGTACGATTTGCACGGCAACTATGTCACCGTGCTGCAGATTTTCACCGGCATTTCCATCATTGCAGCCGCACTGTTGATTCCAGTCAGGCTGCCCGAGGCGTCGCGCTGAGCGCTAGCCCTGCAGCAGGATATCGCTGACCCGGTCTGGCGCCTCGTACATGGCCCAGTGTCCCGTGTTTTCGAGTATGTGGAAGTCGCAGCCGGGCTGTGCGGCTCGGAAAATCTCCCGCCGCTGCAGGATCCCCGTTGCACCGCCTGCCGTGGCATCCTCGGACCCCCAGATGCCCACCAGGGCCGCGTCCAGCCGGGGGAGGCGGTCCACAAACCCCGGGGTCAGCGACAGTGGACGTGAATTGAAACGCGCCCGCGCCAGGTTATCCGCCTGAAAACGCACGGCCTGTGCATCGATGGGGAATCCCGCGCTGAACATCAAGGCGCGGAGATTGCGGCGGTGCACATCGAAGGCGGCAGAATCATCTCGCGGCGGCGCTTCCAGCGGTACCTGCACATGCAGCGCG
>JAZBPS010000204.1:0-24437 GCA_036353375.1 Halieaceae bacterium | reverse complement strand
TTTGCGCTCGCACATCTGCCGCAGCGTCGCGCCCAGACGTCCCATCAGGGACATGGCCACCACCAACAACAGACAGGCCCACAACACACGGTGGGCCACAAGGTCCAGCGCTGCGACTTCGCTGATCATCACCCAGTACAGGGGCGCGATACCCCAGACCAGGTGTGCAGAAACAGCGAACAGCATGCCCGGACTCACAGCAAGACACCTGCGCGCATCGATCGCGGTGTCGGCATGGACAGCAATGCCGGACCGCAGGCTGCAACAGCAGCGGGCGACAGACACTTCATTTTCAGGGCGTGGTACATGGAAGGAGGTACAGCAGCACAGGCCGGAAGAATAAGCCTGCAAGCATAGCAGCCAGCGCGCCGCGAGGGATAACGTTACCGACCCGCGGGGCTGCCCGCGGGTCAATCAATCAGGGGGAATGTGCCGGCAGTGAGCGCGACCTGCGGGTCGCGCTCAGCCGTTGGCAAAAAAGTCCAGGCAGGTCCGGTTGAACATGGCCTCGTGCTCCACCATAACCCAGTGCCCGCACTCGGAGACCAGTACCAGCCGCAGCTGGCCGCAGTTCTTGGCGAAGTTCATGATGCCGCTGTCGGGCATCATGCGCTCATTCAGGCCCCAGAAGCCCAGTACCGGGCATTGCAGCTCCGGCAGACGCTCCGTCAACTCCGGGATCTGCATGGACGACATCACCTGCCCGTTCATCAGCCCCATGATTTGCATGCGCTCGGCAACCAGTTCGTCGGTCGCGTGCACCGGGTCGTGCATCAGGCCGAAGGCAAACAGCTCCTTCATCACCGCCGGGGTCACGGGCTCACCCGAGCCATATACGGCAAACATCTTCTGCATACCGGGCATCTGCTGGTATTCCGGCATCGGACTCAAACCGCCCGGCGCCATCAACACAAGCTTTTCAACCCGCCGGGGTTCCGCCAGGGCCAGACCGATCGCAATCGCGCCGCCGAGGGAGTTGCCCACGACAACGCAGCGGTCTATCCCGATGGCGTCCAGAGACTGGGATACGCACTGGACAAAGAAATCCAGCGTGTACGTCTCGTTCTCGGGTTTATCGGAGAAGCCGAAACCGACGATATCCAGCACAACAGAGCGGTATCCGGCCTCGGCAACTGCCGGGTAATTCCCCTTGAAGTTGCTGTGACCGCTGGCGCCGGGGCCGGAACCGTGCAGCCACACGACGGCGGGACCCTCGCCCTGGTCGATGTAGTGCATGCGGTAACCGTTGGCACACTCCGCATAGCGGTGCTCGGGCAGTACCCCGTTCAGGCGCGGACCCGCGCCGGCCGTATCAGAGCCCAAGGTCTGTGTTCTCTTCACCCAGCAACACGCCACCCATGTTGATGGCAAAAGGCGTGGAGTGGTTGGCCACGTGCGCCTGGCTGGCAAGAATGTCCAGATGGTTTTCCAGCACCTTGCTACCGTTGCGTATGCCTGTCGACCCCACCGCCTTGAGCATCTTTCCGGACAGCTCTACGCAGCGGTCCGCGACAATGGCGGAGTCGTACCGGTAGCGCACTCGGTCCTCAACCGGAATAGGCTCGCCCGCGCGGGTGCAGGCCATCATCTCGTCGAAGTTGCGGTACATCACCAGCTTCATCTGTTCGATCTCAGACTTCACCTCGGCAGCAATACGCCGGGCGAAGGGATCATTTTTCATGGGCACCGGCCCCGCCTGCCGCGTGCTTGCGACTTCCTTGTAGGCTTCCAGCTGGCCTTCCAGGGCGCCCAGCGATGCGGTACACACGGCCCGCACGAAGACCTGCATGAACGGCATCCGGAACAGGGGCGCGGTATTCACGGCGTTACCCGGATTGTCGCAGTTGAAGCCGTCAATGACCTTGTGCGTGCGATGCTCCGGCACGAACACATCGTCGATGACCACATCGTGGCTGCCAGTGCCTTGCAATCCGACCACATCCCAGTTATCGACGATCTCGTAGTCCTCAATCGGCACCAGGAATGTGCGGTAGTTCTGCATGTTGAAGGGTTCATCTTCCGTGGGCACTACAGCGCCCACGAACACCCACTTGCAGTGTTCGCACCCGCTGGAGAAGCTCCAGCGTCCGCTCAGCCGATAGCCGCCCTCAACCGGTGTCACTTTACCCACCGGCGCATAGCTCGACGAGATAAGCACTGATGGGTCTTCACCCCACACGTCTTTCGCGGCCTGGTCATCAAACAGCGCAAGCTGCCAGTTGTGCACCGCAACCACGCCCAGAACCCAGGCACTGGACATGCAGGCGCGGGCGATCTCCAGGCCCACGGCGTAAAACACCTGCGGGTCCATGGCGTAGCCGCCGTATTGCTCTGCCTGCAGGATCTTGAAGAAGCCGGCCTCCTGGAAATCCCGGATGGTTTCCTCCGGTACCTTGCGGTCGGCGCGACACTGGGCGCGGCGCTCGCGCAATACCGGTTGCAGTGCGCGGGCAGCTTCCAGCAGTTGCTGTGCCCTGGGCGACCCCAGGCCGTACATGCTATCGACAGGAATAGGTTGATGAGCTGTCATTATTATCTCTCCACATTGGAACCCCGATGCACCGAATTACAGCGCGGCCGTGCAAGCCCCACATCACTCGTTTGGGTTATTTTATTTTTATTTATTAAAATCAGTTATTTATATAGTAAATATAATCTACCACTTTAATATTTTTATTCCACCACGGCATCGCCGAACGCGGTGGGCTCGCCAAAAAACGCCCTGTGAGAGGGCGGTTGCCGGCCGTCACTGTCCTTCACGCCGTAGGCTTCTGCCAGCTCGGCACCGATCATCACCTTGCCTGACTTGTCCATCAGGTTGGGATCACGGGCCAGTGCATCAATGATCCAGCCGGTGAATTCCGGCGTTTCCGCGGTGGCCGCCAACTCGCTGTACATATCCGGCTGCGCGTCAAACACCGCCCGGGTGCGCTCGGTGAGCAGCAGACCCATCCACAGCGACACCACGGCCACGTTGTGAGGCCGGAAGTCATAGGCCATGTCATGGGACATCTTGTCGACCGCGGCCTTGCCCGCCCCGTAGGCGGGCCCGTGCATGTAGATGCGCCCACCGAAGGACGAGGTATTCACAATCAGGCCGGCGCCGGCAGCCAGCAACAGCGGCGCTGCGTACCAGGCAGCAACGTAATGCGACCGCATGCCCACATCGAACAGGCAAGTCATGTCCAGCGGCTTCTCCCAGAAGGGCCCGGGCGTGGTTATCGCGTCCGGCAGCGCGGTAGCGTTATTGACCAGAATATCCAGCCTGCCCTGCTCGTCCCGTACCTGCTCGAACAGCGCCGCGACCTCGTCGTCGCTGGCGTGATCACAGTACACCGGTATACCGGTGCCGCCAGCCGCGCTGACCGCGTCGGCGGTCGCCGAGACCGTCCCGGGCAGCGCGGCATCACCTTCCCGCCGGGAGCGTCCGGTGACGTAAACCGTCGCGCCGGTCGCACCAAGGGCACACGCGATGCCTTTACCCGCGCCACGGCTGGCGCCAGTCACCACCACGACCCTGTCCTTCATCAAACCCATACAGCCTCCACAGCAGTCTCCACTCTTGTCGCGCTATACCCTAGTATCTGCAGACTTGCCGGCGGGGGAAAGGGCCCCGCGCCGCATGGTATGGATACTTGAAACACATGACCCAGGTTCTGGTAGTTTCCAGGCAGGCGGCGGCCTATGAACAGGCCCTGGCAACAACGCCCCTGCCCGGCGCTTCCCTGCACTTTGCGGGCAGCACAAACGAGGCCCTGCCCCATGCGGACAGCGCGGAAGTATTGTTCGGCGCGCCGGACCTGCTGGCGCCGCTGCTGCCACACTGCAGCCGGCTGCGCTGGCTGCAATCCAGCTGGGCGGGCGTCACACCGCTGATTGACGCAGGCCGCGATGACTACTGCCTGACCGGTGTGAAAGGCATCTTCGGCCAGGCGATGTCGGAATATGTGCTGGGCTGGTTGCTGGCGCTGGAGCGAAACATACCTGAGCACCATGCCAGCCACGGCTGGTGGCCGGAGGCCGGAGGGACCCTGGCCGGCAAGCGGCTCGGCATCCTGGGCACGGGTTCAATAGGCTGCGCGGTCGCCGCCGCGGCCGCTGCCCTGGGGGTAACGGTTTTCGGGCTCAATTCCGACGGCCGCCACGTCCAGGGTTTTGCGCACTGCTATTCCATGGCGCACAAACAGCGCTTTGCGCAGGACCTTGACTACCTGCTGGGGCTGCTGCCGGACACCCCCGCCACGCGGGGTGTGGTCGACGCAGCGCTGCTGTCTGGACTGCGCCGGGGAGCCATCCTGATCAACGCAGGGCGCGGCAGTGCCGTACGCCTGCCCGACCTGCTGGACTCCCTCGCCGAGGGGCAGCTACGCCACGCCGTGCTGGATGTTCTCGAGCGGGAACCCCTGCCCCAGGACGATCCGTTGTGGGCGGTACCGGGGCTGACAATCACCAGCCATACGGCAGCGCCGACGCCGGCTGACGCTATCCTCGACGTGTTGCGGGACAACTACCTGCGCTATCGCGAGGGTCAACCCTTGCGCTTCATCGTGGATTTCAAGCGCGGCTATTGATTGAAGCCGCGCGGCCTCTCTACCAGGGCCAGAATTTGAACAGGGCCGTGCCGATGAATGTGCCGAGTGCATAGCCCAGTACGCCGGCCAACACCCCTGGCGTGACCAGCGCGGTCCAGCCCCGGGTCGCCGCCAGTGCCGGCGCCGTGGTCGCGCCCAGCACGGCGGCGTTGGATGCTGTAATCAGCTCCGGCAGCGTCAGCCGGAACAGGGTGCCGAGACCGAAGGTCACCAGCGCGTGCACCGCCAGCAGAATGAACACCATCAGGCTCAACTGCGGCGCCACCTCCACCATGGCCACCACGTCCGCGCCCGCTGCGATGGCGGCAAAGAACACAAAGGACAACCCCACGCCCAACTCAAAACTGCCGGCCAGTCGACGCGCAAGATCGGGCACGGTACTGGCCAGGGCCAGGGTAAGACCCGAGATAATCACATAGCGCCAGTCCGGCAGCCCCAGTGCCACAACCAGCGCGTCGCTGGCCGCGACCACTGCCAGCGCCGTTGCCAGCCCCAGGGTCAGGGACATGGCGCTGATGGCGGTGGGCGCCTCCCCGCCTGGAGCATCGCTGTGATCCTGTTGCGGGAAACGACGGGCCAGCCAGCGCCAACCGGGCAGCAGGGCCAGCAAACCAAGGTAAAGTGCACTGAACAGGCTATCCGCAGCGGTGGCCGCCGAGAAAAAGGAGGCATCGCTGGACAAGCCGGTAATATCGCCCAGGGCCGCGTAGTTGACCGACCCACCGATGTAGGTTGACGCAAACAGTCCGGCAATCGCCGCCTCGCGCTCACCCGCCGGCACCGTCGATGCCGCCGCCAGGCCCTCCAGATCCAGCAGCAGCACCGCGAGCGTCACACCGACCACGGTACCCGCGGAGGCCAGCAAGAAAGCCAGAGAGGTCCTGCCGGTTTCAAACACCATGCGACGCAGATCTGCCTGGAACAGGAACAGCGGAATAAGTACCGGCACCATGTAGACAAAAACGAAATCGTAGGCGGGCGCGCTGTGGGGAATAAGCTTCAGATTGGCGGCCACGATAGCGAGCAGAATCGCAATCACGGCGCCGGTAAGATGCGCCCCCAGCCGCGTCTTTTCCCCCAGGAAGCCCAGCCCGGCGATACCAAACAGGGCTGCCATCACCGCAAGGTGCTGATCTGCGGGGATCAGGGGCAAGCCATACCCCGCCGGAGGATCTGCCGGGAGAACAACAGTGGGAGCGGGCCAGCCGCTCTCATGCCACCATCAGGGATTCGCTGATCACGTGCTCCAGCGTCGCGTCCAGCGCGCGACCCAGTTTGTCCACAATCTCATCGACCTGCTCACGCTCAATGATCAGGGGCGGGCATAACGCCAGGGCGTTCCCCGCCATGGCCCGCACCAGCAGTCCATTGTCCTGGCAGCGCATCGCCGCATACGTGCCCACTCCCAGCCCCTCGAAGGGCTGGCGGGTGTCCTTGTTGGCCACCAGCTCCAGTGCCGCGATCATGCCCACGCCCCGCACTTCGCCGACCAGCGGATGCCCGGCAAATTCTGCAAGCCGGCCCTGTAAATACGTGCCGATCTCCTGGGCGCGCGCGAACAGGTTTTCCCGGGCATAGATATCCAGCACTTTCGACGCCACGGCACAGGCAACCGGGTGGCCACTGTAGGTATACCCGTGACCGAACACACCGACTTGCGCGCTGGGTTCCACCATAGCCTCGTACATATCGCCCGTCACCACCGCCGCACTGATCGGGATGTAGGCAGAGGACAAGGCCTTGGCCAGCGTCATCAGCTGCGGCTTGATGTTAAAGGTTGTGGCCCCGAAATCGGCGCCGGTGCGCCCGAAGCCGCAGATAACCTCGTCATCCCACATCAGAATGTCGTACTTCGCCAGTACCGCCTGGATTTTCTCGAAATAGCCTGCCGGCGGCACCACCACACCACCGGCACCGTTTACCGGCTCCGCGATAAAGGCGGCGATAGTCTCCGGGCCCTCTGCCAGGATCAGCGCCTCCAGCTCATCGGCACGACGCTGCACGAACTCCGCCTCGCTCTCACCCGGCAGGCCATCGCGGTAGAAGTGTGGTGAGCCCGTGCGCAATACACCCAGGGCCTCAAAGGGAAGGCTGAAGTGGGAGTGCATCACCGGCAGACCGGTGAGCGAAGCCGCAGCCACGGTAACACCATGGTAGCCGCGCTCCCGCGCGATAACCTTGAATTTGCCGGTACGCCCCACGGCGTTGTTGTAGAAGCGCAGCAGCTTGTAAAGGCTGTCGTTGGCGTCGGAGCCGGAGTTGCCAAAGAATATGTGGGCGTCGTCCACGGGCACCATCGCCGCGAGCTTGTCGGCGAGCTCTATGGCTGCGGGGTGGGTCTTGCCGCCGAACATATGGGAGAACGCGAGCTCCCGCATCTGGCGGGCCGCGGTTTCGGCAATTTCCTCGTTACCGTAGCCCAGCGCCGTGCACCAGAGGCCCGCCATTCCCTCAAGATATTGCTTGCCGTGATTGTCGTAGACGTAGGCGCCCTCGCCCCGCGTGATAACGAGCTGTTCCGTGGCGGCCAGGTTGGTGATTGGGTAGATGACGCGGCTCATAGTACTCTCCCGGAATAACGTCCTCATGTTAGCCGGAGCGCGACGCCATTGCAGCACAATATTGGCCGACAAAACGGTCTGCCGCGCTGCTACTGCCTTATCGATATGCGGAACATACTGATTCAACTGCTGGTCCTGCACAGCCTTGCGCTCGTCCTGCCGCCGGCCCCGGTGACCCAGGCGTCCGAACGCCGGATTTACGCAGCAGATGCGCCCGCGTCCCTGCGCGCCATTGGCAGGCTCACGGTACCCGGGCACGACCGTGTCGATGGCCGTCGCCGCCAGCGCGACGAACACTGTTCGGCCACGCTGGTCAGCGCGCGCCTTGTGCTCACCGCCTGGCACTGCATGAGCCACTACGAGGACTTGAGCCGAGACCCGGTGTTTATCCTGCCACTGTCGCCCCGACCTGAGCGCGTGCCAGCGCGACTTGCGGCATCCGGCGGCGGTATGCACGCCGACTGGGCATTGTTGCGACTGGCCCGTCCCCTGACCGGGGTCGCGCCGCTGCTGGTCAGTCAGCCAACCGCCCTGCAAGCTACCCCCGTGATGATTGCAGGCTACGCGCGGGACGACGGGCTGGGGGCCGGGGGAACGAGACTCACCTGGCAGGACGCCTGCGGCGTGCTGGCGGCGGATAGCGGCCAGTTCAGCACAGACTGTGTCACGTTCCAGGGCGCTTCGGGCGGTCCGGTGCTGGCAGGAGGTAACGTGGTAGGCGTAATTTCCCGGGGGGACAGCGAGACCCGCACCTATTTTGTGCCGGGCCGCGCTTTTTTCAGCGCGGTTCGGGCCCTTCGGGCGGACGACTAGCCGCACCTCCCTCGCTGTTGCCCGCGGCACGTTGTTCCGCAGCGCGCAAAACCGCGCTTTCCACTTCGGCAAACGTGCGATCCACGGTGTAATCGCCGGCGTCACTGTATTCCTCAAACAGGTTGATCAGCCGGTCGGAGCGGCGCCCCAGCGCCATGAGCCTGTGGGTGAAGCTGCGGCTGCGCTCGGGCCTGAACAGGACATCCAGGAAAAAGGCGACAAAACTGACCGGGCTGAACAGCAGGTCCCGCAGTGCGTCCAGCGCCAACTTCAGCTGGAACCAGAACAGACGGCGCAGTGCCCGCAGCAGCGTTACCCTGTCGGCGCGAGCGGTTTGGCTGGTCATAACGTGTTCCCCGTACGGCATTAATGCTGCTATTATGCCGCGCCTTGCCAGACCGGGGCACTGCAACGTTTGGCAGGCGTGGTTCTTCACGTGAAAATGTCACAATATTTGTGACCGCGGGTTGGTTATCCTTCCGCACATAAGATCAATAAAAACAAGGCTGTAGCTTCAGGTAGTAATGCTTGTACACAAGCATGGCGTGTGGCGAACACCACCTGCGATAAAACAAAAAACGCGCGGGCAATGTTCCTCTCACGAAATAGTTTGATTCCATAACAACCCACAGAGGTAGGACACCACCATGTCTAGAATAATCTCACGTAACCCCGCAGCCCTGCGCCCGCTCGCAATCGCTGTCGCACTCACCAGCGGCGCCGTCATGAGCAGCGCCGTGCAGGCCCAGGACAACCGCCGCGGCGGCACCTCGGCCCTGCTTGAAGAAGTCGTTGTCACGGCGCGTAAGCGCGAGGAAGGTGCGCAGGAGGTTCCGCTGTCTGTTTCCGCGTTTAGCTCCGACCAGTTGGAAGCCCTCAAGGTTCGCGATCTCACCAACATGGCGGTGGGCATGCCCAACGTATCGCTGGAAGACATCGGCACCAGCCGCGGCACTGCAAACTTCTCGATACGGGGCCTGGGCATCAACAGCTCCATCCCCTCGATTGACCCGACCGTGGGCGTCTTCGTTAACGGCGTCTATATGGGTTTGAACAACGGCATTATTCTCGACCTGTTCGATATGGAAAGTATCGAAGTGCTGCGCGGCCCCCAGGGCACGCTGTTCGGCCGCAACGTGACCGGCGGCGCGATCCTGCTCAATACCAAAAAGCCGGGCGATGAGTTTGAGGCCACCTTCCGCACCGCCGTGGATACCGGCGATATCGGCGGCTACAACACCTACGTGCAGGGCGCCATCGGCGGCCCCATCACGGATAACCTCGGCGCGCGACTGGTGCTGCACTACAACGACGACGAGGGACAGCTGGAAAATGAGTTCACCGGCGACGACGTCCGTGCCCAGGAACAGATCATGGCCCGCGGTACGGTCGTGTGGAACCCCAGCGACAGCTCGGAGCTGGTGGTGCGCTATGAGTACCAGGACACCGATGGTGACGGCCCGATTGCCCAGAACCACACCAACGGCAGCGGCCTGACCGCGCCAGTGAGCTTCGACCGTGACGACTTTGGCGTTTCTATTGACGAAGTCGGTTTCCTGAAAACCGAGACCAACTTCCTGAGCATCCAGTACGACCAGGCGGTGGATTTTGGCGAAGGTAACATTACGGCCATCTTCGGCTGGCGTGACAACGAGCAGGACGCGCTGGGCGATATCGATTCACAGCCTGTCTGGGCCTTCCACTCACCCAGCAACCTGACCGCGGAACAAACCAGCTTTGAGCTTCGCTACAACGGCACGTTCAATGACAACCTGAATGTGACCACCGGTGTGTTCTACTTCGACAACGAGATTGAATACCACGAACGTCGCGAGCTGGCGGGCGCCGCGCTGAACCCGCTGGGGATCTTTGATTCACCGGCTCTCGCGCTGGATGGTGGTGGTCTCTACAACGTGGAAACCTACACCGTGTTCGCGTCCGTTGACTACGACCTGAACGAGAGCTGGACCCTGACCGCAGGTGTCAACTACAGCTCTGAAGAGAAGGAGGCGCAGATCGCCAGCCTCAGCCAGAACATCAGCCAGTTCCCCAATATCAGCGAGTGCAACATTGTTAACGGGCCGGCCTGTCCCTTTGACTTTGTCGACGACGAGAGCTGGGACAACTGGGCACCGAAGCTGGGTGCGACCTATCACCTGAGTGACACCTCCCGCATCTACGGTCACTGGACCCGCGGCTATCGCTCCGGCGGCTACAACCTGCGCAACACCTCGTTCAACCCGCTGGATACGCCCGGGCCGTTTGACGAGGAAGAGGTCAACAACTATGAAATCGGCTACAAGTCGACCCATAGCTGGGGCCGCCTGAATGCCGCTGTGTTCTACAACGAGATCAGCGACATGCAGCGTGAGCTGAACCTGCCCGGCCCTGTCGGCCTGATCCAGCTGGTGCGCAACACGGCCGACGCCACCATTATGGGCTTCGAGGCAGACGGTACCTTCTCGCTGACCGACAACCTGTTGCTGCTGGCGTCTATCGGCTACCTGGAAGCCGAGTACGACGAAGTCCGTGAGGACATCAGCAACGACGGCGTGATCGATGGTCGCGATGAAGATCTCGACATCCCGCGGGCACCCGAGCTGACCTACAGCCTGGGCCTAACCCACGATCTGGAGCTGGGTAGCTGGGGTTATATGACCTCGCGCATCACCTACTCCTACCGTGACGAGTTCGCCTACACGGACGACAACCGCGGTTTTGTCGACGACCTGACCATGCTGGATGCAGGCATCGATTTCTACTCCAACGATGGTCACTGGCAGATCGGCATCTACGGCCGCAACCTGCTGGATGAAACCAACTTCGGTGGCGACACCCAGTTGCCGGCAGACATCGGCGGCGTGCCCCTGGGCGGCACCTTCTCACCGCTTACACCCGGTATTCGTTACGGTGCCGAGCTGGTATACAACTTCTTCTAGGAGAAGAAGCTTCCATACAAAAAAGCCCCGCTGGCAACAGCGGGGTTTTTTTTTGCGGTGCGCTCAGGCGGTCAGTACCACTGGCCTGCTGCCGTGGTAAGGAAACGCTTTTGCTGTAACTCAATCACCGTGGGCCGATCGCGCTGTACCGCGGATGCCAACACGCCCGACAATTCCTCCAGCCCTTCGGGAGATGCGGTGTGGCAGCCCAGTGCCGCCGACGCGCGCAGCAGGTCCGGGGTGTAGAGATCCACGCCCACGGGCGTGACGCCGGCCGCCAGCATCCCGTTCCTGATTTCGCCATAGCCGCCGTTATTCCAGATCATCACTGCGACCGGCAGGCCCAGCTCGACCCCCGCCGCCAGTTCCGGCAGGGTGAACTGGGCAGACCCGTCACCGATCAGCGCCGCCACCGGCAGATCCGGCTGTGCCAGCCTGGCGCCGAAACTTGCGGGGATCGCGTAACCCAGGGTGCCGCCCCCGGTAGCCGAGTGAAAATAACGCCGGGGGCTTTCACACTCATACTGCCAGACCGCGTAATACGTCGGCAGCGTGGAGTCCCCTACCAGCAACAACTCCGGCACCGCGCGGCGCATCGCTGCAAACACCTGCGCGAACTCACCATGCACGTGCTCATGCCCGGCAATAGCGGCTCGCAGTGCAGCCGCCCGGCGCGCGCCACCGCGGTCGCGATAGGTCATGAGCGCAGCCAGCGCCTCAAGAAACAGCGCCGCATCGCTGACGATCGCCAGCGCCGGCCGCTGATTACGAGCGAGCTGGGCCGCATCGATATCCACCCGGATGAGCTGCCCGGAGAGCGCAATATCGCCCTGGAACAGCATGTCATAGTCGGTCTCGCCCCACTCCGTGCCCACTGCCAGCACCACATCGGCCGCTGCCAGGGCCTCCCGTACCGGCGCCAGTGACGGGCTCGCGCCCACCGCCAGCGGATGGGACGCGGGCACGACACCCTTGGCATTGACGGTGTTAAATACCGGTGCGTCAAGGATTTCTGCCACCGCCACAGCGGCACCCGACGCCGCCACCGCGCCCCCGCCCAGCATCAATACGGGCCGTTTCGCCGCCTGCAACAACGCACTGGCGTCGGCGAGGCTCGCCGGCGCCGGCGCCGGCGGCGACGGCTGCGGCCAGGGGTCGACAACCCTGTCATCGCAAGGCGCAGTAATCACATCCAGCGGCAATTCAATATGTACCGGGCCGGGTCGCTGGCTGCTGAACACCGCGAATGCGCGGGCCAGCACCTTTGGCAGGTCCCTGGGATCCATCAGGGTATGACTGAAGCGCGTCAACTGACTGGCCAGGCCGCGCTGGTCCGGCAACTCGTGTAACCGGCCCTGGCCCATACCCAGATCCCTGCGCGCGGCAACCGCAGTGATCACCAGCATTGGCACGGAGTCTGCCAACGCCTGCATCATCGCCGTCGATGCGTTGGTCAGGCCCGGGCCTGAAATCAGGAAGCAGACACCCGGTCGACCACTGGCCCGGGCATAGCCGTCGGCCATGAAGGCAGCGCCCTGCTCATGTCGCGGGGAGACATGGCGTATGCATGATGCCGCCAGGCCGCGATAGAGCTGCACCGTATGGTTGCCCGGGACGCCGAATACGGTATCGACCTGGTACCGCTCCAGCAGGCGCACCAGGACTTCACCGCAGCTTGGCACTCAGGCCTCGCTGCCGGAGTCGGCGACGGCCCGGTCTGGCGCGGGCTGTGGGCTGCCGATGTGTTGCTGGTTCCGGGCTTTCGCCAGCTCCACCTGCTTGTGTCGCTCGGCAAAACGCGCCTTCTGGTCCTCTGTCAGGCGGTCGTGGCAGTGCGGACAACACACCCCCTTCATATACAAGGGCGAGGCCTTTTCCGACGCGGTGATTGGATGGCGGCAACCGTAGCACTGGTCGTAGCTGCCCCGCCGGAGCTGATGATCAACCGCGACCCGATTGTCGAATACGAAACACTCTCCCTGCCAGAGACTCTGCTCCGGAGGGACTTCCTCAAGGTATTTGAGAATGCCGCCCTGCAGGTGGTAGACCTCCTCAAAGCCTTCCCGGAGCATGAAGGCAGAGGCCTTCTCACAGCGTATGCCACCGGTACAGAACATGGCGACTTTCCTGTGACGCTGCGGGTCAAAATTTCTGCGAACGTAGTCGGGGAACTCGCGAAAGTTCGTTGTCTTCGGGTCGATGGCGCCCTGGAAACTGCCTATCGCCACCTCGTAGTCATTACGCGTGTCGATCAAAAGCACCTCCGGGTCTTCGATGAGCCGATTCCAGTCGCTGGGCCTGACGTACTGGCCCACCTGCCGGTTCGGATCGATTCCCGGTTCGCCCAGCGTCACGATCTCGCGTTTGAGCTTTACCTTCATGCGGTGGAAAGGAATCTGCTGGTCGCGAGAGATTTTGCAATCGAGATCCGCCAGGCGGGAGTCGCTGCGCAGGTACGCCAGCACCCGGTCGATCGCTTCAGCGCTGCCGGCTATCGTGCCGTTGATCCCCTCCTCCGCCAGCAGCAGGGTGCCGCGGGTGCCGGCTGCGAGGCAGGCGTCCAGCAGCGGCTCGCGCAGCCTGCGGAAGTCGGGCAGGCTGACGAATTTGTACAGCGCTGCGACAACGACTGGGCCGTCACTCTCCAGGTCTGAGGACACGTCCTAGCTCCCGCTTTCGGCCTTGCTTCCGCCGAGGCACTGCGGAGACAGCGGGGCCTCTCCAAGGCGCTGCGTCCATTCGTCAGGGGTGTAGGTATGCAGTGCCAGCGCGTGGACCGGGCCCGCTAGCTCATCCGCCAGCAGCCCGTAAATCGCCTGGTGCCTGGCGACCTTGCGCCTGCCATCGAAGGCATCGGCAACCACCACCACCTTGAAATGTGTTTCCGAGTTGGGCGGCACGCTGTGCTGGTGGCTCTCGTTCTCCACTTCGAGGTGAGCGGGCAAGAGTGCTGCGACCAGTTTCTGCTCTATGATGCTCTGAATGCTCATGCGGGCATTATACGCCCGGGGCCGCCGCCTCGGCCATGGCCTGCGCCCTGTAGGCGCCGGGGGTGACGCCCAGCCACTTTTTGAAAGAGCGGTGAAAGGCGCTGGGGTCGGTAAAGCCCAGATGGATGGCTATGGCTGATACCGGCAGGTCTGGCTGCTTCAGGTAGGCGCAGGCCGCCTCGCGCCGACAATCATCCTTCAGCTGCTGGAACGTTGTGCCTTCCCGTTTCAACCGGCGTCGCAGGGTGGGCGCGGACATATTCAGGGCCCGACTGATGCTGTCGAAGCTGGGAAAACCTTCGCTGAAGTCGTGGCCGATCATCGCCCTGACCCGGGTGACCAGGCTGCGATCGTAGCGCTCGCGGGTCATGGTAAGCAGCTGATAAGGCGCGGTACGCAAAAACTCATCCACCGACTGTTCCGTGTGTACTACGGGCAGTCGCAGGTAGCTGCTGTCGAAGTACATGAGATTGGCCGGCTGCCGGAAATAGACCGGACAGGCAAACAGGGCCTGGTACTTGTCGGGCCTGTCAGGCGCCTCACCCACGAAATCAACGCGCTGCAACGCCAACGGGCGTCCGGTGAGCCAACCAAAGAACCGGTGCCAGGCCGACAGGGCATAGGCATCAAGAACGTCCACTCGGGACTCGCCCGGCGCCAGCGCTTCCCGGTAGCCCACCCTGGCGCTGGCCTCCGAAAAATTCGTATATAGAGACTTCTGTTCCGGATACAGCGTACGGTAAAACTCCGAGGCTCGCTGTATGGCGCGCCCCAGGTTGTCGCAGGACATCACGCAGTAGCACATCATGCGAAACGCTCCTGGCGCCACTTCCTGCCCTGGCTGCAGGCCAAAACTCTCGTCGGCGATTGTGCCCAGAACGCGCTGGTAGAGGCGACTGTACTGCATGGCGCTGACCTCCGGTCGCCAGTGCGGATGCCCGGAGTCCTCAGGGTCGAAGCCCAGCCCGGTGCGTTCGCGCAGGGCATCGCGCTGCGCGCGTGGCACCAGCCTCAGCAGCGACACCAGATAGCGGGTGGGAACCCTTTCGTCTTGTACAGCAGCCGTCATCTCTGGGCGTATCCTGCCTGCGGGCGAGGAATAGTAGCAGAACACGCTGCCATTGTTGCGCCCTGCCCGTGGGGCATATACTGGCCCCATGGACGAACGCTACGACATACTGTTTGCTGGCGGCATCGTTGAGGGCTTCGCGCCCGAACAGGTGCAGCAGAATATCGCCCGCCTGTTCAAGGCCAATGAGCAGACCCTCGCCAAGCTGTTCTCCGGCAAACCGCAAATGATTAAGCGCGGTATCGACAAGCCGGCGGCCATCAAATACAAGGCCGCCATGCAGAAAGCAGGCGCGATAGCCCTGGTGCGCCTGCATAAAGCGGATCAAGGCGACGCCGCAAAAGCACCGCCGCCGGCCAGGCCTGACGCCGAGCAGCCGGAAAAGCCGCTCAGCATGGCCGAACGACTGGCCGCCCTGACCGGAGAGGCAGAGCCTGAGCAGCGTGCTGAGCAGCCGTCCGCCCCTGCGCCCACCCCCGCCAGCCAGGCAGCGCCCGCAATGGAAACAGACGGCGACTTCAGCCTGGCACCTGCGGGCAGCGACGTGTTGCGGGACGACGAGCGTGAGGCAGTGGAAGAGCTGGATATCGACACCAGCGCAATTCACCTTGCGCCCGAGTTCGCCGAGCCTGAGCCTGTCGTCAACGCGGCGCCACCCGCACCCGACGTCAGCCATCTCAGCATGGGCGAGGTGGGAGAAAGCATCCCACACCTGGAACAGGCCGTGGCGGCTGTGAATCCGGACACCAGTCATCTCAGCATGGGGGACGTGGGCGAGAGCATACCCCACCTGGAAAGCAATGTTGCGCCAGTGAGTGTAGACACCAGCGGCCTGAATCTTGCCCCTGAGGGCAGCGATGTGCTGGAGGCACAATACCGCAAACGCGACGAGGCCAAGGCCCCCAGTACCGACCACCTGTCGCTGGAAAACTGACGGGCGTTCCGCGCCTAGCCCAGTCGTACCTCGACTCGCAAGCCAGGTTGATTATCCAGTAACTGGATAACGCCTCGATGCAGCTTCACAACCGCTTTAACCAGGCTGAGACCCAGACCGTTACCGGGCTGCTGGCTGCGGCTGGACTCCAGCCGGAAAAAACGCTGGAACACGTTTTCACGATCTGTCTCCGGTACCCCCGGCCCCGAGTCTGACACGGCCAGGCAGGGATATCCCTGCTCGTCAGCCCAAAGCTCAACGTCGATCCGACCACCCTGCGGCGTGTACTTCACCGCGTTGTCCAACAGGTTGGCCAACATCTGGAACACCAGGTCCCGGTCCCCGTCGCAACCCACGCCGGCGGCGCAGTTCAGGGTCAAGGTGATGTCCTTCTCCTGCGCCAGGGGTTCGTACAGGTCCACTACATCTGCAACCAGTGCCGCCATATCGATACTGGAAAACACTTGTATGCGATTGCCGGCTTCCAACTGCGCGATGCGCAGCAGCGCATTGAAGGTTTTCAGCAAGGCGTCACACTCATCGATGATGGCGTTGATCTCAGCATCATCGCGCTCATCATTGCCCTGGGCCAGCTGTGAGAGACTGTTGCGAATGCGCGTCAGCGGCGTTCGCAGGTCGTGGGCGATGTTGTCCGATACGGTACGCACGCCCTGCATCAGCGACTCGGTCTGGTCCAGCATCCCGTTGAAGTTCTCGATCAGCAGCCGCACGTTGCCCACGGAATCACCCACCGGAATGCGCTGTGACAAGTCACCGTGCACAATCTTGTCGATGCCCTCGTTAATCACCTCGATGCGGCGCAGGGTACTGGCGGCTGCAAAAAATCCACCTATGATGCCCAGCAGCACTGTGGCGATCATGGTGCGCACCAGCGTCTTGAACACCAGCTGCGCGGATTCCAGAACGTCGTTGTAGCGCAGAGCCGCCAGCAGGTGGCTGCCGTCATCCAGGGTCAGCGGACGGCCCATCAACTCCTGGTTCCCCTGTCCGTCCAGCCCGGTCAGGTTAAGCCCGAAGGAAATCCAGCCATCGCCGATTTCGCGGAACTCTGGCCAACTGCGCAGCGTGCCGGCGAGCTTGTTGTACTGTGGATCTGTCAGCAGATACTGGAAACGGCGCCCGTCGCCGGCGGCGCTGTCTTCGAGGTATTGCTCAACGCCCGCCAGGCCCTGCCCCGCGTAGACAAGCTGCACCGTGCTCAGCTCGTCGACCACAGCTTCCTGAAGCTGATCGAAGTAACCGTAGGTAAAGGCACCATAAAGGATGGCCATGATGACGAACACGGCGACGCTCAGTGCCGTGACGTAGAGCAGCATGAAACGAAACGTGAAGCTTGTCAGGATGCTGCGCAGTTTCACCGGGAGTCCTGCCCCCCGGGCGCCAGCCTGTAGCCGGCGCCGCGCACCGTGTGCAGCAATGGCTCATCAAACTCACGATCAATCTTCTGGCGCAGACGACTGATATGGACATCAATCACGTTGGTCTGCGGGTCAAAGTGATAACCCCAGACGTGTTCCAGCAGCATGGCGCGTGTCACCACCTGTCCCGCATTGCGCAGCAGAAACTCCAGCAGCTTGTATTCCCGGGGCTGCAACCGTATTGGTTTGCCACTACGGGTGACTGCCTGTGCAAGCAGGTCCATGTTCAGGTCGCCGACTGAAAGCTCTGTCGGGGCGGCGTTGTCACCACCGCGACGGGCCAGCACTTCCAGTCGCGCCTCCAGCTCAGCAAAGGCAAATGGTTTGCCGAGATAGTCGTCCGCGCCGGCCTGCAGCCCACCTACACGATCGTCCACCTCCCCCAGCGCGCTCAGAATCAGGATGGGCGTCCCGTTTCCCTCGGCTCGCAGGGTACGCACCAGCGACAGACCGTCTATGCCAGGCAGCATACGATCCACCACCATCACGTCGTAGTGGCCGCGGCGCGCGCACGCCAGACCCGCGTCACCGTCATCCGCCCAATTGACCTGCACACCTGCACTGCGCAGCCCGTCGCAGATATACTTCGCTACGCTTTTGTCGTCTTCAACCAGCAATACATCCATCGTCAGAATGTACCACGCCAGCACTATGAGCCAAGCAGCAAAATCCGCCCACACAAGAACTGAACACTCGCCAGTGTCAACGCCCGGCCTGCCGCGACGCATTGCCGCGATAATCTACGACAGCCTGCTGATTATCCCGCTGATCATGGGCGTGGTGGCGATGGCCACGGCGATAGGCGTTGCGATCACCGGCGACAGCGGTAACGGTGACTACAGCGCCACACTGCCTCCGCTACTCGTACAGGCGATGGCGGCACTCTGTATCACGGGTTTCTACACCTACTTCTGGCGCCTGCGTGGACAGAGCCTTGGAATGCAGGCCTGGCGCATACGGCTGGTGAATGACGCCCACAGTACCATCAGCCTGCGACAGTCTCTGCTGCGCTGCGCGGGCGCGGCGCTGTCTCTTGCTCCCGCGGGGCTTGGATACCTCTGGTGCATGATAGATCGCGAGGGGCTGAGCTGGCACGACCGCCTGTCAGGTACGCGGCTGGAACTGCTGCCGAAGAAGCCGAAAAAATAGCACCCGCAAGCCACCATCGGTCGCAGCCGCGGCCAATTCAGCATAAAATCACGCTTTTCACTGCAGGGACCCTTATTCCATGGAAATTTCCGCCAAGACCATCACCGACGCCAGTAAAGCCGCCAGCAGTTGCGCCATCGTCCCGGTGTTCGCGAAGAAGCAACTGAGCACCGCTGCGAAGCAGATCGACAAACAGACGGATGGTCTCTTGACGGCAGCCGTCAAAGCCGGGGAGATCAGCGGCGAAACAGGGCAGACGCTGATGCTGCACACCGGCAGCGACAAAGGCGTGCGCCGCGTACTGATGATCGGTGCAGGCGCTCGCGGCAAGCTCGACATGACCGCGTTGAACAAACTGGTGAGCGCCGCAATCAAGGCGGTGACCGCCTGCAAGGCAAAAGACGCGCTGTTCCACGCCGAGGAACTACTGGGGGACAAAACACCGGCGGCAGCTTTCTGTGAACTGCTGGGCCGACAGGCCGCCGTCGCGGAGTATCGCTACAGCCAGACCGTCAGCAAGCCCAAGCCGGCACCGGCGCTTACCAGACTGCAGGTAAACCTCGGCAAGGCTGCCACGGCGGCGGCTGCCAATCGCATGCTCAAGCTGGGTCGCCAGGTAGGTGAAGGTATCAACACCGCCCGGGAGCTTGGCAATCTGCCGGGCAACATATGCACGCCCAGCTACCTTGCCAGCGAAGCGCGCAAGCTGGCACGCAAGTATGGAAAGATCAGCACCCGCATCGTTGAAGAGAAGCAGATGAAGGAGCTGGGCATGGGCTCATTCCTGTCTGTCAGCGCGGGCAGCGACCAGCCGGCCAAGCTTATCGTCATGCAGTACAAGGGTGCCGCGGCCTCTGCCAAACCGTATGTACTGGTCGGCAAGGGCATTACCTTCGACTCCGGCGGCATCAGCCTCAAGCCCGGCGCCAAGATGGACGAGATGAAATTCGACATGTGCGGTGCCGCCAGCGTCTTCGGCACCATGCAGGCGGTCGCGGAGATGGGTCTGTCGATCAACGTCGTGGGCCTGGTGGCAGCCTCGGAGAACCTGCCCAGCGGCAGCGCCACGAAACCCGGCGACGTGGTGACCAGCATGTCCGGCCAGACCATCGAAATACTCAACACCGACGCCGAGGGTCGCCTGGTGCTTTGCGATACCCTCACCTATGCCGAGCGCTTCAAGCCTGCGGCCGTGGTAGACATCGCCACGCTCACCGGCGCGTGCGTTGTTGCGCTGGGCTCACCCGCCTCCGGCATGCTGGCCAACGACGATAGCCTCGCGCAGCAGCTCGAAGAAGCCGGCCATCGCAGTTTTGATCGTGCCTGGCGGCTGCCGCTGTGGGATGACTACCAGCGACAGCTTGATACGCCCTTTGCCGACATGGCCAACATCGGTGGGCCCGGCGCTGGCACCATTACCGCAGCCTGCTTCCTCGCCCGTTTCGCCGGCAAGTTCAAGTGGGCTCACCTGGATATCGCCGGCGCCGCCTGGGACAGTGCACCCAAGGGTGCCACAGGCAGGCCGGTCGGGCTGCTGTGCCACTGGCTGCTGGACCGGGCGGGTGTGAAGCTGGCGTGACACGGGTCGATTTCTACGTACTACCCGACACGGACGTCGCCCGGCGCACGGAATTTGCCTGTCGCCTGACCGACAAGGCCTTTCGCGCCGGGCACCGTATCTACCTCCACACGCGCGACCAGGCAGCGGCCGAATCGCTGGATGCCCTGCTGTGGAGTTTTCGCCCCCAGGCCTTCATTCCCCATGGCCTGGTGGGCAGCGACAGCGCACAGCAGGTTGCGATTGGCTGGGGCGATGAACCGGAGGAGGAGCCAGGGCAGCACCGCGAGATCATGATCAACCTGGACCTGTCCGTGCCGGGCTTTGTCGGCCGTTTTGAGCGTGTTTGTGAAGTTGTGGTGCAGGACCCGGGTATTCGCGACCCGCTCAGGGAGTCCTGGAAGCGCTACCAGCACTTTGGCTATCCCTTGCACAAACAGGTTCTCTGATATAATCCGCGCCCTTTCGGGACCCCCCAGGAACACCATGGACAAGACATTCCAGCCTTCTGACATCGAATCCCGGTGGTATGAATACTGGGAGAATGCTGGCTACTTTGCACCCAGTGGCGAAGGAACGCCCTACTCCATCATGATACCGCCGCCCAATGTGACAGGAAGCCTGCACATGGGTCATGGCTTTCAGGAAGCCATTATGGATGCGCTGATTCGCTATCACCGCATGCGCGGCGATGACACGCTCTGGCAGGTAGGTACGGACCACGCCGGTATCGCCACGCAAATGGTGGTTGAGCGACAGCTCGAGGCGCAGGGCAGCAATCGTCATGAGCTTGGGCGCGACGCCTTCATTGAAAAGGTCTGGGAGTGGAAGCAGCAGTCAGGCGGCACCATTACCCAACAACTGCGTCGACTCGGCAGTTCGATGGACTGGTCTCGCGAGCGCTTCACCATGGACCCAGGAATGTCCAAAGCAGTACAGGAAGTTTTTATCCGACTGTACGAAGAGGGACTCATATACCGCGGCCAGCGGCTGGTGAACTGGGACCCCGCCCTGCACACGGCCATCTCCGATCTGGAGGTTGTCGCTGAAGAGGAAAAGGGATTCCTCTGGCACCTGCGCTACCCGCTCAGCAGCGGTGAAGGCCATCTGGTGGTGGCCACCACACGACCGGAGACGATGCTGGGCGACACGGCGGTGGCAGTACACCCTGACGACGAACGCTACGCCGCGCTCATCGGGCAGACCGTGGAGCTTCCCTTGTGCGGCCGCAGCATCCCCATCATTGCCGACGATTACGTGGACCGGGAGTTTGGCACCGGCTGCGTAAAGATTACGCCCGCGCACGATTTCAACGACTGGGAGATGGGACAGCGCCACAGCCTCGACATTATCAATGTGCTGACCGAAAACGCGGCCATCAACGACACGGCTCCGGAAGCCTACCGCGGTCTGGACCGGTTCGAGGCACGCGACCGTATTGTTGAGGACCTCAAGGCACTGGATCTGCTGGAGCGCGTGGAGGATCACGTTCTGAAAGTCCCGCGCGGGGACCGCTCTGGCGTCGTCATCGAGCCCTATCTCACGTTCCAGTGGTACGTCGATGCCAAACGTCTGGCCACCCCTGCGATTGCCGCCGTAGAAAATGGCGACATTCAGTTTGTGCCCAGGCAGTGGGAAAACACGTATTTTGCCTGGATGCGCGACATACAGGACTGGTGTATCTCCCGTCAGCTGTGGTGGGGGCATCGCATTCCCGCCTGGTACGACGCCGACGGCAATCACTACGTTGGTGCCGACGAGAGCACCGTTCGGGAAAAATACTCCCTGTCGGCGGACCTGCCGCTCACCCAGGATGAAGATGTTCTCGACACCTGGTTCTCCTCGGCACTGTGGACGTTCTCGACACTGGGCTGGCCCGAGGAGACAGAGGAGCTCGCGCGCTACCATCCAACCAGCGTGCTGGTGACCGGCTTTGACATCATCTTTTTCTGGGTCGCGCGCATGATCATGATGACCCTGCACCTGCGCGGCGAAGTGCCCTTCCACACCGTGTATGTGCACGGTCTGGTGCGAGACAGCCACGGCCAGAAAATGTCAAAGTCCAAGGGCAATGTACTTGACCCTATAGACCTGATCGACGGCATTGATCTTGATTCCCTGCTGGCAAAGCGCACCACAGGGATGATGCAACCCAAACTGGCCGAACGGGTGGAAAAGCTGACCCGCAGCGAATTTCCCGACGGTATCGCGGCCTACGGGACAGACGCCCTGCGCTTCACTTACTACTCGCTGGCCTCAACCGGGCGCGATATCAAATTCGATATCGGCCGTATCGAGGGTTTTCGCAACTTCTGCAACAAGATCTGGAATGCCTCTCGCTACGTGCTGATGAATTGCGAGGCGCAGGACTGCGGCCAGGGCGATGCAAGCGTTGAGCTAAGCCTTGCAGACCGCTGGATCATCAGCCGCCTGCAGGAGACCATTCGGGACGTGCGCAAAGCCCTGGACAACTACCGCTTCGACCACGCTTCGCAAGCACTGTACGACTTTATCTGGAACGAATACTGCGACTGGTACCTGGAGCTGTCCAAACCGGTTCTATGGGATGAACATGCGGGTGACGCGCAAAAGGCAGGAACCCGACGCACGCTTATTCGGGTACTGGAAACGGCACTGCGCCTGTTGCATCCGTTCATGCCATTTATCACCGAGGAAATCTGGCAGCGCGTTGCACCACTGGCCGACCGGGAAGGCGAGACCATCATGCTGCAGTCCTTCCCCGCGTTCGACCAAGAACTGATAGACAGTTTTGCAACCTCAGATATAGAATGGTTAAAGGCTGTTATTGATGCAGTGCGCACGATTCGCGGCGAGATGACAATCCCGCCGGGCAAGGAAATCAGCGTGCTTCTGAGAAACAGCAACGATACTGATAAGAAACGACTGGAACAAAACGAGCAGTACCTGAAAAAGTTGGCGAAGCTGTCGGACGTTCGCCTGCTGGCAGAGAGCGACGAGGCGCCCGTGGCGTCCGCCGCCCTGGTAAACCACCTGGAAATTCTCGTGCCCATGGCAGGCCTGATCGACAAGGATGCCGAGCTCGCTCGCCTGGCCCGGGAAATCGAAAAGCTGGACAAAGATCTGGCAAGGGTAAGGGGCAAGCTGGCCAATGCCGCCTTCGTCGACAAGGCTCCCGCCGAGGTTGTCGACAAGGAGCGCGAGAAAATGTCCGGTTACGTGGACGCACTGGACAAACTTCACGCACAGGTGACACAGCTCGAAAAACTATAGCTGTCTTCTGCAGCAATGCGGGATGGCTGTAAAACGTGCAAGCAGGCCTGCGGGCAGGCTGGCACGCGGAGAAAATGGCCAAAGCCCGCCGAAGAGCCGGCCACAGCCACCATCCGTATTTGCGTCAGGGCGCGATGCGGGCAAGATTGCCTGCACCTCGATGACGACATAGAAGCTTCAGCACTGCACGTGCTGGAATAACAAAGACGTGTCAGCAACCGGGACACAGTAAATATGTCGAGGTAACGTGGTATGAGTGAACGTGTAACGGGCACGGTAAAGTGGTTTAACAACGCCAAGGGATTTGGTTTTATCACCCGCGGCGAAGACAATCCCGAAGATGTTTTCGTACATTTTCGATCCATTCAGGGCGACGGTTACAGAACCTTGAACGAGGGCCAGCAGGTCGAGTTCACTGTGGTCGAAGGGCCCAAGGGCCTGCAGGCAGAGGACGTCTCCAAGCTGGGCTGAAAAGCAGCAGCTTCGCCTGACCCACCCCAGCCCACTGCAGCCTAATAGTGCGGGGGCTTCTCTGCGGTATCGCTGATATCGCCGACGTTACCCTGCTGCAATTCGTTAAGGTTTTTTTCCTGCAAGCTCTGGTAGAGCGATTTCATCGCCGCCCACTCGCGCTGTATCGCACCCAGCATCCGATGCTGCTGTGACAACACATCATTGAGCTCGGCGATTGTCTGCTCCTGAAACGCGACCAGCGTTTGCAGCTCTGCCACCTCTGCCGCCAGACGTGGCAGCGCTTGCATACCACTCTCATCAGAATCCTTGTTCATTGTCCTCTCTTACCTCACGCGCTTGCTTCGGGCTGTCCCGCAGCTCCCCTGCATACCGACGCCCAATCGCTTTGGCGAGCAACACGGGCCTAAACCGTATGCGCTATCATAGGGTTTTTATCTTCCTGTCACAGCCACCATGCCGAAGTTGCGCAAACCGTCCGATAGCCGTCCCGTGTATTCAACCGACGGCGGCAGACTCTGTCCCCAGTGCCACCGACCTGTAGCGGGCTGCGTCTGCGGGAATAACCGGCCGGCATACGGCGGCGACGGGATTGTGCGAATCCGCAAGGAAACCAAGGGGCGCGGTGGCAAGGCGGTAACCGTCATTGAGGGCGTCCCCCTCGCACCGG